>NZ_JBXAQJ010000007.1:44329-462982 GCF_058807115.1 Pseudoduganella sp. GW821-FHT12E03 | reverse complement strand
GTCAGTTTGTCGTAATTTAAAACTGATTCGTCCGATTGCGCCAGCCAGTCGAGCACGAAATTCGAGCCGATAAAGCCAGCTCCGCCGGTCACAAAAATCATGTCATTCTCACCATATCAACCAACAAGGGATCTTATTTTAATGGAAATTATCAATACCAGTAAGAAATGTAAATATTAACTACATTGTTGCAAGAAATAATTCACATTTAGTTCATGACCGACCATGAAGTGGCTGTTAAGAATCGGCCGCGACACACCGTACCTCAAGGGCGAGCCATCCAACGCGACCACGACACCGCCAGCAAGGTTCACAACGCAATGCGCCGCAGCAGTGTCCCATTGGCTGGTCAGGCCAAAACGCGGATACACATGCGCCTTGCCTTCCGCAACACGGCAGAATTTCAGCGAGCTTCCTGCCGCAACGAATTCGCACGGCCCTGGCAGCTTACGAAGCCATCCATTCAATTCCTCCGCACCGTGCGAACGGCTCCCAATCACTTGCAACGCCATCGGCGGCTGCCATTGCGCCATTCTTAATTGGCAAAGCCCTTCACTATCGCGCCGCCACGCCCCCAAGCCCTCACCGGCATAATAAATGGCGGACAATGCGGGGGCGAAAACCACCCCGGCCACTGGCGCGCCATCAACAATCAGCGCAATGTTGACTGTGAACTCGCCATTGCGTTTAATGAACTCCTTGGTGCCGTCGAGTGGATCGACCAGGAAAAACACTGCGTCAGCCGCAGGGGGCTGCCCGGATGACCGCGACTCTTCCGACAAGATATAAACGTCGGGAAACGCACTTTCCAGGCGCGCCCGGATAACCGCATCCGCCCGCGTGTCGGCAACCGTCAGCGGGGATTGATCGGTTTTTTCGATTGCCTCGAAATCGCCCTCATACACATCCAAGATGGTGCGCCCCGCCTCTTCCGCAATGGCGCACAGCATGTCCAGCAACGCCTGGGTGACCTTCAATTCGCAAACTCCGGTACATTAACGACTTGACGCTCGTGCAATATGGCTAAAACGGTGCCGACACACTCATCCAGCGAAAGCATCCCCGTATCCACCACCAAATCCGCCGCGAAAGGCGCCTCGTAGGGTGAAGAAATGCCAGTGAAGTGAGGTATCTCGCCAGCCCGGGCCCGTTTGTACAAGCCTTTTACATCCCGCTGCTCACATACCTGCAGCGGGCACTTACAGTAAACCTCAATAAAATCTTCTTCCCCAACGAGTTTGCGCACGCGCTCGCGATCCCCTTCAAAAGGCGAAATAAACGCCGTCAACACCACCACGCCCGCTTCCACAAACAGTTTGGCAGCCTCGCCAACACGACGGATGTTTTCCGTACGCGCCTCATCGGAAAATCCCAGGTCCGCGCACAAGCCGTGGCGGACATTGTCGCCGTCCAGAACGAAGGTACGGCAAGCCGCCTGGTGCAACCGTTCTTCAACGGCATGCGCCAGCGTGGACTTGCCGGAGCCTGAAAGGCCCGTGAACCAGATGATGGCGCCTTTGTGCCCGTTGAGCTTTTCACGCCGGGCGCGGGTGACCGTCGCGCTATGCCACACAGTGTTGCTAGATTTCATATATTTGAGGAGCAGATGATTGCACGAATCGCAACCGCAACGGGGAATGATGACATAGCGGGCAGTCGATTACCAGAGAATAAGTGTTTTTCGTACTTGAAAAGCCTAAGATTCGGCAACTATGCCTGCCGGCCTACCCGGGGCGATTTGCCCATCATATAATTCAAAAAAGTAATAAACATATTCAGATAAAGCATAATGAAAACAATTCTGATCGTGGGCGCCGGCTTCTCCGGGGCTGTGACCGCCGCCCGCCTATTGCAACAGAATCAACATCCATCCTTGCGCATCATTCTCGCCAACGGCAGCGGCCGGGTCGCCAGGGGTATGGCCTATGGCACACAAAGTCCAGACCATACGCTGAATGTTCCTGCGGGCAACATGAGTGCTTTTGATGATGCCCCCGGGCACTTCCTCGAGTTCGCACGCAAACGTGATCCCGGCATTGATAGCGGCAGTTTTGTATCGCGCGGCATTTATGGCGATTACCTCGAATGGTTGCTCGCACATGCCGAACAGCTAGCCCGCCCGGGAACAACACTGGAGCGCCTGTACCAGCATGTCACCCGCATCACACCTGCCGGTTCATCTGTGATCGTGACATTGGGATGTGGAGAAACAATGCAAGTGGACAAGGTGGTACTGGCATTAGGCCATTTCCCATCAAGCAATCCACGCATTGCCGACACGGCTTTCTACGGCAGCCGGCATTACATCCGCGACCCATGGGATAACAGCAAGCTCGACAGTATTAACCCAGATGATCCTGTACTTCTATTAGGCACCGGCCTCACTGCCGTGGACATTGCGATGACGCTATTAAACCGCAATCCACAGCGCCCGATCACGGCACTCTCCCGGCGCGGGCTACTGCCCCAGCATCATCGCCATGGCGGACACCCGCCGGCGGCAGGGCAAGGGGCAGACGCCATCTGGGGCAACGCCTCAACAGTAAGGGAACACCTTAGGGGTTTTCGCAACTACAGCCGGCAACTGGCAGGGGATGGCAGGGACTGGCGCGAAGGCATGGCACTGCTACGCCCGGTGACAGCGGAAGTCTGGCTCGCTTATACGGAAAAAGAGCGCAAACGCTTCCTGCGCCACGTGCAGCCATATTGGGATACCCATCGCCATCGTCTCGCTCCTGCGGTCTTTGAAAAGTTCGACGCGGCATTGAAGGCAGGGACAATCCAGACCATCGCCGGGCGGCTGCGCGGCTTTGACGAAAGCAACACCGGTGTGATCGCCACCATACAGCCACGCGGCGTATTACAGACGAAAAATGTCCGCACGGCCTGGGTCGTCAATTGCACGGGGCCATGCGCGGACCCCTATGGCACAGGGAGTGCGCTGGTCAATCAACTGTTGAATGACGGCTTAATCCGCAGGGACAATTTAGGGCTGGGATTGGATATTGGGGAAGACTGCGCCGTCCTGGATGCGCATGGGAATACATCGGATGCGATTTACTATATCGGGCCATGGCTGAAGGCAAACTATTGGGAAGCCACCGCCGTACCCGACCTGAGGCGCTTTACCCAAGCGCTGGCAAATCGTTTACTGGCTTCATAACGGCTTGCAGCACAAAAAGTGCAACAGCCGTCGCGCAGTATTCGTGAAGGCAGTTACAATGCAGAACGATTAATGATTTACTACGCATTTCCATGAAGAATCTCCTGCCCGGCGTCCCGCACGTCGAGTCCCCTTTCTTCCAACAAATCTTCAGCGACCCGGCTATCGATGACCATACCCGCCGGATCGCCCTCGAACTGGCGGTCAAGGGTTATGCTGTCCTGGACTTCCCCGACCCGGATTTTGATAGCAAGGCCGAAGCCATCAAAGCCGACCTGCACCCGCACTATGACCTCGAAGGCTGGCGGCGAAGCGGCCATCAGCGCGGCATCAGCTTGCGCGTGCAGGATGCTTGGCAATTCAACGGCAACGTCAAGAGCATCGCCTGTAACCCGCAAATCCTTGACCTGCTCTGCAAACTGTACGGCCGCACGGCCTGGCCATTCCAGACCCTGAACTTCCCGGTAGGTACCCAACAGCATATCCATACCGACTCCATTCACTTCAGCTCCAATCCGGAACGCTTCATGTGCGGCGTCTGGGTGGCGATGGAAGACATCAACGACGAAAACGGTCCGCTGGTGTATTACCCTGGCAGCCACCGCTGGCCCATCTATACGAATGAACATATCGGCCGCTGTGTGGCGCTGATGGAGGGATCACCGACGCAAGGCTTGTATGAGGAAATGTGGCGCGCGCTGGTGGAGTCGCATGGCGCGCAACCCGAGTATTTCCATGCAAAGAAAGGCCAGGCCCTGATCTGGGCCGCCAACCTGATGCATGGCGGCTCGCGCCAGGCCAATCCGTTGCGCACCCGCTGGTCGCAAGTCACCCATTATTACTTTGACGATTGCTCCTACTACACGCCGATGGCGTCGGACCCGTTCTACGGCAAGATCGACTTCCGCAAACTGGTCGACATCGGGACAGGCAAAGAGAAAGCCCATCACTATGCGGGCAATCCGGTGCCGCAAGGATTCGTCGACACTTGCTCCGCCCAAGGCAGCCATAACTGGGACAATTTTGATGGCGCACTATACCTGGCGGCCAACCCCGACGTCGCAGCGGAAGGCCGTAACCCATATGAGCACTACCTGAAGCACGGCCGCAAGGAAAAACGCCGCCTGCGGCCGTAACCACGGAACATGTCCTGCCTGGGGTACCGCTGCCGGGACTGCCGCTTTCCCGGCGGATGGCCGACGATCCGGCGCTGCATGGCGGCGTAAGGGAGGAAGTTGCGGCCCTGCGTTGTTATGCCGGCGCCAGCAGGGCCAACTGTTCCTCATTCAAATAACACCATTCCCCTTCCGCCAATCCCAGCGACGCCAGCTCCAACCCGCCAATCGCCGACCGGTGCAGTGCGCTGCAATGATTGCCGGCGGCCGCCAGCATGCGCTTGACCTGGTGGTATTTACCCTGCTCCAGCACGATTTCCAGCAAGTGTTCGCCCTTCTGTTCGCACACCAGCGCCGCCAGCGGCGCCGGCTCATCGTGCAATTGCACGCCGGACAGTAGCTGGGCCACCAATTCCGGCGTCACCGGCTCGGCCGTGGTGGCCTGGTACACCTTGGGCACGTGGCGCTTGGGCGACGATTGCGCGTGGATGAACGGACCATCGTCGGACATCAGCAGCAGCCCGGTGGTGTCATGGTCGAGGCGCCCAACCGGCTGCACATCGCGCCACGTGCATTGTTCCGGCAGCAAGGTCAACACACCCGGGTGGTGGCTGGGCTTGCGCGAACATTCATAATTCGCCGGCTTGTACAGCGCGATATAGACGTGCTCGCGGACCACCCACTCTTCGTCGAATACCGTCAGCACCAGGCCGCCGGTTTCCAGGGTTTCCTTGTAATTGTCATGGACTACGCCAGCAATGCTGACTTCGCCATCTTCGATAAGGGCACGGCAATATTTGCGGGTGCCAAAGCCCTGCGATTGCAGGATGCGGTCTAAAGATAATTTGCTCATTCGCGAGACTTTACCAGATGCATCTTCCACAGGCCATTTGATATAGATCAACCATGACCCTACCCGCAGGATTACACTGAATTAATCGTAGGAATCCACCTAACCGCTGTAAGAATCAGGAGGGCACATGACCCAATCTGCATTCCACTTCATGGCGCAGCACACTGGCGAGCTGATCCTCATCCAGGCGCGCGCCAATCCCGATACAGCGCAGGCGGCATGGCGGCTGGCGACTCAAGGACAATTCCTGGACTGGCTGGGCGCTGGCGGCTTCCATTCGGAAGCCGAAGAACTGCATGCACAAAGCACAAATGAAAACAGCGGCACTGCTGCCGCCGTTCTCCAGTCCCATCCCGGGACTCAATGCGAGGAACTGAAATTCACTCGAGTCCGCATTCACGATGCGGTTAAGTAGTTCGTTTCTGACAGTGCAGACAACGAGTTAGGTTGTTTTGCGGCCTCCCTTGGAATGAACTACACCACCAATATAGTCCACCCCCGGGAGATTGCAAGGACCGAAAAGGCATAAATGCCAACATGGTTCTGTGCACGAGCGCACTGATGCGCAACAACTCTACTATATGTTTTTCCTAGCGAATTTCGCGTCCCGCATTGCGAACCGCCGCCTTCACCGCGCCCTCGCCCATGGCTGCGCCAAATTTCTTCAGCACCCGCTCCGGCAAGCCTTCATGTTGCGTGTAGTCCACAATGTCTTCCGCATGGATCACATCGCGCGCCACCGTGTCCACCGTGCCAAAGCCATCGGCCAGGCCCATCTTGATGGCGCGCTCGCCGGTCCAGAACAGGCCAGAGAACGTTTCCGGTGTTTCCTTCAGGCGTTTGCCACGCCCCGCGCGCACCACGTCGATGAATTGCTGGTGAATTTCATTGAGCATGGTTTGCGCATGCTGGCGGTGCTTGTCGGACAGCGGCAGGAACGGGTCCATGAACCCTTTATGTTCGCCCGCCGTCAGCAAGCGGCGTTCCACGCCGGCTTTCCCCATGATGCCGGTAAAGCCAAAGCCTTCCATCAACACGCCGATCGACCCCACCACACTGGCCTTGTTGACATAGATCTGGTCGGCCGCCGCGGCAATGTAATAGCCGCCGGACGCGCAAATCTCGTTGACCACCACATACAGTTGCTTGTTGGGATAACCTTTGCGCAAGCGGTGGATTTCGTCGACGATCATGCCGGCTTGCACCGGGCTGCCGCCCGGGCTGTTGATGTGCAACACCACCGCCACCGAGCCATTGTCGGCAAACGCTTTATTCAATGCGGGAATCACGACAGCCGCCGAACCACTGCCTTCGGACTCGATATTGCCGTCCACTTCGATCAGCGCCGTGTGACGCCCCAGCGCTTCGCCATCGCCGCCGGGCCATGAAATATCAAAATACGCGGCCACGGCAAAGAAAATCAGCACCAGGGTCAGCAGCTTGAAAAAGATGCCCCAGCGCCGGTGCGCGCGCCGTTCGCGCACGGTGGACAACACCAGTTTTTCCAGGACTTCCCGCTCCCAGTTCAGGCCGCCCACTTCACGCGGCGGCGCCGTTGGCGCTGAAGTCGGCGCCACGGTCGGCGCGGAGGTCGGAGCCGGCGTGGGCGGAAGGTCCGCGCCGGGCGTGCTATCGCTTGTGTTTTCGCTCATTGTTCGTTATTCAGGCGCGCGCCGGACGAATGAATTCATCCGGTTGCCAAAAGAGTTGCTGGTCGCGTTCCACCACCTTGATCGGACGCAGCCGGCCGCCACGGCACGGGCCGCCGGCGCAAAAGCCGCTGTCCGGCACGTAAATCGCGCCGTGGGTGGAACACATAATATAGAGTTTGCTGGACTCGAAAAATTCCCCCTGCACCCAGTCCAGCTCGATCGGCACATGGGCGCAGCGGTTCAGGTAGGCGTAGGCCACGCCGCCATGGCGCACGACAAATCCCGTTGCATCGTCGCCAAAAGCGGTCACCGGGAAACGCACGCCCCGGCCGCCCTCTTCCACGTCGGCCGCCGCGCAAATCAGGATGTCCTGCACTGCCTCCATCAGGCGTGCTCACTGAGCCACTGATGCAGTTCCTGCACGGTCTTGGCGGAATACATCGGGTTGCACGCGTGCAACTGATCGGCCGGATGGGCGCCATATTCCACGGCAACACCGGCCGCGCCGGCATTGTTCGCCATCAGGATATCGTGACTGGTATCACCGATCATCACCGTGCGCTTCATGTCCTGCCCCAGTTCGCGGGTCAGTTCCTGCAACATGGCGGGATGGGGTTTGGAGAACGTTTCATCGGCACAGCGGGTCGCATCGAACATCGACAGCAAGCCGGCTTCCGCCAGCGCGCGATTCAAGCCAACGCGGCTCTTGCCCGTTGCCACGCCAAGGAAGTAAGCGCTCGCTGACAACTCTTGCAACATCTCCGCCACACCGTCAAATAACGTCAATTCATGGTCTTTTGACAGGAAGTGGTAGCGATAGCGCTCCACCATGCGCGGATAATACTTCGGGTCGACATTCGGCAGCACCGCTTGCATGGCTTCATACAAGCCCAGGCCAATCACGTGTGACGCGGCATCTTCCCCTGGCACTGGCAAGCCCAGGTCGCGCGCTGACGCCTGGATACATTTGACGATCGTCGATGTGCTGTCCATCAACGTCCCGTCCCAGTCGAAGACAATCAGATCAAATTGCTTTCTTGGCATGACACCCGGCGCATTGGCGCCGGCTCCTCTATTAGAAACTTGGGTGCCGGGGCTTTAGGCCGGGCACCCACATATCAATTCACTGGTTTGCCCAAGCTTACCAAGAATCGCTCGCATTCGGCGGCCAATGGCGCCCGCAGGGTCATGACCTTGCCGGTTTCCGGATGGGTAAACGTAATCTGGTGCGCATGCAGGAACATCCGCTTCAGCGCGCCGCGTGTCGCGTCGGCTTTCTGCAGCGCCTTGTTCAACGCAAAATCGCCGTATTTGTCATCACCTGCAATAGGGAAGCCAGACGATGCCAGGTGAACACGAATCTGGTGCGTTCGCCCGGTTTTCAGTTCCGCTTCCAGCAAGGCAAAGTCCTGATACTTTTTCAGCAGCGAAAACACCGTGTGCGATGGCAAGCCATCTTCGGAAACCGATACGCGGCGCTCGCCATCCGGCGTGGAATATTTACGCAATGGCAATTTAACATGCTGACGGGCGTTCTTCCAATCACCCACTGCCAAGGTCAGGTATCGCTTATCCGTATGCCCGTCGCGCATTTGTTCATGCAAGTTGGTCAGCGCCGAGCGCTTCTTGGCCAGCAACAGCAAACCGGAGGTGTCGCGGTCCAGGCGGTGTACCAGTTCCAGGAACTTCGCGTCCGGGCGGGACGCCCGCAACTGTTCGATGACGCCAAATGACACACCGGAACCGCCATGCACGGCGACGCCGGCCGGCTTGTCGATCACCAATAATTGGGCATCCTCAAAAATAATATCGAATTCACACGGCGGCACGACGGATTCCGCTTTTTCCGCCAGGCGGATCGGCGGCACCCGCACGAGGTCCCCCTCCTTCAGGCGGTAAAGCTGGTCGATGCGGCCTTTATTGACGCGCACTTCTCCGGACCGCAAGATGCGGTAAATATGGCTTTTCGGCACCCCTTTGCAGATCCGCAACAGGTAGTTATCTATCCGTTGTCCGGCTTCTTCTTCGGCGATTGTCAGGAATTGTGCTTGCGGCAGGACCTGTGCGGGGGAAGCTTGCGGGCCATTTTCAGGCGTTTTCTTATTCATCTTCCCAGAAATCTCTCTAAGTCCTTCATTTTGAATATATAATCTTTTCGCTGCGGGTAACCCTGCTGCAGGTGTAAGAATAAAAGCACATTTTACACAGGGGCGTATCCACTGGCCTCGCCTGATTGCAAATTCAGTGGAAAAAAACGTATACGCACACTCGTGCGCATATCAGGGTGGCAACCGCTGTTGTCATCGGGTAGAGGGCACGGGTGTTGGGATTAGATTGGCTGGATAGTTAGGATGAGTCTGGCGAGCAAGCCCATAGTCGTTGCTCGCCGGTTTGATGAAGCTGATAACGCTGCCGTTTTCGCCAGGCGCTGTTGCGCTGGCTCGACGATTTGCGCACGCCTGCATGGCCCCGCCCCCTCCCCGCAGATTGCAACTGCCCGGAGCCGCGCGGATGAGCTTGCAGGCAGTGCGCGCACTCGGCATGACGATTGGTTTCATGCGCCCTTTGCGGCGGCCAGGGTCAACACGACCCCTGCTGCACCGCATGTCGAGGCATTTTCCACAGCCTCCTTACTCCCGCGTATATCCCATGTACTACGCCGTTCCCACGGGAGCGGCTTGATGGCCTATGGGGCCGCGGAGTTAATAAAAAATGAAACGCATGTTGTTTAATGCTACGCAGCAAGAGGAATTGCGGGTAGCGATTGTTGATGGTCAGAAGCTGATCGATATCGACATCGAAACCGCCGGCCGCGAGCAGCGTAAATCCAATATCTACAAAGGCGTCATCACCCGGATCGAACCCTCGCTCGAAGCCTGCTTCGTCAGCTACGGCGAAGACCGCCACGGTTTCCTGCCCTTCAAGGAAGTGGCGCGCAGCTACTTCCGCGAAGGTGTCGATGTGCGTAACGCGTCCGTCAAGGAAGCGCTGCGCGAAGGCCAGGAAATCATGGTGCAGGTGGAAAAGGAAGAGCGCGGCAATAAAGGCGCCGCCCTCACCTCGTTCATCTCGCTGGCCGGCCGCTACCTGGTCCTGATGCCGAACAACCCGCGCGGCGGCGGTGTATCGCGCCGCGTCGAAGGCGAAGAGCGCCAGGAATTGCGCGAAACCATGGACAAGCTGGACTTGCCGCAAGGCATGTCCGTGATTGCCCGCACCGCAGGCATCGGCCGCACGGTCGAAGAACTGCAGTGGGACTTGAATTACCTGATGCAACTGTGGCGTGCCATCGAAGGCGCGTCGAAAGGCGCATCGGGCGCGTTCCTGATTTACCAGGAATCGTCGCTGGTGATTCGCGCCATCCGCGATTACTTCCAGCCGGACATCGGCGAAATCCTGATCGACACCGACGACATCTACGAGCAGGCTCACCAGTTCATGAGCCACGTGATGCCGGACATGGTGCACCGCGTGAAACGCTACAGCGACGACGTGCCGCTGTTCTCCCGTTTCCAGATCGAACACCAGATCGAGACGGCCTACAGCCGTACCGTGCCGCTGCCATCGGGCGGCGCCATCGTGATCGACCATACCGAAGCACTGGTGTCGGTCGACGTCAACTCGGCCCGCGCCACCCGCGGTTCCGACATCGAGACCACCGCCTTTAATACCAACCTGGAAGCGGCCGAAGAAGTGGCGCGCCAGTTGCGCCTGCGCGACCTGGGCGGCCTGATCGTGATCGACTTCATCGACATGGAAGTGTCGAAGAACCAGCGCGAAGTGGAACAGCGCCTGAAGGACGCGCTGCACCACGACCGCGCCCGCGTTCAAATGGGCAAGATTTCCCGCTTCGGCCTGATGGAACTGTCGCGCCAGCGCCTGCGTCCGTCGCTGTCCGAAGGTTCGCACGTGACGTGCCCGCGCTGCTCCGGCACCGGCCACATCCGCGATACCGAATCGTCCGCCCTGCAGGTGCTGCGCATCATCCAGGAAGAAGCGATGAAGGAAAACTCGGCCACCATCCACGTGCAAGTGCCGGTGGATGTCGCTGCCTTCCTGCTGAACGAAAAACGCGGCGAAGTGCTGAAGATCGAGAACCGTCACCGCATCACCGTGATCCTGATCCCGAACAAGCACCTGGACACGCCGCACTACAAGCTGGAACGCATCAAGCACGACGATCCGCGCCTGGAAGACCACGCCGCCAGCTACACCCTGGCCGAGTCCGCCGAAACCGACATGGCTTATGCAAAACGCCAGAAGGAAGAAGCCAAGCCGCGCCAGGAAGCCGTGGTGAAAACCATTACGCCGGAACAGCCGGCGCCAATGGTGGACCGCAAGGCCGCCGAAGCGGCGAAACCGGCCGTCGCGCCGGTCGCCGCGCCAGCCCCTGCGCCAGCGGAAAAAGGCTTCTTTGCCCGCCTGTTCTCGTTCTTCTCCAGCAAGGAAGAAGCACCTGCGCCAGTGGCGCCGGTGGCGCCAACCATCGTCACGACGAAACCAGCGGGCGACCGCCAGGACCGCAATGCCCGTGGTCAACGCGGCCGCAATCGCAATGAACGCAACGAGCGCAATGGCAAGCCAGTCCGCGAAGAACGCGAACCCGGCGTGCGCGCCGCTGGTGACGAAGGCGCGAAACCGGCAGCCGATGCGCAAGGTCGTCCACCGCGTCCACCGCGTCCGCCACGCGAACCGCGTGAAGCCCGCGAAGGCGCGCCAGCGGAAGCGCAAGGCCAACGTCCGGAACGTGCTGAACGTCCCGAGCGTGCCGAGCGCCCAGAGCGTGCTGAACGTGGCGAGCGTCCGCAACGCCCACCGCGTGAACCGCGTGCCGACAAGGCGATTGAAGTCAAAACCGACGAGGCGGCGGCAGTCCTGGCCGCCGGCGCGGTCGCGCTGACGGCCGCCGCACCGGGCGCGCCAGCCCTGGCCCCGGTGGTCGAAGCTCCGCAGAAACTGGCGGCCAATGCCGGTCCGGAAGGCGATGACGAAGGTGCGGAAGGCGGCGACGAGCCGCGCCGCCGCCGCCGTCGTGGCGGCCGCAACCGCAACCGCCGCGAGCGTGAAGAGGGTGCCGAGGGTGTTGACGGCGCGGAAGGCGCGGAACGCAGCCCGGTGATCAGCTTCACCGTGGCGCCAGCGGAAGGTGCGGAAACCGCGCCGGCCGCCGTGGCGGCGCCGGTGGTTACCGAATCGGCGCCGGCTGCTGCCGCCGCGTCGCCTGTCGCGGAATCGGCTCCAGCCGCTCCTGCTGCCGCGCCAGTCACGGAAACCGCTGTTGTTGCCGTGGCGGCCGCTCCTGCTCCTGCCGAAGTGGCGCCAGCCGCTGCGGTGGACGTTGCGCCAGTTGCTGCTCAAGTTGAGGCCATGGCGCCGGTTGCGGAAATTGCACCGGTCGCTGAAGCCCCTGCCGCCGCGCCGGTGGCAGTAGCTGCCGCAGCTACCGCTGTTGCGCCGGCTGCTGAAGTTGCCGAAGTTGCACCGGTTGCTGCCGCGCCAATGGCGGAAGCCGCGCCTGCCGCCGAAGCAGCGCCAGCCGTTGTTGCTGAAGTGGCCGCTCCGGCTGCCGACGTGGCGCCAGCAGTCCAGGCGGCACCGGTCGCGGAAGCCGCTCCGGCGGTGGAAGCAGCCGCCCCTGCCGCTGCGCCTGCTTCGATCATCGAGCAAGCAGTTGCCGTGGCGCAAGCCGCACCAGTCGTACCGGAACCTGCTCCTGCAGCCGAGTACGCCTTCACGGCGCCGGCGGTTGAGCAAGCTGCCGCGGCAGTGGCAGCACCGGTGGCCGAGGCAGCGCCTGTTGCCGCTGCGCCAGTGGCGGAAACCGCACCGGTTGCAGCGCCAGCCCCGGCGGCAAAGTCGCCAGCGGACTTGAACGCGGTACTGGAAGCGGCCGGCCTGACCCTGGCGGCGACCGACCCGGCCAAGCTGCGCGCGGCCCAGGAAGCGGCGGCCCAGGTAACGGCGCCAGCCCGCGTGCCACGCGAACGCAAGCCGCTGCCACCGCAGTCGACTGAACCGCTGGTGCAAGTCAACACCCGCCGCTGATCCAACAGCGCGGTGACCAAAGAGGGAGGCTGCGGCCTCCCTCTTTGACGTTCAGCACATCATCGGCGGCAGCGCGATGGTATCAATACTGGGATGCAGCTTGCTCTTCTTCCCTGGCCTCGCGATGCCCGAACTCCTGTCCTCATTGCTTCAGTTCATAGTCAGCAATGCGCTATGGCTTTCCATCAACATTGCAGTGCCGGTATTACTTCCCTATTTGATGCTGTTACTGATCGCCATCGACCAGGCGACTCATACCGCAACGGGAAGCGGGGCCACCACATGGCGGACGCTGTTGCGCAAGTCGGTCGATACCGGGCAACTGTTCTGGACCGCCATTTCGATGCTTGCAGCCACGGCCTATGATGCCGTCGCCGCCTGGGATAAACATCCGGACTTGCACGCCAGCATAGGCTGGACTGTCGGCGTGTGTATCGTGATGGGATTCGTCTGCACGGTCCTGGTCGGGTTCAGCACGCTGCGGACCGCGACGAGCGGCACCACCAACTGGTACGTGATCGGCCTGTCGATCCTGATCACGCTGGGCCTTTGTGTGCTCTATCCCGCCGTGCACTTCAAGTTCGCCTAGTGTGCTACACTCATTCGCTAGGAAAACAGGAGTTCTATTATGTTGCAGTTAATGCAAACCATCACCAACGATGACGCCAAATTCGCCAAAGCCATGGTGTGTCTCGGCCTGGTATTTGCAGCTGCGCTCATCACAGGATTGACCATCGTTGCGACGCTTTAACGCGACTTGAAAGATACAGGCACGACCAATGACAGGCCGCACTTGCGGCCGTTTTTATTTCGCCGGCACTATGCACGCCGGCGTACAACGACAATCCACTCTGCCGCCGGCGAGGTGGCTGGCGTCGTGCTATCGTAGCTGTATGTCTGAGAAAATCATTGTGTTTACCGACCAGCGGGCCCAGGCTGCCTTTGTGCCCGACGTGTTGCAGGCCCCCACCGGCAGCCTGCGTGACCAGCTTGACCGTCCGCTGCACGACTTGCGCATTTCCGTCACCGATCGCTGCAACTTCCGTTGCGTGTATTGCATGCCCAAGGAAGTGTTCGACAAGGATTACAGCTACCTGCCCCACTCCTCCCTGCTGAGCTTTGAGGAAATCACCCGCATTGCGCAAATCTTTATCGAGCACGGCGTGGAAAAACTGCGGCTGACGGGTGGCGAGCCGCTGTTGCGCAAGAACATAGAAAAACTCATCGAGATGTTGTCGCGCCTGAAAACCGTGCACGGCAAGCCGCTTGACCTGACCCTGACCACCAATGGCTCGCTGCTGGCCCGCAAGGCGCAGGCGCTGAAAGATGCGGGTTTGCAGCGCGTCACCGTGTCGCTGGACGCGCTGGATGATACGGTGTTCAAGCGCATGAATGACGTGGATTTCGCCGTCAGCGACGTGCTCGACGGTCTCGCTGCCGCGCACCAAGTGGGCCTGGGGCCAATCAAGGTCAACATGGTCGTCAAAGGCGGCATGAATGACCAGGAAATCCTGCCGATGGCGCGCTATTTCAAGAACAGCCCGTTCATCCTGCGCTTCATTGAATACATGGACGTCGGCGCGTCGAATGGCTGGAAACTCGATGAAGTCGTGGCGTCAAGCGAAGTGGCGCGCCGTATCGGGGCCGAGATGCCGATTGAACCGGTGGCTGCCAATTACACCGGCGAAACCGCCGAACGCTGGCGCTATCTCGATGGCGGCGGGGAAATCGGCCTGATTTCCAGCGTGACGCAAGCGTTCTGCAAGGATTGTTCGCGCGCGCGCCTGTCCACCGAAGGCAAACTGTATACCTGCCTGTTTGCCACCCGGGGCCATGATTTGCGCGCGCTGCTGCGCAATGGCGCCACCGATGCGCAGATCAGCGGCGCCATCAGCCACCTGTGGCAGGGGCGTGGCGACCGCTACTCGGAATTGCGCACCAGCCAGACCACCCTGCCCGCCGCCGCGCGCAAAGTGGAAATGTCTTATATCGGCGGCTAATCCTTTTGCCGGATCGACATCCCCCGCGCCGCCGGATAGACTGGCAGCTTACCAGCGTGTAATTCAAGGGGGATGGTTTGACTTTCAAGCACAAGATGACCGGCATGATACTGGCCGGTGGCCGTGGCACCCGGATGGGCCGCGTCGACAAGGGGCTGCAACCATTCCGTGGCGGTCCGCTGGCCGCCCACGTCCTGCAGCGGCTGGCGCCGCAAGTGGCGCAGTTGGCCATCAACGCCAACCGCAACCACGCCGCCTATGCCTCCATTGCCGTGGCCGCCAATTCCGATGCGCCGGTCTGGCAAGATGACCTGGCAGGTTTCGAAGGTCCGCTGGCCGGCTTGCAGACCGGCTTGCGCCGCTGCGGCACGGACTGGCTGCTGACGGCGCCGTGCGACTCCCCCCTGCTGCCCGAAGACCTCGGCCAGCGCCTGGCCGAAGCGCTGCTGCGCGACGATGCCGACCTGGCCGTCGCCGTCACCATGGACGCCGATGAAAGCGGGGATGCGTACCGCCGCGTGCATCCGGTGTTCGCGCTGATGAGAAAATCCGTGCTGCCCAGGCTCGAGGCTTACATGGAAACCGGCGGGCGCCGCATGGACGGCTGGTATGGCGCCATCAAGGTTACCGAAGTCCTGTTCCAGGACGCCGGCGCATTTCGCAATATCAATACGCTGGCCGACCTGAAAGACATGGAAAAGCAGGCGGAACCCGGCGCCAGCGGCTTTGGCCGCAAGGCATCGCTGTCCGCCAGCGAAGCGCAGCGCATTATCCGCGACGCCATCACACCGGTGGCCGCCGTGGAAAAAGTCGCGCTGCGCCAGGCGCTCGAGCGCGTGCTGGCCAACGATGTGATTTCCCCGATCGACGTGCCGGCACATGACAACTCCGCCATGGACGGCTATGCCTTCCGTGGCGCCGACCTGGCGCCAAGCGCCCCCACCACCCTGCGCGTGGCCGCGACGGTCTATGCCGGCCGCCCGTCCGGCGTGCACATCGCACCGGGCGAATGCGTCCGCATCATGACGGGCGGCGTCATGCCGGACGGACTCGACACCGTGCTGCCGCACGAACTGGCGGCCGCCATCGGCGCCGACAGCGTCACCATCGCCCCCGGCGCCATCCAGACCGGCGCCAACCGCCGCTTCAAAGGCGAAGACCTGGCGGCCGGCAAACCCGCGCTACACCAGGGCAAAATCGTCACCCCCGCCGACCTCGGCCTGCTGGCGTCACTGGGCCTGGCGGAAGTGCCGGTGCGGCGCCGCCTGCGCGTGGCATTCTTTTCCACCGGCGATGAATTGCGCTCGATCGGCGAAGCACTGGAACCGGGCTGCATCTATGACAGCAACCGTTATACCTTGTACGGCATGCTGGTGCGGCTGGGCTGCGATGTGATCGACATGGGCGCCGTGCGCGATGACCGGGCCGCACTGGAAGAAGCGCTGCGCACGGCGTGCGGCAGCGCCGATGCCGTCATCACCAGCGGCGGCGTGTCGGCCGGCGCGGCCGATTACATCAAGTCCATCATGGCGGAGTTGGGCGACGTGGGTTTCTGGAACCTGGACATGCGCCCGGGACGCCCGATGGCGTTTGGCCGCATTGCCTCAGAAGGCCGGCAGTCATGGCTGTTTGGCTTGCCGGGCAATCCGGTCGCGGCCATGGTCGCGTTTTATTTCTTCGTGCGGCCGGGACTGATGAAAATGATGGGCGCCACGGCCAGCCATTTCACGGTGCGCGCCCGCAGTTCAGTGGCCCTGCGCAAGAAACCGGGCCGCACGGAATACCAGCGCGGCATCATTTATATCGCCCCCAGCGGCGAGCGCGAAGTGCGCATCACGGGATCGCAAGGGTCCGGCATTTTACGGTCGATGTCGGAAGCCAATTGCATGGTGATCCTGCCACATGAGCAGGGCGATGTGGCGGCGGGGGAACTGGTGGAAGTGGTGATGTTCGAGGGCCTGATTTAATACCGGTGGCCATGGCATGCGGCACGGTGGCACATGCATGGCGGCTCGTCAGCGATCCTCCCTACGCATTTCGGGATAACAGGACCAGCCAGTACGCCGGGCCGCAACGTAGCACAAGACCAGCGGCGTTATTCCGTAGGGGGGATTCGCGCAGCGAAACCACCAATGCATGCAGCATCACGCCGCGTCAGAGTCTTCCGTGCTGTCCGCCTGTCCCAGCAACTGCTGCGACGCCCCCTCCGGCAGCGCCTCGACCGATTTCAACTTGCGCGCCATTTGCCGGCTGCGCACTTCGGCGGTTTCGATATTGCGCGCCGCCTTTTCCAGGGTCAGGCGGGTGGTCGCCAGCACGTCGCCGAACTTGGCGAATTCCGTCTTGACGGCACCCAGCACTTGCCACACTTCCGACGAGCGCTTTTCCAGCGCCAGCGTACGGAAGCCCATCTGCAAACTGTTCAGCAACGCCATCAGGGTCGACGGGCCGGCGATGCTGATGCGGTGCACGCGCTGCAATTCATCGGCCAGGCCGGGACGGCGCATGACTTCCGCATACAGCCCTTCGGTCGGCAGGAACAGGATCGCGAAGTCGGTGGTGGCGGGCGGCGCCAGGTATTTGTCGGCGATGGTTTTGGCTTCGGTGCGCACGGCGCGTTCCAGTTCGCGCCCGGCCAGGGCGACGCCATCGGCATCGGCCCGCTCGGCCGCGTCGAGCAGGCGTTCGTATTGCTCTTTCGGGAATTTGGCGTCGATCGGCATCCACACGGGCACTTCGCCATCGCGCTGGCCCGGCAATTTCAATGCGAATTCCACGCGCGCATTCGAGCCCGCCACGGTTTCCACGTTTTTCGCATACTGGTCCGGCGTCAGCACTTGCTCCAGCAGCATTTCCAGCTGCACTTCGCCCCAGGTGCCACGGGTTTTCACGTTGGTCAGTACGCGTTTCAAGTCGCCCACGCCCAGCGCCAGCTGCTGCATTTCGCCCAGGCCCTGGTGCACCCGCTCCAGCCGTTCCGACACTTGCTGAAACGACGCGGACAGGCGCTGCTCGAGGGTCGCATGCAGTTTTTCGTCCACGGTCTTGCGCATTTCCTCCAGCCGCGCGCCATTGTCGGCTTGCAGTTCGCGCATTTTGACTTCCAGGGTGGCGCGCACTTCCAGCAGGCGGCGCGCGGACGTTTCCGTCAAGGTTTCAATCTGGCGCCGCATCACGTCCAGTTGCTGGACCGTGGCGGCATGGGATTGCGCCAGCAATTGCGCGTTTTCCTGGCGCGTCGCCTGCGCTGTCGCCTGCAATTGCAAGCGCACTTCGCGTTCGACCCGCTCCAGTCCGGCCGCCAGTTCCGCCATGCCTTTGTCTTGCTGCGGCGCGCGGGCGCGCAGCAGGCTGACCACCTGCAGCGCCAATACCGCGCCGCCCAGCGCCAGCAATACCCAGAATTCCATGGAGCCCATTAATGTGGATGCTTAGTGTGGATGATTCCGCATCCAGTCCGCCGTCTGGTAAAACGACTGCATCAGCCGTACCCGCAATTCTTCCTGGATGCCAACCTCCTCCATCGCCCACGCCATGGCGCGCAGCCACTGGTCGCGCTCCGTGGTGCCGATCGGGAATGGCAAGTGGCGCGCCCGCAGGCGCGGGTGGCCGAAGCGTTCGACAAACGCATCGGGCCCGCCCATCCAGCCGGACAGGAACCAGAACAGCTTGTCGCGCGAACCTTCGGTGGTGGGGGGATGCAGGGCGCGGATCACGGCAAATTCCGGCTCCAGCTCCATCAAGTCATAAAAGCGATCGACCATCTCGCGCAACTTGAGTTCGCCGCCGATGGCTTCATAAAGTGTTTGTTCAGTCATGATACCTGGCATGATACCACTGTGGATTCATACAGAGGCCGCAATGTGACCGCGCAGCCACTGGTGGGCGGGATCGCGGTGGCTGCGCTCATGCCAGACCATCACCATGTCATAGCCGCGCACGGCCACCGGCGGCGGAACCACGCGCAAGCCGGGAACGCCCCGCACCAGCCGCGCCGGCAACATCGCCACCAGATCGGTCGACAGCAGCGCGGCCCGCACGAACAGGAAATGCGGCACCGACAGCACCACCTTGCGCTGCAAGCCCTGCTGCGCCAGCGCCTCATCGGTCACGCCATAAAAAGCGCCGCCGGCCGTCGAAACGATCACATGTTCCAGCTTGCAAAACTGCGCCAGCGTTGGCGGACGCCGCAAGCGCGGATGGCCGCTGCGTCCCGCCAGCACATAGTGTTCGCTGAACAGGGTTTGCCGGTGCAGGCCGTCCGGCACGCCTTCGGCCGTATGCAGCGCGAGGTCGATCTCGCCCTGCTCCGCCAGTTTGCCGATGCGCGCCGGTTCCAGCTGCACCACGGCCAGCCGCGTGCCCGGCGCCGCCTGCCTTAGCCCAGCCAGCGCCGGCAACAGCACTGCGGTTTCGCCATAGTCGGCAGCGGCCACGCGCCATGTATGGTCGGCCGTGGCGGGATCGAACGCCTTGCTGGGCTGCACCGCCTGCGACAATGCTGCCAGCGCCTGGCGCAGCGGCGCCCGCAACTCTTCCGCACGGGCCGTCGGCTGCATGCCGCGCGGACCGGGCAACAGCAGCGGATCGCCAAAGATGCCCCGCAATTTCGCCAGGTGCACGCTGACCGACGGCTGCGAAAAATGCAGCCGCTGCGCGGCGCGCGTGACGTTGCGCTCGGCCAGCAAGACATCGAGCGTGACGAGCAAATTCAGGTCCAGCCGGCGCAAGTCATTCATCAGCAATTAACTTTCAATATACCTACAATTTCAACTATTCATTTCAACTATACCGCAGCATTGCCTATCCTGACGGCTCCACTTACCTTGCGAGCCACACATGAAGATCCTGATCGTCTACGCCCACCCGGAACCCAAGTCGCTGAACGGCGCCCTCAAGGACTTTGCCGTCCAGCGCTTGCAGGCGCAAGGCCATGCCGTGCAAGTGTCGGATTTATATGCGATGGACTGGAAAGCCCCGATCGATGCCGCCGACAGCATGGCCGCGCCGGTCGGCCCGCATTTCCACCCGTCGCTCGATTCGAAACACGCGTTTGCCCATGGCGTGCAAAGCGCCGACATCGCCGCCGAGCAGGACAAGCTGCGCTGGGCCGATGCCGTGATCCTGCAATTTCCGCTGTGGTGGTTTTCCATGCCGGCCATCCTCAAAGGGTGGATCGACCGGGTCTATGCCTATGGCTTTGCGTACGGCGTGGGGGAACATTCGGACCAGCGCTGGGGCGAACGCTATGGCCAGGGCGCAATGTCCGGCAAGCGCGCCATGCTGGTGGTGACCACCGGCGGCTGGGAATCCCATTACAGCGCGCGCGGCATCAATGGCCCGATCGATGATTTGCTGTTCCCGATCCAGCACGGCGTGCTGCACTACCCGGGCTTCGACGTGCTGCCGCCGTTCGTGGTGTACCGCACCAGCCGCATGGACGCGGCGCGCTTTGCGGATGTGCGGTCGGCGCTGGGACAGCGGCTCGACAGCCTGGCGGTGACGCCGCCGATCCCGTTCCGCAAGCAGAATTTGGGGGATTATGCGATCCCGGCGCTGACCTTGCGCGACGAGATCGCGCCGGGCCGGGAAGGCTTTGCGGTGCACCTGGACGTGGCATAAACCGTGCCGCGGCGCAAAATCCGTAGGGCGGTTTCCGCGCCAGCGGAAGCCGCCATGCATGCGCCGCCACCAGCACCAGCAGCACCTGCCTGCAAACACGGCGGCTTTATGCAAGCCGCCCTACGCCTCAAGCGTTGCGCAGGGTCTGCAATGGCGGGTGCTTCAATACGCCGCGCAAGCCCAGGTAGCCGCCTGCAATCGCGCACAGCGCGCCGGCCGCCAGGCCCGCGCCCCACACACCCGGATTAAACACCCAGTCGAACTTGAACTGATACGTCGCCAGCCCCCATCCCATGGCTGCCGCGCCAGTGGCCGCCAGCAAGCCGGCCAGTGCGCCCACCAGCAGGAATTCAATCAATTGCGCGCGCGACAGTTGCTGGCGCGTGGCGCCCAGTGCGCGCAGCAGGCCCGCTTCACGGGTACGTTCATCCTGCGACCCCATCAGCGCGGCATACAGCACCAGCACGCCGGAAATCAGGGTAAAACCAAACAGGAATTCCACCGCCACGATGACCTGGTCCAGCACAGCCTGCACCTGGCGCAGCACGGCGCCGACATCGACCACGGTCAAATTCGGATACGCGCGCGCCAAGGTATTGCCCATGGCCGCGTGCTGCTTCGGCAGGTGGAACGCCGTGATCCAGGTTTGCGGCGTGTCCGCCATGGCTTTCGGGTTGATGACGACAAAGAAATTCACGCGCATCGAGCCCCACTCCAGCTTGCGCAAGCTCGTGATCGTGGCCTCCACGGGCGACCCGGCGATATCGAAGCGCATGCGGTCGCCCAACTTCAGGCCCAGGGTTTTCGCGATGCCCTCTTCCACCGAGGCTTCCGGCTTGCCTTCCTCATCCGCATACCACTTGCCGGCCACGATCTTGTTTTCCGCGGGAATATCAGCCATGGTCGACAGGTTGAATTCCCGTTCCGCCAACCCTTTGGCCCGTTCCTCCGTGTACGTCGAAGATGTGATTGGCTTGTCGTTAATGGCGGTCAGGCGGCCCCGGATCATCGGATACATCGGCACGCTGGCGACGTCGGCCGCTTTCAGCCGGTCGGTAATCGGGTCTTTCTGGTCCGGCTGGATATTGATGATGAAACGGTTCGGCGCATCGTGCGGCGTGGCATTGCGCCATGCGGTCATCAAGTCGCCCCGCACCACCGTCAGCAGCAGCAACGCCATCAAGCCCAGCGCCAGCGACACCACTTGCACCACGGTGGCGCCCGGGCGCCGCTGCAGCGACGTGACGGCAAAGCGCCACGCCTGGTGGTTCACGGCGCCACGCAGCGGCTTCAATGCCTTCAGCCCCAGCCAGCCGATCAGCGCGAACAGGCCGAACGCGGCCAGGAAACCCAGCCCGGTCAGCGACGCCAGCTTCACATCGCGCGCCTGCCACAGCAGCAGGGCGAAGAAGCTGGCCAGGCCCAGGCCATAGGTCGCCAGCGCCATCGGTTGCGGCGCGGCCGCTTCGCGCCGGATCACGCGGTTGTGCGGGACATTGCGCAGTTGCAGCACGGGTGGCAAGGCAAAGCCCGCCAGCAACAGCAAACCGACCGCCAGGCCCTGCAGCGCCGGAGCGATGGTGGCTGGCGGCAAATCCGCCGCCACCAGCGCGCCCAGCGATTCCAGCAGCACGAAGTGGCTGACAAAACCCAGCGCCACGCCCAGCGCGCTGCCGACCAGGCCAACCAGGCCGAATTCAATCAGGTACAGCGTGGTCACCTGGTTTTGCGTCAAGCCCAGGCAGCGCAACATGGCGCACGCATCGAGGTTGCGCGCCATGAAACGGCGCGCCGCCATCGCCACGGCCACCGCCGCCAGCATGGCGGACAGCAAGCCCACCAGCGACAGGAAGCGGTCGGCGCGGTCCAGGGTGGCGCGCATTTCCGGGCGGCCCGCTTCCAGCGATTCCAGCCGCACATTGCGCACATTGCCGGTCTTGATGGCGGCTTGCAGCCAGTCATTGAAGGCTTGCACGGCTTTCATGTCGTCCCCCGCCACCAGCATGCGGTAGGTGATGCGCGCACCGGGCTGCACCAGTCCCGTGGCCGCCAGCTCGTCTTCCCGCAACATCACGCGCGGGGCGAAATTCATGAACGACGCGCCCCGGTCCGGCTCGGCCGCGATCAGGCGCGCAATGGTGAACGATTTGTCGCCCAGGCGGATCACGCCGCCCACCCGCGTATCGAGCGCCGGCAGCAAGCCGGCATCGACCCACACGGTACCGGCGGCGGGGATGCCGGCGGCCGGGTCGCCCAGGCCGTCATTGGCCTGGTCCGGCGAATTCGCCACGCGCACGCGGCCGCGCAGCGGATACGCGCTGGTGACGGCCTTGATCGACGCCAGCTGCGACAGCGACGCTTCGCCTTCGCCGGCCTGCGCCATGCTGGGGAACACCACGGTGGACGCTAGCCGCAAGCCGCGTTTGGCCGCTTCCTCGCGCCAGTTCGATGGCGCGGGCTGGTCGGCCGTGATCACCATGTCGGCGCCCAGCAACTGGTGGGCGTCGCGGTCCAGCGCGGCGCGCAGGCGGTCAATGAAAAAACCGGAAGCGGACAAGGCGGCCACCGCCACCACCAGCGCCACCAGCAGGAAACGCAACTGGCCGGCGCGCCAGTCGCGCAAAGTCATGCGGATTGCTTGTGCAAACATCGGGTTCCCTGGTGGACAAAGTTGACCAAGGTTAAAGCATGACGGGGATTTGTTAAGGGTGCCTTAATACTTGAATGGCATGCATGGACCATCCATGCATGCCATCGGCGGGACGACGGGGAACTTACGCCGGCAATGCCGCGAAATACGCGTCGACTTCCGCCAGGAATTTTTGCTTTTGCGCTTCCGGCAAGAATGCCGCCACAAAACTGTTGCGCGCCAGGCGCTGCGCATGCGACAAGCCCAGCGGCAGCGCTTCAAACACGGCCAGGAAGTTATCGTTCATGTAGCCGCCAAAGTAAGCCGGGTCATCCGAATTGACGGTCGCCACCAGCCCCGCGTCCAGCAATTGCACCAGGTTGTGGTCTTTCATCTGGTCAAACACGCGCAGCTTGGTATTGGACAGCGGGCACACCGTCAGCGCAATGCCTTCGCGCGCCGCGCGCTCCGTCAGCGCCTGGTCTTCCAGGATGCGCACGCCATGGTCGATGCGCTCGACTTTCAGCACATCGAGCGCGGATTGAATGTAGGCCGGCGGGCCTTCTTCGCCGGCGTGCGCGACAATGTGCAGCCCCAGGTCGCGGCAGCGGGCAAACACGCGGGCAAATTTTTCCGGCGGATGCCCCACTTCGGAAGAATCCAGGCCAACACCGATGAACTTGTCGCGGAACGGCAGCGCCTGCTCCAGGGTTTGCAGCGCATCCTCTTCGGACAAATGGCGCAGGAAGCACAGGATCAGGGTGGCGGACACCGGGCTGTCCTGGCATGCCTGGTAAATGCCGTTGATCACGGTGGCCATCGGCACGCCGCGTGCCGTATGGGTTTGCGGGTCAAAGAAAATCTCGGTATGGCGCACGTTATCCGCCGCGGCTTTTTTCAAATACGCCGCCGTCATGTCGTAGAAATCCTGCTCCTGCAACAGTACGCTGGCGCCCGCGTAATAGATGTCGAGGAACGATTGCAAATCCGTGAATGCATAGGCCTGGCGCAATGCCTCCACCGACGGGTACGCCAGCTGGACGCCATTGCGCTTGGCCAGCGAGAAGATCAGTTCGGGTTCCAGCGACCCTTCGATATGGATGTGCAGTTCGGCTTTCGGCATCGCTTGCACCACCGTGCGTAACTGATTGTTCATCATGGCTGTTCTTTCATGGTTGGACAGGATCCGCGCAGTTTATCGCACGCCTGTCATTCCATGCGTGCAGGCATGATTGGCTCAGCCATGCTAATGTGGCGAAAAGGCAGCGGCGAGGCCTTGAACAGCGTTGAAAAACACATCGGAAACTTATATTTTCCGATTTAAATTCAACGCCTTACAGAATCCTATTAACGATATTGCGACATATGTTTTGACTTCCTGAAGCAGTGGAGCAATAATTAATTTCATCTACGTAAGATGCGTTATACAGAGCGCAAAACTATGCCGGCAAACATCCTCCGCACGGCCCAACAACACAGCACCGCGGCACGGGCAATCCGTGCCTCCGCAGGTCGCTGGATGCACACCACAACAAGAACAATACGATAGGGAGAAACACACTCACCACAGCAAAGGCCAGCAGGCACCACTGCCGACCAAGTGACTAGCAGGTTTATTCATCAAAGGACATTCAAATGACCATTTTTGACAACTACGCAGCACGGTATGAACGCACCAGGGAAGAGGAAATGTCCATGTCCGAATACCTGGCGCTTTGCAAGAAGGATCGGCTCACTTACGCTTCCGCCGCGGAACGCATGCTGGCTGCCATTGGCGAACCTACGCTGGTCGATACGCGCAACGATACGCGCCTGTCCCGCATCTTCGCCAACAAGGTCATCAAGATCTACCCGGCATTCCGCGAGTTCTACGGTACCGAGGAAGTGATTGAACAAGTGGTGTCTTTCTTCCGTCATGCCGCGCAAGGCCTGGAAGAGCGCAAGCAAATCCTGTATCTGCTGGGCCCGGTCGGTGGCGGCAAATCGTCCATCGCTGAAAAACTCAAATCGCTGATGGAGCAAGTGCCGTTCTATTGCCTGAAAGGCTCGCCCGTCAATGAATCGCCGCTGGGCCTGTTCAATGAACAGGAAGACGGCACCATCCTCGAAGAAGACTACGGCATCCCCCGCCGCTACCTGCGCAATATCCCGAGCCCATGGGCCGTCAAGCGCCTGCATGAATTCAATGGCGACATCAACCAGTTCCGCGTGGTGCGCCGCTACCCGTCGATCCTGAAACAGGTCGCCATCTCGAAAACCGAACCGGGCGATGAAAACAACCAGGACATTTCGTCGCTGGTCGGCAAGGTCGATATCCGCAAACTCGAAGATTACGCGCAGGATGATCCGGATGCGTACAGCTACTCCGGCGGCCTGTGCCTGGCCAACCAGGGCCTGATGGAATTCGTCGAGATGTTCAAGGCCCCGATCAAAGTGCTGCACCCGCTGCTGACCGCCACGCAGGAAGGCAACTACAAGGGCACGGAAGGCTTTGGCGCGATTCCCTTCGACGGCATCATCCTGGCGCACTCGAATGAGTCGGAATGGAAAGCGTTCAAAAACAACCGCAACAATGAAGCATTCCTTGACCGGATCTACATCGTCAAAGTGCCGTATTGCCTGCGTGTGACCGACGAGATCAAGATTTACGACAAGCTGCTGGCCAACTCGTCGCTGGAAAAAGCGCCTTGCGCGCCGGGCACCTTGCGCATGATGGCGCAGTTCGCGATCCTGTCGCGCCTGAAAGATCCGGAAAACTCATCGCTGTTTTCCAAGATGCTGGTGTACGACGGCGACAACCTGAAGGACACCGATCCGAAAGCCAAGTCGATCCACGAGTATGTGGATTATGCCGGGGTCGATGAAGGCATGAACGGCTTGTCGACGCGCTTCGCGTTCAAGATCCTGTCCAAGGTCTTCAACTTCGACAATACCGAAGTGGCGGCCAATCCGGTCCACCTGCTGTATGTGCTGGAGCAGCAGGTCGAGCGCGAACAATTCCCGCCGGAGACGGAACAGAAATACCTGTCGTACATCAAGGAACACCTGGCGCAGCGCTATGTCGAGTTCATCGGCAAGGAAATCCAGACCGCCTACCTGGAAAGCTATTCCGAATATGGCCAGAACATCTTCGACCGCTATGTGACGTTCGCGGACTTCTGGATCCAGGACCAGGAATACCGTGATCCGGACACCGGTGAATCGTTCGACCGCGAATCGCTGAACAATGAGCTGGAAAAAATTGAAAAGCCGGCCGGCATCAGCAATCCGAAAGATTTCCGCAACGAGATCGTCAACTTCGGCTTGCGCGCGCGCGCCAATAACGGCGGCAAGAATCCGGCCTGGACCAGCTATGAAAAGTTCCGCACTGTGATCGAGAAGAAAATGTTCTCGAATACGGAAGAGCTGCTGCCGGTGATTTCGTTCAATGCGAAAGCCTCCGCCGAGGACGCCAACAAGCACGCGGACTTTGTGGCGCGCATGGTGGAGAAAGGCTATACGGCGAAACAGGTGCGGTTGCTGTGCGAATGGTACCTGCGCGTGAGGAAGTCATCGTAAGAGGTGCATAATCAGGCGTAGGGCGGTTTCGCCATGGCGGCTTGCGCACAGCGGAAACCGCCCTACGAAACCCGGCAGCCGTTCGCGGCAATAACGCCGGAATAGAAGCAGGAGGCACTTTGACTCACCTCATCGATCGTCGTTTGCAGGGTAAGAACAAGTCCGCGGTCAACCGCGAACGGTTCCTGCGGCGATACAAGGGCCAGATCAAGGATGCGGTAGGGCGCGCCATCAAGGGCCGCTCGATTACCGACGTCGAGAATGGCGAAAAAGTTTCAATTCCCGTCAAGGACGTGAACGAACCCACATTTGGCCACGCCCACGGCGGCGTATGGGAAGTCATCAATCCCGGCAACCAGGAATACCTGAAAGGCGACCAGATCAACCGCCCCAAGAGCGGCGGCGGTTCCGGCCGTGGCAAGGCCGGCAACAGCGACCAAACTTCGGAAGATGATTTCATCTTCGAGCTGTCGCGCGAAGAATTCATGAATTATTTCTTCGAAGACCTTGAATTGCCGCACATGGTCAAGACCCAGCTGACCGCCACCACGGAATTCAAAAACCAGCGCGCCGGCTATACCGTGTCCGGCACCCCATCGAATATCCACGTGCTGCGCTCGCTGCGCGGCGCACTGGGCCGGCGCATTGCCGTCGGCGGCAGTTCCCGCAAGCGCCTGACGGAAGCGGAACACGAAATGTCCGCCCTGCTGGAAGCCGGCGCCCCGCTGGATGATCCTTATGTGCTGGAATTAAAGAAGCTGATCCACCACTTGCACACCCGCCTGCTGGCGATCCCGTTTATCGATCCGTTCGACCTGCGCTACAGCAACCGGATCAAGGTACCGAAGCCCATGACGCAAGCTGTGATGTTTTGCATCATGGACGTGTCCGGGTCGATGGATGAAAGCCGCAAGGATACCGCCAAGCGCTTCTTCATCCTGCTGTACCTGTTCTTAAAACGTGTGTATGAAAAGATTGAAGTGGTGTTTATCCGCCACCATACCGCGGCGGCCGAAGTCGATGAAAACGAGTTCTTCCATTCGCGTGAGTCGGGCGGCACCGTGGTGTCGTCGGCGCTGCACTTGCTGAACAAGATCATCGACGAACGCTATGGCAGCGGGTCGTGGAACTCTTACGTGGCGCAAGCCTCGGACGGCGACAACTGGGATAACGATTCGGTGCTGTGCAAGCAATTGCTGATCAACAGCATCATGCCGAAAGTCCAGTACTACACCTACGTGGAAATCACGGACGGTCCACCGCAAAACCTGTGGGAACAATATGCGCTGGTGCCGGACCACCACCCGCACTTTGCGATGCAAAAGATCGTCACGCCGGCCGATATCTATCCGGTGTTCCGCGAACTGTTCAAAAAGCAGCCGAAGTAGGCAGCCTCTATATAGAGTGTCTTATGAACCAGATGACCAAACGCGTTCCCCACCCGCGCGCCCTGCCCGAACAATCCGAATGGACGTTCGAGCTGATCGAGCAGGCGCATGAAGAAATCCGCCGCGTGGCCGAAAGCTTCGGCCTGGACACGTATCCAAACCAGCTGGAAATCATCACGGCCGAGCAAATGATCGACGCCTACACGTCGGTTGGCATGCCCGTCTCCTATAACCACTGGACCTTCGGCAAGCACTTCCTCAGCACGGAAAAAGGCTATAAACGGGGCCAGATGGGCCTGGCGTATGAAATCGTCATCAATTCGAATCCCTGCATCGCCTATTTAATGGAAGAGAACAGCCTGACCATGCAGGCGCTGGTGATCGCGCATGCGGCGTATGGGCACAACTCTTTCTTCAAAGGCAACTACCTGTTCCGCACCTGGACCGATGCGGAAGCCATTATCGATTACATGGTGTTCGCCAAGAATTACATTACCGAGTGCGAACAGCGCCATGGCATCGATGCGGTGGAACTGTTATTGGACTCGTGCCACGCGATCCAGAACTATGGGGTGGACCGCTATAAACGCCCGGCCAAGCTGTCGCTGGCGCAGGAACAGTTGAAGCAAAAGGAACGGGAAGAATACCTGCAGTCGCAAATCAATGACCTGTGGCGCACCCTGCCACGCCGCGAGGAAGAGGAAATCGACCGCCCGCCGCCGCGCTTCCCGCAGGAGCCGGAAGAAAACCTGCTGTACTTTATAGAGAAGTACGCGCCGCTGCTGGAACCATGGCAGCGCGAGATGGTGCGCATCGTGCGCAAGATCAGCCAGTACTTCTACCCGCAGCGCCAAACCCAGGTGATGAACGAGGGCTGGGCCACGTTCTGGCACTACACGATCCTGAACCAGTTGTATGACGAGGGCGTGGTCGGTGATGGCTTCATGATGGAATTCCTGAAGAGCCATACCAACGTGGTGTTCCAGCCGCCAGTGCACAGCCCCTATTACAGTGGCATCAATCCGTACGCGCTGGGCTTCGCGATGATGCAGGACATCCGCCGCATCTGCGAAAACCCGACCCAGGAAGACAAGGAATGGTTCCCGGACATTGCCGGCAGCGACTGGCGCAAGACCCTGGACTTTGCCATGCGCAATTTCAAGGATGAGAGTTTCATTGCGCAATACCTGTCGCCCAAGCTGATCCGTGAATTCCACTTCTTTGCCGTGCTGGACGACGACAAGAATGAAAAGCTGGCGGTGTCCGCCATCCACGATGAACTGGGCTACCGCTACCTGCGCACGCAGTTGGCGGAACAGTACAACCTGGGCAACCGCGAACCGAATATCCAGGTCTGGTCCGTCAATACGCGCGACGACCGTGCGCTGACCTTGCGGCATACGCAATTCAACCGCCGGCCGCTGAACCAGCAAGCCAATGAAGTCTTGAAACATGTGGCGCGGCTGTGGGGCTTCGATGTCCACCTGGAAACCGTCGACCCGCACGGCAACGTGATCAATTCCATGGAGGTCAAGCGCGAAAAGCGCAATCGCGGCATTTGATGCCGCTTGCGGGCGGGCAGTCATCCTTCATCGTGATAAGGGTCATCGATTGCAGTGATGATGTCCACCCGGTTTAAGGCGGATTTCAGGTCCGTATGCATGAAAGAACTTTCCGCGACCGTAGGACGGGCCCTGAAACCCGCCGAAAACATGCCGGTTGCATAACATTAGAAGAAAATTCAGCCCTGGCCCGCGGGTCGTTGTCTGCGAAATTCTTCTATACTGCTTATATGGCAAGAGGCTTGCAGTTGCAGAGCAGCAACGGCAAACACCAAACTTTTGCGATGACAATGCCGCATCCGTCGTAATGAAATTCCGTTTTTTCGCGGCAAAGAAAACTTCATCAAGGAAGGCCTACTCAGCCATGCAAATTGCACCTGAAAAGCTTGCTTTTTGAACTAGAAAGGTGCAGGCCTCGCCCCCCAAAAGGGCCTAAGCACATGAAATTTAACCGGTTTTAGGAGCCAAATTTCTATGTAATTCTGAGAATTCGTATGTATAATTCCGCGACGTCCCGGATGCGGCCCAGTAGCTTTCACGGTCCGTCTTGACGGGGTTCAAGTAGTACAAAGAGAGTTGGTATTGGAGAAAGCAGGCATGAATTTCACGCATAACGAGAAAGATACCGGGAAGAACTACACAGGTATTACCATCGTCATCCTGTTGCACATCCTGATTGGCTATGGGATCGTAACGGGCTTGGGCAAGCGGCTGGTCGCTAAAATGATCGAGCCGGTTGAAACCAAGATCATCGAAGAAGTTGCACCACCTCCGCCTAAAGAGCTGCCACCACCACCACCACCACCAGAAATGAAGGCGCCACCACCGCCATTCATTCCTCCGGTTGAGGTGAACGTGCAGACCCCGCCGCCGGCGCAAAACGTTATTTCCAACGCGACTAACGTGAAGCCTGCAACGACGGAAATCCAGAAGGCTCCGCCAGCTGCCGCACCGCCGGCACCGCCAGCGCCTCCTGCAAAAGCGGCGCCAACCCTGGCAAAGGGTGACTTGGAAAAGTGCAAACCAGAATGGCCTAAATCGTCACTGCGTAACGAAGAGACCGGCACGGTTACCGTGGCGTTCCTGGTTGGCGTGGACGGCCGTGTGGTTGAAGCGCGCATTGATAAATCCAGTGGCTTCCGCGACTTGGACAAAGCAGCGCAAAATGGTCTGAGCAAGTGCCAGTTTAAACCTGCCACTGCAGACGGCCATCCGGTGCAAGAATGGACCAAAGTACAGTACGTCTGGACGCTGGAATAAAAACCGAGACAATTCATCGTCTCTATTAAGTAGTAGCATTTCGCTGAAATACAATCCAGCGAACTGATTATTTTATCAATTTGGAGGAAGCATGTTTAAGAATACCCGTTTGTCCGCTGTACTGGCCGCAGTGCTGTTCTCGCTGACCGCAGCCACCGCCCTGGTGAGCGCCCCGGCAATGGCTGACGCGCCTGCATCGGCTGCCGCTTCGGCACCTGCAGCGGCTCCGGCGGACGCAGCAGCTGCACCAGCAGCTGACGCTGCAGCACCAGCTCCTGCTGCACACGGTGGCAAAGCAATGGAAGAAGTGGAAAACCCATTCGGCTTCCAGGCTGTGTGGAATGGCGGCTTCGTGCCACGTGCAACCCTGATCATCCTGGCCCTGATGTCGATGGGTTCGTGGTACATCATCATCACCAAACTGATCGACCAGCAAAAGATCTTCAAGCAGTCGAAAGAAACCGCTGCCAAGTTCTGGAAAGCTTCCTCGATCGCTGCCGGTTCGTCGCAGCTGACCGAAGGTTCGCCATTCCGCTTCATCGCTGAAACCGGCACCAAGGCAACCGCCCACCACGACGGCGCCCTGCTGGAACAAATCGACCTGTCGACCTGGGTGACCATGTCGATCCAGCGCGCTGTTGAAAAAGTACAGTCCCGCCTGGCTGATGGCCTGTCGTTCCTGGCAACCGTTGGTTCGACCTCCCCGTTCATCGGTCTGTTCGGTACCGTTTGGGGTATTTACGGCGCGCTGACCAACATCGGTATGACCGGTAACGCATCGATCGACAAAGTTGCAGGTCCAGTGGGTGAAGCACTGATCATGACCGCGCTGGGTCTGCTGGTGGCAGTTCCTGCCGTTCTGGGTTACAACTGGCTGGTTCGCCGCAACAAAACCGCAATGGAAGACGTTCGTTCGTTCTCCGCTGACGTGCACTCCGTGCTGATTTCCGGCGCAATGTCGACCTCCCAGGCTGGCGCTGCTGCTGCTAAAAAGATTGGTTAATTAATCATGGGTATGTCCGTAGGCTCCGATAGCGGAGATGAAGACGCCGTCCTGTCAGAGATCAACACCACGCCCCTCGTGGACGTGATGCTGGTTCTGCTGATTATCTTCCTGGTGACCAGCCCGGTTGTGCTCAAACTGCAGCAGATTACACTGCCGAAAGAGACCAACCAGCCGATCCAGGCCAAGCCGGAAAACGTCAACATCGTTGTTAACAAGGATGGCGACATTTACTGGAATCAGAAACGGATGGCTGACACGAATGAGTTGTTCGATTTTCTGAAGGAACAGGCGGTGAAAGTGCCTCAGCCTGAGGTTCATGTGCGCGGCGATGGCGGTGCACGCTATGAATCGATCGGCAAGGTGATCTACACCACCCAGCGTGCTGGCATCCAGAAGGTCGGCTTCATTACCGAGCCGCCTGACAGGGGCTAACACCTCTTCGTCCGGATGGACTCCATCCGGACGAGTTTCTAGAAAGGAATAACTCATGGGTATGAATGTCGGTGGCGGTAGCGCCCCTAGCGCCGATCCGGAACCAATGATGGAAATGAACATGACGCCGCTGATCGACGTCATGCTGGTGCTGATCATCATGCTGATTATCACGATTCCAAAAGCTAACCACTCTGTGAACTTGAACATGCCGGTCGGCACCCCGCCGCCGCCAACCAAGGAACCAGTGGTGGTGACGATTGACGTGGACTTCGACGGCACGATTCTCTGGGATAACCAGGTCGTTCCTGACCGTGGCACGCTCGAAGCGAAGCTGATGAACGTGGCGGCGCAAGCCGACCAGCCTGAAGTTCACCTGCGTCCGAACAAGCTGGTGCAGTACGACGCAGTGGCAGGCGTGATGGCTTCGGCCCAACGCCTGGGCGTCACCAAGATTGGCCTGGTCGGTAACGAGCAGTTCCAGTAATCCGTACGTATCTACAATAGGCAGGTGATCCTGCCTATTGTTTTTTAAGAAAGAACACTTCCTTATGACCAAGTTTCGTCTCGCGCATCTCGGCCTGGTGATGGCCGCCATCGGCTTCAACGCCGCTGCTCCCATGGTCGGCATGTCGTCGGTCGCCTACGCTGCGGATGCGGTCCGTCCAGAAGTCGGCAAACCACTGCAGGAAGCACAGAAACTGGCGGGAGCTGGCAAGAATAAAGATGCGCTGGCCAAGCTGAGGGAAGCCGACGCAGTCGGCGGCAAAACCGATAACGAGAAATACCTGATCGAGCGCACCCGTGCCTCGGCCGCTGCAGCAGCCGGCGACAATGAAACCGCTGCCCGCGCCTTCGAAGCCGTGATCAACTCCGGCAAACTGTCCGCTGCGGAAGCACCAAAATTCACGCAATCCCTGGCCAGCCTGTATTACCAGGCCAAGGATTACCCAAAAGCCATCACCTGGATCCAGCGCGCGCTGAAAGACAATCCGGGCAACCAGCAGCTGCAGGAATTGCTGACCCAGACCTACTACGTGTCGGGCAAGTACGCCGAAGCGGCCAAGGAATTGCAAGCCAATGGCAGAGCATCCGAATCCCAGTTGCAAATGCTGGCCAACATCCAGCTGAAGCAAAACGACAAGGCAGGCTACGTCAACACCCTGGAACGCCTGGCCGGCAACTACCCGAAAACCAGCTACTGGGCTGACCTGCTGCAGCGCGTGGTGGCCAAGCCTGGCTTCTCGAGCACGCTGAACCTGGACATCCTGCGCCTGAAACTGGCGCTGGGCCTGCTGGCCAAGCCAAACGATTTCATGGAAATGGGCCAGCTGTCGCTGCAAACCGGCAATCCGGCTGAAGCGCTGAAGATCATTGACGAAGGCTACAAAAAAGGCGCACTGGGCCAGGGCACCGATGCGGAACGTCACAAGCGCCTGAAAGACCTGGCGCTGAAGAACGAAGCCGAATTCGCCGCCAAGCAAGCGACCACGCTGGCTGAAGCCGAGAAGAACAAGGACGCCGACGCCATGTTCAACCTGGGCTTTGCACTGGTTTCCGCCGGCAAGGCCGACCAGGGCCTGAAGCTGATGGACCAGGCCGTCAAACTGGGCACCGCCAAGCGTCCGGAAGAAATGAAGCTGCACTACGGTATCGGCCAGATCAACGCAGGCAAGAAAGCCGCCGGCGTATCGACCTTGAAATCCGTCAAAGGCACCAACGGTGAAGCCGATGTGGCCCGCTACTTCGTGCTGCAGAACCGCGGTTAATTTCATCCGGCTCTGTGAAAACGCTGCCCATCGGCAGCGTTTTTTCGTTTTGGCGTAGCGCAAAAATGGTGCGCTGCGGCCCGCTGTGGCCTTAACTTAGGTCAAATCCGCTGTCAGAACGTATAATCCTTCATTTAAGCCTAGTTTTTTAGCGCAAAACTCCTATGAAGGTATTTCGCGGACTTCCCAATGCTGCAGCGCGCGCGCCGTGCGCATTGACTATCGGCAACTTCGACGGTGTCCACCGTGGCCACCAGGCGTTGCTGGCGCGCGTACGGGCTGCCGCCGACCGGCTGGGCCTGGAAGCGGCCGTGATGACCTTTGAACCGCATCCGCGTGAATTCTTTGCGCAAAAGTCCGGTGACCTGTCGAAAGCGCCGGCGCGTATCGCGAACTTGCGCGACAAGCTGCAATCGCTGTCGAACAATGGCATCGACCGGGTCATCGTCGAACATTTCAATACGCCGTTTGCGTCCCTGAGCCCGCAGGCATTCACGGAAAACGTGCTGGTCGATGGCTTGCACGTCAAATGGCTGATGGTGGGCGGCGACTTTTGCTATGGCGCCCGGCGCGCCGGCAATGTCGAAATGCTGATGGAAGCCGGCCGCAAATATGGCTTTGAAGTCGACATCTTGCCAACCGTCATGAACGGCGACCACCGCATTTCCAGTTCCGCCGTGCGTGTCGCGCTGTCCAATGGCGACTTCGAACACGCGGAACAATTGCTGGGCCATCCCTATTCGATTTCCGGCCATGTGATCCACGGCGCCAAACTGGGCCGGACGATCGGCTTCCCAACCCTGAACTTGCGGGTGCCGCACCGCCCTGCCCTGGGCGGCATTTTTATCGTGCAGGTACATGGCCTGGCGGACCAGCCGCTGCCCGCCGTGGCCAGTCTCGGCGTACGTCCCACGGTGGAAGACGCCGGCCGTGTGCTGCTGGAAGTGCATATCTTCGACTTCAACCGCGCCTGCTACGGCGAGAACGTGCGGGTGGAATTCCTCAAGAAGATCCGCGACGAGGAAAAATTCATCGACTTGCCGACGCTGACGGCAGCCATCGAACAGGATGCCGTCGAAGCCCGCGCGTGGTTTGCCCAGCGCAGCGGCGCCGTCACGGCGACCGACCGAATTTGAGCGCTGTCACCGCCCTGCTGAATATCGGCGCCGCCTGCCAGGCCGGCGCCTGCCAAAACACCCAACATTAAAGAATGATCCATGTCTGATAACAAGAAGGCCCCCAGCAAGTATCCGGTCAATATGACTGAAACCCCATTCCCGATGCGCGGCGACCTCGCCAAGCGCGAACCGAACTGGGTCAAGGATTGGCAAGACAAGCAGATTTACCAGCGCATCCGCAAGGCGGCCAAAGGCCGTCCGAAATTCGTGCTGCATGACGGCCCGCCGTACGCCAACGGCGACATCCACATCGGCCATGCCGTCAACAAGATCCTCAAGGACATGGTGGTGAAATCGCGCACCATGGCCGGTTTCGACGCGCCGTATGTGCCGGGCTGGGATTGCCACGGCATGCCGATCGAAATCCAGATCGAAAAACTGCATGGCAAGAACTTGCCAACCGCCGACGTGCTGACCAAGGCGCGCGCCTATGCGCACGAGCAGGTCGAGCGCCAGAAGAAAGACTTCATCCGCCTCGGCGTACTGGGCGAGTGGGAAAACCCGTATCTGACGATGAACTTCGGCAACGAGGCGGACGAACTGCGCGCGCTCGGCAAGATGCTGGAAAAAGGGTATGTGTACCGTGGCCTGAAGCCGGTCAACTGGTGCTTCGATTGCGGTTCGGCGCTGGCCGAAGCGGAAGTCGAATACAAGGACAAGCGCGATCCGGCGATCGACGTCGGCTTTGCCTTTGCCGAGCACGACAAGCTGGCCGCCGCCTTTGATTTGCCGAAATTGCCGACCGAGAACGGCTTTATCGTGATCTGGACCACCACGCCATGGACCATCCCGTCCAACCAGGCGCTGAATGTGCACCCGGAAGTCAAATACGCGCTGGTGGAAACCAATCGCGATGGCCAGCCATTGCTGCTGATCCTGGCGCAAGACCTGGTGGAATCGTGCCTGGCGCGCTACAAGCTGGAAGGCACGACCATCGGCACCGCGACAGGCGCCGCGCTGGCCGGCATCCGCTTCAAACATCCGCTGCATGCGCGCGATGCCTTCTTTGACCGCTATTCGCCAATGTACCTGGCCGAATACGTGACCACCGAGAGCGGTACCGGCGTGGTGCACTCGGCGCCCGCCTACGGCCTGGACGACTTTATCTCGTGCAAGGCGCACGGCATGAAGGACGATGAAATCCTGAAACCCGTGATGGGCGACGGCAAATACGTGTCGACCCTGCCGCTGTTTGGCGGCATGACGATCTGGGAAGCGTCGAAACCGATCTGCGACGCGCTGCGCCAAGCCGGCGCGCTGTTCGAACTGAAAATGTTCGACCACAGCTATATGCACTGCTGGCGCCACAAGACCCCGATCGTCTACCGCGCCACCTCGCAATGGTTTGCCGGCATGGACGCGCATCCGAAAGACGGCGGCCCGACCTTGCGCCAGGCCGCGTTGAAAGGCGTGGACGCCACCCGCTTCTTCCCGGACTGGGGCCAGGCGCGCCTGCACGGCATGATCGCCAACCGTCCGGACTGGACCCTGTCGCGCCAGCGCCAGTGGGGTGTGCCGATGGCCTTCTTCATCCACAAGGAAACCGGCGAACTGCATCCACGCACGCCGGAATTGCTGGAACAGGTGGCACAGCTGATTGAAAAAGGCGGCATCGACGCCTGGCAGGCGCTCGACCCGGCCACCTTGCTCGGCGACGACGCGGCCCACTATGAAAAAAACAAGGACACGCTGGACGTGTGGTTCGATTCCGGCACCACGCACCAGACCGTGCTGCGCGGTTCGCACCAGGAACAAAGCCACTTCCCGGCCGACCTGTACCTGGAAGGTTCGGACCAGCACCGTGGCTGGTTCCACTCGTCGCTGCTGACCTCGGCCATGCTGAACGGCTCGGCGCCATATAAAGCGCTGCTGACGCACGGTTTTGTCGTCGATGGCGAAGGCAAGAAAATGTCCAAGTCGGTCGGCAACACCGTGTCGCCGCAAGATGTGTCGAACAAGCTGGGCGCCGACATCCTGCGCCTGTGGGTGGCCTCCACCGATTACACCGGCGAACTGTCGATCTCGGACGAGATCCTCAAGCGCGTGACGGAATCGTACCGCCGCATCCGCAATACCCTGCGCTTCCTGCTGGCCAACACCTCGGACTTCGACCACGCGAGCAACGCGGTGCCGGTGGCGGAACTGCTGGAAATCGACCGCTATGCGATGGCCGCGACTGATGCCTTGCAACAGGAAATCGCCGCGCATTACGAAAACTATGAATTCCACCCGGTGGTGTCCAAGCTGCAGAACTTCTGCTCGGAAGACCTGGGCGGCTTCTACCTCGACATCCTGAAAGACCGCCTGTACACGTCGGCGGTGGATTCGCACGCGCGCCGCTCGGCACAAACTGCCCTGTGGCACATCACGCAAAGCCTGCTGCGCGTGATGGCGCCGATGCTGTCGTTTACGGCCGAGGAAGCCTGGGCCGTCTTTGCCGGCAAGGATACCTTTGCCGCCAGCGATGAAACCATCTTCACGCAAACGTACTGGGAATTCCCGGCTGTTGCCGATGCGCAAGCACTGCTGGCCAAGTACGACGCGCTGCGCGCCGTGCGCGCCGACGTGACCAAGCAGCTGGAAGAAGTGCGTGGTTCCGGCGCGATCGGTTCGTCGCTGCAGGCGGAACTGTCGATCAAGGCGTCCGGCGACAAATACGCGCTGCTGGCCAGCCTGGATGACGACTTGAAGTTCGTCTTCATCACGTCGCAGGCAGAAGCCGTGCAAGTGGCGTCCGAAGCGGAAGAAACCGTGGAAGTGAAGGCGTCGGAAGCGGCCAAGTGCGAGCGTTGCTGGCACTACCGCGCCGATGTGGGTACCCACGCGGACCATCCGGGCCTGTGCGGCCGCTGCCACAGCAACCTGTTCGGCGCGGGCGAGCGGCGCAAATTCGCGTAGTTCCCCCCGGTCATTTCCACGTAGGGCGGGTTCTACGAACCCGCCTTGCATGCATCGCGGCGGCGCCTCGGCGGCTTTGACTCGGCGTCCCCGTCAAAGCCGCCCTACGTTGTCCGTACCACCTTATTTGGACGTTCATGGCTAAATCCAAACCAATCGCAATGAAATCATCCTCGTCCGGCGGCGGACTGGCCCCGTGGCTGGGCATTGCCACCATCATCATCTTGCTGGACCAGATCACGAAAATCACCGTCAACAAGACTTTCCGCTATGGCGAAGACTTGCTGGTGACGTCGTTCTTCAACCTCACGCTGGCTTATAACAAGGGCGCCGCGTTCAGCTTCCTGGGCAACGCCGGCGGCTGGCAACGCTACCTGTTTACCGGGATCGGCATTGCCGCCGCGCTGTTCATCATTTACCTGCTGCGCAAGCATTCCACCCAACGCCTGTTTTGCTGGTCCATGACCCTGATCCTGGGCGGCGCCGTCGGCAACGTGATCGACCGCCTGCTGTATGGCCACGTGGTGGACTTCCTGGATTTCCATTGGCCAGGCATCGGCCACTTCCCCGCGTTTAACATTGCCGATACGGCGATCTGCATTGGCGCGGGTCTGATGATCCTCGATGAACTGCGCCGCGTGAACAAATAAAGGAGCGCTGATGGAACTCGAAGGCAAAAAAATCGTCCTGGGCCTGTCCGGCGGCGTCGCCTGCTACAAGGCGGCGGAGCTGTGCCGTGCCCTGACGCGCGAAGGCGCCTCCGTGCAAGTGGTGATGACGGACGCGGCCGAACATTTCATTACGCCCGTGACCATGCAGGCGCTGTCGGGCAAGCAGGTCTACAGCAGTCAGTGGGACCCGCGCGTGGCCAACAACATGGCGCACATCGACGTGACCCGCAATGCGGACGCGATCCTGGTGGCGCCCTGCTCGGCCGACTTCATCTTCAAGCTGGCGCACGGCGCCTGCGACGATTTGCTGTCGACCATGTGCGTGGCGCGTCCGCGCCATGTGCCGCTGCTGGTGGCGCCCGCGATGAATGTGGAAATGTGGCAAAACCCGGCCACGCAACGCAACGTGCATCAACTAAGGGAAGATGGCATCGTCATCTTCGGTCCGGCGGCCGGCGAACAGGCCTGCGGCGAAGTGGGCCTGGGCCGCATGCTGGAAGCGGAACAGTTGCTGGCGGAACTGGTGGCGGCGTTCCAGCCGAAAGTCCTGGCGGGCAAGCGCATACTCGTGACAGCCGGCCCGACCTTTGAAGCGATCGATCCGGTGCGCGGCATTACCAACCTGTCGTCCGGCAAGATGGGCTATGCGGTGGCGCGCGCCGCGCGCGAAGCGGGGGCGGAAGTGGTGCTGGTGTCCGGCCCGACCGCATTGGCCACGCCGTTCGGCGTGCAGCGCATCAACGTGCAAAGCGCGCAGCAAATGTATGACGAAGTCATGCGCTCGGTGCACGGCCAGCACGTGTTCATTTCCGTCGCCGCCGTGGCGGACTGGCGCGTGGCCAACCCGAGCACGCAAAAGATGAAAAAGACCGGCGACGGCACCGTGCCGGATTTGAAGTTCGAACAAAATCCGGACATCCTCGCCACCGTGGCCCAGCGCACCAGCCTGGCCGGCTATCCGTATTGCGTGGGCTTTGCCGCGGAATCGGAAAACCTGCTGGAATACGGCGCCGCCAAGCGCGAAAAGAAAGGCATTCCGCTGCTGGTCGGTAACATCGGCCACCACACCTTCGGCCAGGACGACAACACCATCATCCTGTTCGATGAAAACGGCCACACCATCCTGCCGCGCGCCGACAAGCTGACCCTGGCGCGCGCCTTGATTTCGGAAATCTCCAAGCGGATCGAACAACACTCGCTGTTTTCACCGCAGTCGTAACCCATCAAACCTGTAAGTACAAGTAAGAATCGTAAGCACATGAAAACCGTAGACGTCAAAATCCTCGACCCGCGCATGCAAGAACTGCTGCCGGCCTATGCAACCCCGGGCAGCGCCGGCCTCGACCTGCGCGCCTGCATCGACGCGCCGCTGGTGATCGAGCCGGGCCAGACCGTGCTGGTGCCCACCGGCCTGGCCATCCACATTGCCGATCCGAGCTACGCCGCGATGATCTTGCCGCGCAGCGGCATGGGCCACAAGAACGGCATCGTGCTGGGGAATCTGGTAGGCTTGATTGACTCGGATTACCAGGGACAACTAATGGTTTCCACCTGGAACCGCGGACACAATACGTTTACGCTGAACCCAATGGAACGGCTGGCCCAGTTGATCATTGTGCCGGTGCTGCAAGTGGGCTTCAACGTGGTGCAAGAATTCGGCAATTCCGAACGCGGTGAAGGCGGCTTCGGGAGTACCGGCAAACATTAAGAGGACTGTGCAATGGCTGGCAAGGTAATGCGTTTGACGATGGTGTTCACTGCGGCAGGCGCCGCGACCTTGTTGGCAGGCTGTTCCACCATCTGGCCGGGCAAACCCGGCCCGGCCTCCACCGATGCGCCCGCGCCCTATGCGCCGGCGGCGCAGGAACCGCAGCCAGGCTTGTCCGCCCGCGCCGTCGCGGCGCAAGAAACCCTGAAGAACATGGTGGCGCTGCAAGACCGCCTGTCGCGCGTGTCCGCGCCCCTGTTGATCAATAATGCCGACCTGTGCCGCACACAGGCACGCAACCTGCTCGGTTTCACCGCGCAAAACCGTTACTCGTATCCCGGCGAATACAGCGAAGCGGCAGCCGCCGTGCTGGGCTATGGCGACCGCCTGCAAATCAGTTCGGTGCTGGCCGGTAGCGGCGCCGCCCGCGCCGGCTTGCGCAAGGGCGACAGCCTGATTGCCGTCGAAGACAAAGCCCTGCATGGCGGCCCGGACGCGGAAGCACAGGCGGCCGAAGTGCTGGGACCGCTGGTCGGCAACCGCGCCGCGCTGAACCTCACCATTGGCCGCAGCGGCCTGTCGCAGACCATGAGCGTGCCCGTCACGCGCGCCTGCGCGATCCGCATCCAGCTGGGCAACGCCGACAACATCAATTCCTATGCGGATGGCCACCGTGTCGCCATCACGCGCGGCATGATGAACTTCGCGCAAAGCGATGAAGCGATTGCCTACGTGCTGGCGCGCGATATCGCCCACAACGTGCTGGGCCACGCCGGCGCCATGCGCCAGACCAGTACCCAGGGCAGCATGATCGACAACCTGGTGCGCGCCAAACCCGACACGTCGCTGCTGATCGGCGGCGGCGGCATCAAACCGGTGCCGCAAGACCTCGACGCGGCAGCCGATACCCTGGCGATCTACATGTTGCAGCGGGCCGGCTATAACATCGACCGCGCCAAACCGTTCTGGCAGCGCCTGTCGAGCCAGTATCCGGCCACCGTCCTGAATGGCTATACAGCGTCGCACCCGGCGATTGCCGTGCGCATGGCGGCGCTGGACCGGGCCGTCACCGACGTCAAGGCCAAGCTGGCGGCGAAAAAACCGCTGGTGCCGTAATGCGCGCCATCTCTTCCGCACTGCTGCTGGCGGTATCGGCCAGCGCGCTGCCTGCGGCGCACGCGGCGGAATGGACCCGCATCGGCCGCGCCGCCAATCCCGCCGTGTACATCGACCTGGCGTCCGTGAAAGAAGATGAAGGCGGCCGCAGCGCCTGGGTCTTGCGCAGCTACAGCAAAGGGCAAACCGCGCCGGACGGCAAGCCTTACCGCTCGATGCGCGCGCAGCATTTATATGCGTGCAAAGACCACACCGCCACCTTGCGGGCCCAGGCGTTTTATCCGGAAGCGATGGGCCAAGGCGAAGCAGTCGGCAATTTCAAATACGAACAGTATGACGCGGAAAAAATCGCCGCCGGCAGCGTCATGGACAACGTGTCGAAGCGCGTGTGCCGTAAAAAATTGCGTCCATCGCGGCGCTGATGCAATGGCTGCCTTGCGATCCGGCAGCCTGGAAGACTGCGCCGCAGTGACGCGCCCCGGATATAACTTCTTGTTTTTCTTTACACTTTTTCTTTGCCAGCCGGCCGGGCCGCTTACCGGACACCAGCGCCAACTCAGCATTGCAATATAAGCAATAATTGTGCTTCATCCATCACATGGAGCCGCAATGACTTCTTCCACTTCTCCCTGGCCTCAACCGGGCGGACTTGCCCACGGCAGCGTGATGACCTTCGACTTTGGCATGCGCATTACGCCAGGTCCTGGCGCCATCAAGATCTTCAGCGATGACGCCAGCAATACGCTGCTCTACGTGTTCAACAAATCCACCCTGGTCTTTGGCGAGACGTCCGTGTCATTGACCCTGCCGGCCACGCTACCGTACGGAAAACAGTTCCAGCTGCAACTCGAGCGCACCCTCGTGATGGAAGAAGCAGCTTTTCCTCATGGTGCGGCCACCACGTATTTTGAACTGGAAGAGCGGCCCGCACCGGCGCCTGTCCAGTGGAGTGGCACGGTATCCGCCGATACCTTCCATGGCAGTAACGGCGTGGATTTGCTGCAAGGAGGCGACGGCGACGATGCGTTGTACGGACACGCCGGCAACGATGTCGTGCTGGGCGGCGCCAGTGGCGCGCGCGGCGATACCTTGTATGGCATGGATGGCAACGATGCGCTGTTCGGGCAGGAGGGGGCCGACACCCTGTATGGCGGCCATGGCAACGATTATCTCGATGGCGGCGAGGGCAATGACACGCTCGAAGGCAACGATGGCGACAATGAACTGCATGGCGGCAATGGCAACGATGCGCTGATGGCCATCGGCGGAACATACGATCTCCTGTACGGCGAGGATGGTTATGACAGCTTGTACCTGTGGGGCGGTGGCGGCGAGGCCTACGGCGGCAGCGGCCAGGATTACATCGGCATCCAGGCATCGAGGTTCGCGCCTGCCACGGCCCGCGTGATAGCCGATGGCGGCGATGGCAATGACTACATTCATGTTCAGGGCCGTCCGGATGCCGGCGGCGTGATGGTCAGCGGCGGCGCCGGCACGGATACGTATTCCACCTTCCTGTTCTTTGACGGCGAATACATGCCGTCGCAAATGATCGTCACGGATTTTGTTCCCGGCGCCGATGGCGATGTGATTTCCATCGCCGGCATGATTCCCGACGAGTATGCGGGCGGCAATCCGTTCGGGACGGATGGCATCCTGCGGCTGCTGCAGCAAGGCGCGGACACGCTGCTGCAGCTCGACCGCGACGGCCGTTCCGGTCCGGCGGGATACGACAACCTGATGGTGCTGCAAGGGGTGCGGCGTGCGGCGCTGACCGCGGCGAACTTCGGTGGCCTGGCGCCCGATGGCGGCCATGCCGGACTGCCCGGCGATGGCATCGGACCGTTTACAGGCACGCTGGCCGACGATATCCTGCGGGGCACCGCGGCCCCTGATCACTTGGCCGGCCTGAACGGTAACGACGTCCTGTACGGCGGCGAAGGCAACGATGAATTCAAGGGCGGCTATGGCGCCGACACGCTGTACGGCGGCGCAGGCACCGATACGGCACGCTATGATTTCTACATTGACAATCCCTACACAGTGACCGCCGGCGCCGGCGGCGTTATCGTGGCCGACAGCCGGCACCCGGACCACATCGACCGGCTCGACGGCGTGGAACGCATCCTGTTCACGCGCGACCATCGCATCACCACCGGGATCGCGCTCGATGTCGACGGTGCCGGCGGCGATGTTTTCCGCCTGTACCTGGCGGCGTTTGGCACGCAGCGGGACAGCGAGACCACCAAGCACGACCTCGGCCTGGCGCTCCACCAGACTGACCACGGCGCCTCACTCGGCGCACTGGCGCGCGGCATTGTCGCGTCCGGCGCATTTACCGAAACGTATGGCGCCCATCCCGGCAGCGCGGAACTGGTGGCGGCGCTGTACCGCAACGCCTTGCATCGCGAACCGGATGCGGCCGGACTGCAATACTGGACCGGCCTGCTGGACAGCAAGGCGATCGATGCGGGCGGCTTGCTGGCCTCGGTGGCCGGCAGCGCGGAACACCGTGCCATTGCGGCAACCATCATCGGATCGTCATTCGAGTACCTGGCTCCGTTCGCCCAGCAGTGGTAACACGGCAACGTAGCGCGCGATGACCGGTATATGCCGGCGCCGGAGCAGGGTTCCGCGCGCCGGTGTATAGTTTCGCGATGGACAGCATCGACCTCGAAGTACTGAAAACCAGCGCCGCCTGGATCGCCGCCGGCCACAAGGCCAAACTCGTCACCGTCATGAAAACCTGGGGCTCCAGTCCCCGCCCGATTGGCGCCACGCTGGCCATTTGCGACGATGGCACCGTCGTGGGCTCGGTTTCCGGCGGCTGCATCGAAGATGATTTGATTGCCCGCGTGCGCGACCATGGCATCACGCGCGACAAGCCGGAAGTGGTCAGCTATGGCATCACGGCCGATGAGGCGCACCGCTTTGGCCTGCCCTGCGGCGGCACCATCGAACTGGCGCTGGAACCACTGGGGCCGCACAGCCGCATCGCGGAATTGCTGGACATGCTGGAACAGCGCCGCCTGGTCGAACGGCGGCTGGACCTCGACACCGGCACCGTCACCCTGGCGCCGGCCGTGGCTGGCAATATCCTGGAACGGGTGGGCAATACCCTGGTGACCCAGCATGGTCCGCGCTGGCGTTTGCTGATCATCGGCGCGGGCCAGTTGTCGCGCTTCCTGGCGCAAATCGCCACCGCGATGGAATACCACGTGACGGTGTGCGACCCGCGCGAAGAATACCGGCAAGGTTGGCATGTCGACAATGTCCGGCTGGTGCATGCGATGCCGGACGACCTGGTGCTGGAAATGAAACTGGATCACCGCAGCGCCGTGGTCGCACTGACGCACGATCCCAAGCTCGATGACCTGGCGCTGATGGAAGCATTGAAATCCGATGCGTTTTATGTCGGGGCGATCGGCTCGCGCCTGAATAACAGCAAGCGGCGCGAACGGCTGGTGCAATTCGACGTCACACCTGAACAGATGGACCGCCTGCACGGTCCGATCGGCCTGTACATCGGCAGCAAGACACCGGCGGAAATCGCGATTTCCATCCTCGCGGAAATGACAGCCGTGAAAAACGGCGTGCCGTCCAGCATGCAGGTGAACCATGCCGCCGCGCCGCTGCCGCCGTCCGACAATGGCAGCACGTGCATGGTGCGCTGACGCCCGGGCAACTTAAAAGCAATTTGAAAGCAAGATTCGGCCTGCAGACATTGGCCGGCTCGGCCACAATAGCGGTTCAACTTGCCAAGTGACCCGCTATGAGCACCGCCAACCTGCTGCGTCTTATTTTGCTGGCCTCGATCTGGGGCGGCTCTTTCCTGTTCATGCGCATTGCCGCCCCCGTGCTCGGGCCGGCCGTGCTGATCGAATACCGGCTGGTGTTTGCCGCCGGCTTCCTGGCCGTGGTCGGCTTTGCCATGAAAAAGCCGCTGGACTGGCGCATCCACTGGAAGCATTACTTCATCCTCGGGCTGTTCAATTCCGCGATTCCCTTTGTGCTGTTTGCCTACGCGGCGCGCACCCTGCCCGCTTCCGTCCTGTCGGTGCTGAACGCCACCGCGCCGATGTGGGGCGCGCTGATCGGTGCGGTATGGCAGCGGCAAATGGTGTCCGGCCGCGTCCTGGCCGGGCTGGTGCTGGGTACTTGCGGCGTGGCGCTGCTGGTGGGACTCGACCACACCACCGCGCGCGCCGGCGCCGGCCTGGCGATTGCCGCCGCCCTGCTGGCGTCGTTCAACTATGGCATCGCCAGCACCTATGCGAAAACCGCGCAATCGGTGGAACCGTTTGCCAATGCGCACGGCAGCATGTGGGCGGCAGCACTGCTGACCTTGCCGCTGGTGCCCTTGATGCCCGCGCCCGGCACGCCGACACCCGGCATCATGGCGGCCGCCTTTGCGCTGGGCGTGCTGTGCAGTGGCGTTGCCTACCTGATTTACTACAAGCTGATCCGCGACGTTGGTGCCACTTCGGCCCTGACGGTGACGTTCCTCAGCCCCCTGTTCGGTATCCTGTGGGGCGTCCTGTTCCTCGGTGAAACGGTGGGCTGGCATACCCTCGCCGGTTCCGCCATCGTGATTGCCGGCACCGCCCTGGTAACGGGCTTCAAGCCGAACGTCGGCTGGCTGCGCCGCACGGAGTCCGCATGATGGCGCAACTGGAGTGGACCATTGCGCTGCCGGCAGGCTACCGGCTGGACGATGTGCTGACGTTTCACCGCCGTGATACGGAACACGTGGCCGAGCAGGTGACGCCAGATCGTTTGCGCAAAGCCGTGGTGCTGGCCGGTGTGCCGGTGTTGCTCGACATTGCGTTCGATGGCGCGGCTGGTGACTCGGCCGGTGGCACAGCAGGTGGCACCGTGGGTGGCGCTGTGGTTGGCACTGCTTGCGCCGCACCTGATGGCGCAGCGGATGGCGCAGCCCGTGGCGCCGTCGCCCACTGCACTGCCCTGGCGGACGGTCCGGCCACCGAAGCGCTGCGCGCCGCCATCCACGACGCACTGCTCAACGTGCTGGGCTTGCGTATCGACCCGCAGCCGTTTACCGCCTTGGTGGCCGGCGACGCATTGTTCGGCCCACTGGCGCGGCGCCAGCCCGGCTTGCGCATCGTGCAATCAGCCACCGTGTTTGAAGCGCTGACGTGGGCCATCATCGGCCAGCAAATCAATCTCGCCTTTGCCATTGCGCTGCGCCGCACGTTTATCCAGCTGGCCGATATCCGCCACAGCAGCGGCTTGTGGTGCTATCCGGACGCCGCCAATGCGGCGCGACTGGACGTCGACACGCTGCTGTCGCGTAAATTTTCACGCGCCAAGGCGGAAACCCTGCTGCGCTTTGCGCGCCTGGTCGACAGCGGCGAACTGGATTTGATGGTCTCCGGGCGCAACCCGATCGAGACCATCAGCGACGCGCTGCTGGCGGTCAAGGGCATCGGCCCGTGGACCGTCAATTACGGCTTGTTGCGCGGCTACGGCCATGCCGATTGTTCACTGCACGGCGACGTGGCGATCCGCGCCGCGTTGCAAGCGCTGCTGGGTGAAGACAGCAAGCCCGACATGCGCCGCACCGAACAATTCCTGCAGCGTTATGCGCCGCACCGGACCATGGCGGCGGCGCATCTGTGGGCCAGCTTGTCGCCCAAGGGCGATGGCAACGGCTGACGACTCGCTGCGCGCCGCAGGCCGGGATGTCCCTGCCGCCGCGTTGCGGGCCGCCATGCGTCAGAAATGGTACTTGGTCGCCTTCGCCCACTTGCTGCCAGGCCAGTTCTTGTGCAGCAGCGTGAACGCTTCCTTGGAATAACGGGCCCGCAATTGCTCCTTTTCTTCCTTGTCCGTGCCGTACGGGCACTCCATGCGCGTGGACGCCACCAGGAAGTGCAGCGCCTTCGGCGCTTCGTCATCGGCCGGTTTGGCTTTCGCCCACGCCAGCAGGGCCGGCGCCATGAATTCACTGCGCAGCGGCAGTTTTAAGAACGCTTGCTGCTCTTGCGCGGCCGCCGCCAGCTGCTCGGCGCCCAGGTAGCGTGGCGGCTGTGCCGGTGGCGGCGCCTCCTCCTTTTTCGCACCGTAGGCGCAGCCCCATTCACGGCTGGCGCCAAACGCATCATAGACTTTCGGATTGAGTTCCGGCGTATTCACCAGCAGCAGCGCGCCGGCCAGCTTGCGCTCGTCGCCCGGCTTGGCGTTGCGGTAGCGCGCATACAGGTGTTCGGTGGTCTTGCGGCCCCGGGCCAAGGCATCCATCAGTGACAAGGCTGTCGCTTCATCGTTCAGGATCAGCGCCCGCGCCAGCATGGTTTCCTGCAGCGGCGCTTTCCAGCGGGCCGGCAGGCGCGGATGCGCCTGCAGCGTTTTCAGTTCCGCCAGCGGCAGGTAGCGGAATACCGCCAGCGGGAAGTCGTCGTCCGTGTCCCCTTCCTGCGCCTTGGCGTCGATGGCGACACCCTGGTCGACGCCATCGGGCTTGCGCTGCGCCGCCTGGACGAATTCATCGAGCGAGCCGGCCGATGCCATTTTCAGGCCGAGAAAACGGTTATGGGTGGCGACCGACATCGATTTGCCATAAGTGGCCAGCAAGCGGTCGATGTCCTTGTCCGCCTGCGCGCCCTGTTTTTCCGCCAGCGCCAGCCGCGCCAGGTGGTATTGCACGGTCTGGTACAACGGATGTTTTGCCGGCACCGCGTGCGCCGCCTTGCGTTCCGCCTCGCTCAACTCGCCGGGCCCGGCCAGCACCACCAGCGGCGCCAGCCACATGGGATCGGCGGCGCCGGCCTTCAGCCAGCGCTGGCGCAAGCCATCGAGGCCATGCTTGCGCTGCTCGCGCACCTCGGGGCTGTGCGGGTCTTCATATACATCGGCCGGCACATTGGCCTGCATGGTGGCGATCCAGGCCGTCATGGGTTCTTTCGCGGCCAGCAGCGCAGTGCGCGGCTGCTTGTCCATCAACACCAGGTAATCGCTGAGCAGGCGCGGCGTTTCGGCTCCGAACGGTTCACTGTCAAGCTGGCGCGCCAGCGCGGCAATCCGCGCCAGCGGATCGATGCGCGCATCGACCAGCGGCAGCAACTGGCGCGCCGGCGCAAACGTGGGCGCCAGCGCTTCCAGTTCCTTGCGGGCCTGCTGCAGTTTGGCGGTCTTGGCGGCGCCCTTGCCCTCGTCATCGAGCGTCGCGCTGCGGACCAGGCAGCGCGCGGCCAGGTAGGCGCCCAGGTGTTTCCACGGCGATTTCGCATCCTGCGCCACGGCCTGGAATTGCTTGCGCGCCTGCTCGAAATTGCGCGCATAAAAATGCGCGGCGCCGGCCTGGTACGCATAATCGGCCTTCAGCCAGTCCGGCGCGTTGGCCGCCGGCGCCGGCGGCAATTGCGTGACCCGCTTCGGCAGCGGCTTGCCATACTCGTGCGGCGGTTCCGCGCAATTGGCAAACACCGCATCCTGGCCCTGCAGCCAGGCCTTGTGCCACGCATCGGGCTTGCCGCCCGCGCCCAGCGCGGCGCGCGCTTTCAACGTGACGGCGGCTTGTTTGAAGGCATCGATATGGCAATTGACGTAACTGGCGTTGTCGGTCTCGCCCATCACATCGAGCTTCATATCGACCGGCAAGCCCCATTGCTTCGCATACGCGGCGCGCTCCTTGAGCCAGCCGCCGCTGCCATTCAATTCCGCTTCATAGGCGTAATCCCAGGTGCTGCCTTTGCCGATGCGCCATTCATTCAGTTCCAGCGCCGCCAGTTGCTGCTGCGTCAGCGGCTTGCCTTTCGCCGCCTGGTACGCCAGGTAGTGGAACACGCGCCAGTAACTGCCCGCCACCACGCCGAGATTGCCGCCAGCGTATTGTTGCAGGAAGGCCGGCGCCACCTGGTATTCGGAAGCAAAGCGGTTGGCCATGAAGCCGTCGCCGCCGCTGCCGGACGCGGCAAATGGCAGGGCAAGCGGTAACGCAATCAATAACGCGGTCAGCGGTCGTTTCATGAAGTACTCCGGTCAAGGACGGCTTGCCAGCGTTCCGCCGTCCACGGTTTGGGGGAGAAATAATAGTTGCGCGGCGCATGCGAACGCAGCGCCGGTTCATCGGTGGCATGACCCATCGCCGCGCGGCAGTAGGGCCGCGCAAAACCATGGCCATCGAGCCGGTCGCGCAGCGCCTGTTCACCATCGCCCATGCGGAACGCCATCGGCACCACTTCATCGGCATGGCTGGCGGGCAGCCAGTGGTCATCCAGGCACCACGACGCCAGCGCCGTCATCGACAAGGCGAAATTGGGCGGCAACTGGCGGCGGATATCGGCCATCACCTGGCCCAGGAATGGCCGCTGCGAACGGCGCACTTCGAAATCAAGCTGCACCACGCGGCGGTTGCCGCGCTGGGCCACCCGCAGCATTTCGCGCACGATGCGCTGCTGCTGGGCGGCGGTCAGCTTGGGCGGCTTGCGCCACGAGACATCGACGTGCAGCACCGGCACCACGGCGGTGTAGTCCGGCACGAACAGCGGCGCGGTGCGGGACCGCACCAGCGCATCGTCCCCTTGCAGCATGATGGATGACGCCACGTAGGCAACGCCGATATCGGGCGGCAGCCACCTTAAATCTTCCGGCCGCTCCCAGGCCCATACCATGCGCGCAGGCAGGCGCGCCAGCGCGGGATGGCTGCCGGGCAAAGCCTCATCGCCGCACAGCGCCACGCCGGCGCCGAATGCCGCCAGTAACAAAAACAGGATGCGGATCATATTGCCAGCATAAAGGAAGCCGGAAAAAGTTGCCAACTTGCCACGTCTGGTGCGTCGCATTCGCCACAGGGGCCGGGCTGAAATGGAAAAAGCCGCTGAACCTTGCGATTCAGCGGCTTTTCGAATTCTGGTTGCGGGGACAGGATTTGAACCTGTGACCTTCGGGTTATGAGCCCGACGAGCTGCCAGACTGCTCCACCCCGCGTCTGATGTATGTATTATAGGACAGGTGCGGGGTTTAGGCAATATCAATCTTAAAAAGCCCAACAATAGAACTTATATATCTGGCACGATAAGTGCATAACGCTGGCGCGCGCTTCGCGCCAGCCATACATTAGGTGTAAAGTACAGTTCACGTTCCTGATCAATGCCGCCACCCATGAAATTCTGTTCCGAATGCGCCCATCCCGTCGAGTTGATGATCCCGGCGGGCGATAACCGGCCGCGCTACGTGTGCACGTCATGCACCACCATTCATTACCAGAACCCGAAAATGGTGCTGGGGTCGATTCCGGTATGGGAACAGGATGGGCAACTGCAAGTGTTGCTGTGCAAGCGCGCCATCGAGCCACGCTATGGCTACTGGACCCTGCCGGCGGGCTTCATGGAAAACAATGAAACCACCGGCGAAGCGGCGCTGCGCGAAACCGCGGAAGAAGCCGGCGCCAATATCGAACTCGGCCCCTTGTTTACGCTGATGAACGTGGCGCGCGTGCACCAGGTCCACATGTTTTACCTGGCCACCCTGCGCGACCTGGATTTCGCCCCGGGCGAAGAAAGCCTGGACGTGCAAATGTTTACCGAAGATCAGATTCCCTGGGAAGACCTGGCGTTCCCGACCATCCGCTCCACGCTGGAACTGTTCTTTGCCGACCGCGCCCGTATGCGCGACAGCGGCGGCACGTATGGCTTCCACACCATGGATATCGTCAAGCCGATGCGCGGCGGCTGAGTAATGATCCCCTGGCTGGACGCGCATACGCCCTTCCCCGACGTCGCCGAGGCGCTGACGGCCGATGCGCCAGGCCTGCTGGCGGCCGGCGCGGATTTATCGCCGCCGCGCCTGCTGGCCGCGTATCAGCGCGGCATCTTCCCCTGGTTTTCCGAAGGCCAACCCATCCTGTGGTGGAGCACCGATCCGCGCATGGTGTTGCTGACCAGCCGCTTCAAGGTCGCCGACAGCCTCAAAAAGTCCATCAAGAAGGTGCAGCGCAGCATGGCGGACAACGGCCCGTGGCAAGTGCGCTTCGACAGCGCCTTCGAACAGGTGATGCGCGGCTGTGCCGCGCCACGGCGCGACGGCCCCGGCACCTGGATTTCCGACGACATCATTGCCGGCTACACCGGCTTGCACCGTCTGGGCTATGCACATTCGTCGGAACTGTGGCATGACGGCGAACTGGTCGGGGGCGCATACGGTGTGTGCATCGGCCGCATGTTTTATGGCGAGTCCATGTTTGCCCGCGTGCCGGACGCGTCCAAGATCGCGCTGGCCTACCTGGTCCACTTCCTGCGCACCAACGGCGTCGAGATGATCGATTGCCAGCAAGAGACCGGCCACTTGAAATCACTGGGCGCGGCCCCGATTCCCCGCAGCGATTTCATCGCCCACCTGCGCCACGCCATCACCTTGCCCGCCATCCGCGACTGGCAGCCGTTGCCGCCGTATTGAAACACCGCAGGTGCGCTGCACCACAGTATCCCGCATGCGATTTCACATATTCCGCCAAGCCGCGTTATGATAGGGACACTCACTGATACGTGGGTGCCAGGCCTGGCGGCCCGGCTCCCAGAATCCGGCATTGATGGGATACGTGCATGACCCACTTGAATGACCTGCCTTTTGCGACGCTGCAGTTTTATACGACAGCGCCCTATCCTTGCAGCTACCTGGACGACCGCCAGGCCCGCTCGCAAGTCGCCACGCCGTCCCACCTGATCAACGCGGACGTCTATTCCGAACTGGTTCGCAACGGCTTCCGCCGCAGCGGCATCTTTACTTACCGACCCTATTGCGACGGGTGCCAAGCTTGCATCCCGGTGCGCGTGGTGGCGGGCGAGTTCATCCCGACGCGGGGCCAGCGGCGCGCCTGGATGAAGCACGGGAACCTGCAGGCGGGCGTGGCCACCTTGTCGTTCTCGGACGAACACTATGACCTCTACCTGCGCTACCAGAGCACGCGCCACGCGGGCGGCGGCATGGACCAGGACAGCCGCGACCAGTATGCGCAATTCCTGCTGCAAAGCCGCGTCAATACACGGCTGGTGGAATTCCGCGAACCGGACGGCACGCTGCGCATGATTTCCATTATCGATGTGCTATCGGATGGCTTGTCGTCGGTGTATACGTTCTTCGATCCGGACGTGCCGGGCGCCTCGTATGGCACCTACAACATCATGTGGCAAATTACACAAGCCCAGGAACTGGGACTGCCTTACGTGTACCTCGGCTACTGGATCAACGACAGCCAGAAGATGTCGTACAAGATCAACTTCCAGCCATTGGAAGCGCGCATCAAAGGCGCATGGGCTGTGATGCCACGGACGTAAGGCTTGCCGCGCAGGGTAAAATACGGGCAAATCTTATTTGCCCCATATTGACCCGTCTTTTCCGGCCCCTTCATGTCCAACAAATTCCTGTACTCCCTCGCCCGTCCCATGCTGTTTTCCATGGATGCGGAAGATGCCCACCATTTCACCCTGCCGGCACTGAAGCGCGCCGCATCGCTGGGCCTGACGCGTGCGTTCACGTGCCAGCCGAAAGCCGACCCGCGCACGGTGATGGGCCTGACGTTCAAGAATCCGGTCGGCCTGGCCGCCGGCCTGGACAAGGATGGCGCCTTCATCGATGCGCTGGCCGACCTGGGTTTCGGTTCGATCGAAGTGGGCACCGTCACGCCGCGCGCGCAACCCGGCAATCCCAAGCCGCGCATGTTCCGCCTGCCCGCCGCGCAAGGCATCATCAACCGCATGGGGTTCAATAATGGCGGCGTCGATGCCTTTGTCGCCAACGTGCAATCGTCGCGCTTTTACCAGAACAAGGAAGGCATCCTGGGCCTGAACATCGGCAAGAATGCCGATACGCCAATCGAGCGTGCGTCGGACGATTACCTGCACTGCCTGGAAAAAGTGTATCCGTACGCCAGCTATGTGACAGTCAATATCTCGTCGCCCAACACGAAAAACCTGCGCCAGTTGCAGGGTGGCTCGGAACTCGACGGCTTGCTGTCGCAACTGAAGGAAGCGCAGCAGCGCCTGGCCGACAAGCACAAGCGCTACGTACCGCTGGCCCTGAAGATCGCACCGGACATGGATGGCGACCAGGTGAAAAACATTGCCGACGCCCTGCTGCGTCACCGCATCGATGGCGTGATCGCCACCAATACCACGCTGTCGCGCGCCGCCGTGGAAGGCATGCAGCACGGCGCGGAAGCGGGCGGCCTGTCCGGCGCGCCGGTGTTTGAACTGTCGAACAACGTGATCCGCCTGCTCAAAGCGGAACTGGGCGATGCGCTGCCGATCATCGGTGTGGGCGGCATCATGAAAGGCGCCGACGCGAAAGTAAAAATGGACGCGGGCGCGCAGCTGGTGCAGTTGTACAGCGGCCTGATTTACGCGGGCCCCGCCCTGGTGCGCGACTGCGCGGACGCCATCCGCAAGGCTTGAAGCCCGGACTCATGAGCTCTGACTGCGCGGACGCCATCCGCAAAGGATAACCAAGGATAATCCATGGAATACACCACGCTCGGGACCAGCGGCCTGAAAGTCAGCAAGGTATGCCTCGGCACCATGACGTTCGGCGAGCAAAACAGCGAAGCGGATGCGCACCGCCAGCTCGATTACGCGCTCGAGCGTGGCATCAATTTCGTCGATACGGCGGAAATGTATCCGGTGATGCCCAGCCCCCATACGCAAGGCAGGACGGAAAGCTACCTCGGTTCGTGGCTGGCCAGGCCGGGCAACCGCGCCAGGGTGGTGCTGGCTTCCAAGGCGGCCGGCCCGAACCCGAACATGGTGTGGGTTCGCGGCGGCAAGCAGAATTTCGATGAAGCGAATTTGCGCGCGGCGGTCGAGAGCAGCCTGAAGCGGCTGCAGACCGACCATATCGATTTATACCAATTACACTGGCCCAGCCGCAACGTGCCGGTGTTCGGCGCGTCCGTGTTTGACCCGGCCAAGGAGCGCACGTCGGTGGCGATTGAAGACACGCTGGCGGCATTGGGCAAGCTGATCGACGAAGGCAAGATCGGCCACATCGGCGTGTCCAACGAAACGTCGTGGGGCGTCAGTGAATGCATCAAACAGGCGGAAGTAAAAGGCTTGCCGCGCATTGCGACGATCCAGAACCTGTACAACCTGAGCGCGCGCCATTTTGAAACGTCGCTGCTCGATGAAACCTGCTACCGCGACCAGGTCAGCCTGCTCGCGTACAGCCCGCTGGCGTTTGGCCAACTGTCCGCCAAATACGTGGACAACCCCAAGGCACATGGCCGGCTGACGATCTTCCCGGCCAACTGGAGTCCCCGTTATGTACGGCCAGGCGTGTTTGAAGCCGCCGCACGCTATGCGCAGCTGGCGCGCGCCGCCGGCATGACGCCGGCACGCATGGCGCTGGCCTGGTGCTATACGCGCTGGTTCGTGGCGTCCACCATCATTGGCGCCACCACCATGGCGCAATTAAAAGAAAACATCGACGCCTATGGCACGGTGCTGCCGCCGGACCTGGTGGCGGCCATCGACGCGGTGCATGCGCAGGGGCCGAATCCGGGCCAATAAGCCCGGCGCGTCAGAACTCTTCCCACCCATCGTCCTGCGTCGCCGGCGCTGTGCGCTTGGGGACGGCCTTCGGTTCCACTTTGACCAGCGCCCGCGCTGGCGCTCTTGCCACCGCAGCCCGCACCGGCGCCGCCACCTGCGCCACCTGATACTGATGCCCCGCGATCCGGAACACGCTGACCGCTTCGGCCAGCAATTGCGCCTGGTCGCGCAGCGATTGCGCGGCGGCGGCCGCTTCTTCCACCAGCGCCGCGTTTTGCTGCGTGGCGTCGTCGATCTGCACAATCGCTTCGTTCACTTGCGCAATGCCGGAACTCTGCTCCTGGCTCGCGGCGGAGATCTCCGTCATGATGTCCGCCACCTGCTTGACGGCGGTGACGATGCCATCCATCGTCGCACCCGCTTCATCCACCAGCCGCGCGCCGGTATCGACGGTTTCCACCGACTGGTTGATCAACGCCTTGATTTCCTTGGCGGCCGCCGCCGAGCGCTGCGCCAGCGCCCGCACTTCCGACGCCACCACCGCAAAGCCCCGGCCCTGCTCGCCGGCGCGCGCCGCTTCCACGGCCGCATTCAACGCCAGGATATTGGTCTGGAAAGCGATGCCGTCGATGACGGCAATGATGTCGACAATCTTGTTGGAACTTTCCTTGATGGCGCCCATGGTGGTCACCACTTCGCCCACCACCTTGCCGCCCTTGGTCGCGAAGTCCGATGCCGCCACCACCAGCGACGTGGCCTGGCGCGCATTGTCGGCGTTTTGCGTCACGGTGGACGTCAGCTCTTCCATCGATGACGCGGTCTCTTCCAGGCTGGAGGCCTGTGTCTCGGTGCGGCTCGACAAGTCCATATTACCGGACGCGATTTCATTGGTGGCGGTGTTGATGGTGTCCGAGCCGGAACGCACCCGTCCCACGGTATTGACCAGGCTTTCATTCATGTTGCGCAAGGCACGCAACAACTGGCCGGTTTCATCCTGCGTGTCGGACTCGATCTGCATGGTGAGGTCGCCCCCGGCCACCGCTTCCGCCACGCCCACGGCACGGTTCAGCGGCCCGGTGATGCTGCGCGAAATCCAGTACAGCACCAGCGACGCCAGCGCGGCGGCAATCACTGTCAAGGCAATCATCATGTTGCGCACCGACACATACGTCGCGTGGGCATCGGTGGCGGCCTTGTCCACCGCGCCGATCTGGTATTTCACCAGGTCCTGCAAGGCATTCATGTAGGCGGTCTGTTCCTTGCGCACCGTGGTAAGCAGGTACACCACATTGTCATCGCGCTTGTCCTGGTCCGCGGACTTGGTGATGAACATCGATTGCACCACCAGGTAGCGCTCTTTCGCGTCCAGCACGGCCTTGAGTTTCGCCTTGCTTTCCTGGTCTTCATCGTCGGCAATCAATTTCGACAATTTGCCCAAGTGGCCATCGATTTCCACCTTCTTGTCCTCGACCCGCTTCAATTCCTTCTTGACGGTCTCGGGGTCGGTCGACAGCATGGAATTGCGCATCGCGCGCGCAATGTCGTTGACGCCGCCAATCGCTTCATAGGCCCCGATCACCTTGGGCACCTTGTCGGTATCGAGGTCCCTTGTGGCCTCATCCACCTTGCCCAGGTTGGTAACGCCGATGACGGACATGCCGATCATGAACACCAGCGACAGCCCTAAACCGGCGGCCAGGCGCGCACCGATTTTCCAATTTCCAATGCCCATGTGACGCTCCTTCTTCGAAGAAAGATGTTGCGAGTCCGGGATGCAATGAAGATTACAAGATGGAATTCAGTATATGGCGGAATCGGCAATGTCATCAGGAAATTGTGGCGGACTGACATTTCCGCCACAGATGTCGTGGACAGTTTGTTAAGCCGCCTCTTCGCCCGCCAGTGTGCGTTCGATTTCCCGGCGGCTCAGTTCCGGCGCGAATTGCTGGATGAATTCCTGCGCATAGGCGCGCAGGTAGGCGCCACGGCGCACCGCCAGCCGCGTGGTGTTGGCGGCGAACAGGTGCGACGCCTCCACCGCGCGCAAGCCCTTGTCGCGGCCATGGTCAAAGGCCATCGATGCCACAATGCCAACGCCCAGGCCCATCGCCACGTATTGCTTGATGACGTCGGAATCCATTGCCGTCAAAACAATGTCTGGGCGCAGGCCGGCGCGTTCAAAGGCGGCATCGAGGTGGCCACGGCCGGTGAAGCCCACGTCATAAGTAATCAGCGGGAATTCCGCCAGGTCTTCCAGGTGGATCGGCGAACGCGACAGCAGCGGATGGTTGTCCGGCACCACGATCAGGTGGCTCCAGCGGTAGCACGGGAACGACACCAGGTCGGGGAATTGCGACAAGCCTTCAGTGGCGATGCCGATGTCGGCCTTGCCGGACAAGACCCATTCCGCAATATGTTCGGGCGAGCTTTGCTGCAAGGCGATGCGCACGTCCGGGAACGCGGTACGGAAGGTTTGCACCACTTTCGGCAAGGCATAACGCGCTTGCGTGTGGGTCGCGGCGATGGTCAGGGTGCCGCTGCTCTGGCCCGCGTATTCCAGGCTGGCCTGCTGCAGGTTTTCCGCTTCCACCAGCAAGCGTTCGACGATTTTCAAGATGCCCTTGCCCGGCTCGGTCAACCCCGTCAGGCGCTTGCCGTTGCGCTCAAAGATGACCACGCCGAGTTCGTCTTCCAGCTCGCGGATCTGGCGCGACACGCCAGGCTGCGACGTGTAGAGCGCGTTGGCGACTTCGGTCAGGTTGTAGTTGCGGCGGGCCGCTTCGCGGATCGAGCGTAATTGTTGGAAGTTCATATGGCGGTACCTTCATCGACAAACACATGCAAACGTTTCGGGCGCACCACCAGGGTTTCGCCATCCTTTAAACCCAACTGGCGGTAGCGCTCGTTGGGGATCACCGCCTCGATCAGTTCAGCGTTATCGGCGCGCTCCAGGTCCAGCTGGGCCAGCGGGCCGATCGCGTGCGCGCGGCGCAATTTCACGACGATGCCATCGGCGTCCGGCGTGTAGCGGTCAACATCGAGGTCGTGCGGGCGGACATAGGCGGTGCCTTTGCTGTCCTGCACCGCGCCGTGGGTTGGTATATCGAGCGCGATGTCGCCGCTGGTGATGACGCCTTCGTGCACGCGGCCGTGGAACACGTTGACGTTACCCAGGAAGCCGTAGACGAACGGCGATTGCGGGTGGTTGTAGACTTCGTCCGGCGCCCCCAATTGTTCGACTTTGCCCTTGTTCATCAAGACCACCTGGTCCGCCACTTCCAGCGCCTCTTCCTGGTCGTGCGTGACGAAAATCGACGTCACGTGCAATTCATCGTGCAGGCGGCGCAGCCAGCGGCGCAATTCCTTGCGCACTTTCGCGTCGAGCGCGCCAAATGGTTCGTCCAGCAACAGCACGCGCGGCTCGACTGCCAACGCGCGCGCCAGGGCGATACGCTGGCGCTGGCCGCCGGACAATTGCGGCGGATAGCGGTCGGCCAGCCAGTCCAGCTGCACCAGGCCCAGCAAGTCCATGACTTTCTTGCGGATTTGCGTTTCCGATGGACGCTCGGCGCGCGATTTCACGCGCAGGCCGAACGCCACGTTTTCAAACACGGTCATGTGCTTGAACAGCGCATAGTGCTGGAACACGAAGCCCACCTGGCGCTCGCGCACGTGGCGGTCCGACGCGTCGCTGCCGTCCAGCAGGACCTGGCCGGAATCCGGATGTTCCAGGCCGGCGATGCAGCGCAACAAGGTGGTTTTGCCGCAGCCCGACGGGCCCAGCAGCGCCGTCAGTTCACCGGTCGGGAAATCCAGCGACACGTTGTTCAGGGCGACGAAGTCGCCGAAGCGTTTGTTGATGTTTTTAACCGCGATGGTCATGGCTGTACTCCGTCTCAGTGTGCATTGTCCGCGCCGGCATAGTCTTCATGGAGACGCCACGCGATAAAGGATTTCAGGGCCAGGGTCACCAGCGCCAGCAAGGCCAGCAGCGAGGCGACGGCAAAGGCGGCCGCGAAGTTGTATTCGTTGTAAAGAATTTCCACCTGCAGCGGCACCGTATTGGTTTCACCGCGGATGTGGCCGGACACCACGGACACGGCGCCGAACTCGCCCATGGCGCGGGCGTTACACAAGATCACGCCATACAACAGGCCCCACTTGATGTTCGGCAGGGTCACGCGGAAGAAGGTTTGCCAGCCCGACGCGCCCAGCACGATGGCCGCCTCTTCTTCCTCACTGCCCTGCGCCTGCATCAGCGGGATCAGTTCGCGCGCCACGAACGGGAAGGTAACGAAGATGGTGGCCAGCACGATGCCCGGCACGGCAAACAGGATCTTGATGTCGTGTTCCTGCAGCCAGGGACCGAACCAGCCCTGGGCGCCAAACAGCAGCACGTAAATCAGGCCGGAAATCACGGGAGACACGGAAAACGGCAAGTCGATCAGGGTCAGCAGCAGGCTCTTTCCCGTGAATTCAAACTTGGCGATACACCACGAAGCGGCCACGCCAAAGATCAGGTTCAGCGGTACGGCAATGGCGGCGGTAATCAGGGTCAGCTTGATGGCGGCGATCGCATCGTCTTCGCGGATCGCCGTGAAATACGTTTCCCAGCCTTTTTTCAGCGCTTCGGTAAACACCGCCACCAACGGCACGAACAGGAACAGCGTCAAAAAGATCAGCGCCACGGTGATCAACGCCACCTTGACCCACGCGGGTTCCAGCGCATTGGTTTGCTGCGGCAGTTCGCCCCGGCGCACGGGTGTTACAGGTGCTCCACTCATCTTATTTCCCCTTGCCGGATTTGCCGCGGGCCCAGGCCTGCAACAGGTTAATGGCCAACAGCAGCACAAACGAAATCAACAGCATCACCACGGCAATCGCGGTGGCGCCCGCATAGTCGTACTGCTCCAGCTTGGTGATAATGAACAGCGGCGTGATTTCCGACACCATTGGCATGTTGCCGGCGATGAAGATGACCGAACCGTATTCACCGGTGGCGCGGGCAAACGCCAGGGCAAAACCGGTCAGCAGCGAGGGCAGCACGGTCGGGAACACCACGCGGGTAAAGGTTTGCCAGGCGCTGGCGCCCAGGCTGGCGGCGGCTTCTTCCAGTTCGCGCTCGGCATCTTCCAGCACCGGCTGGACAGTACGCACCACGAACGGCAAGCCGATGAAGGTCAGCGCCACCATGACACCGATCGGCGTAAAGGCGATTTTCAAACCCAACTTGGCTTCAAGGATGGAACCGAACCAGCCGTTAGCCGAATACAGCGCCGTCAAGGTGATGCCGGCCACGGCGGTGGGCAGGGCAAACGGCAAGTCCACCAGCGCGTCGACGATGCGTTTGCCGGGGAACTGGTAGCGCACCAGCACCCAGGCCACGATGAAGCCGAACACCGCATTGATGCTGGCGCCGATCAGCGAGGCGCCAAACGTCAGGCGGTACGACGCCATCACGCGGTCGGACGTCACGGTGCGGACGAAATGGTCCCAGTCCATCGTGAACGTTTTCAGGAACACGGCCGATAACGGGATCAGCACGATCAGGGTCAGGTACAGCAGGGTGAAGCCCAGCGACAGGTTAAAGCCCGGCATCACGCGGTATGGCGCCGGCCGCCTGGCCGGGTGTGGCGCCGCTGTGACCGCAGAGGTGGCCGCTGAGGAGGCCGATTGTGCGTAGGTTGCAGACATGGGTAAGCCCTTATTACAAATCCTTCTATGAGGGCGCCATATTCGCACCCATTCCGCATACGACAAACGAATGATTAATCATTTGCATAGTCGCTTACGCTATATAAGAATTGCCGAAAAGCAGGTCAATTGGGCTTTTCCCCAGTAGCGGCGCGGCTTGCACGGAAAAAGCAACAGGGCGGCGCGCCTTCCGGCACTGCCGCCCTGCATATATGGATATAACGAATATATTGGTACGCGCTGAGTGTCGGCTATGCGATCAGCTTGGCGGCGACACCCATCAGTGTCATGGCCAGCAAGGCGCGCAGGATGCGTTCCGGTACGGCGCGGGCAAACCACGAACCGATCGTGATGCCGGGCACCGAGCCGACCAGCAGGGTCACCAGCAGCATCCAGTCGATCGAACCGAGCCACCAGTGGCCGATGGCGGCAATCGCCGTCAGCGGCACGGCGTAGGCAATGTCGGTGCCCGCCACTTCGGCGGCGCTCAGGCGCGGATACATCATGACCAGCAGGGTGGCGCCAATGGCGCCGGCGCCGATCGACGACACCGTGACCAGCATGCCCAGCACGGCGCCGGCCACGATGGTGGAAATGTCGAGCGCGCGGCCCTGCAACTGGCGCTCAGGGTGGGCCGTGATCCAGTCCAGCATTTTGCGCTTGAACAGCAGCGCCACCACCGTCAGCATGACGGAGCCGGCAATCGAATAACGGATGATCTGGCCGATTTCCTTGTCCAGCGCGCCAAACTGCTTCAGTCCAATGGCGGCCACGACGGCGGCAGGCAACGCGCCATAGCACAGCAGGCGCACAATATCCCAGCGCACGGTGCCCCGTACGCGATGCGTCACGGTGCCGGCGGTTTTGGTAATGGAAGCGAAGGCCAGGTCGGTGCCCACGGCCACGGAAGGCGACACGCCAAACACCAGGGTCAGCAACGGCGTCATCAGCGAGCCCCCACCCACACCGGTCATACCCACCAGGATACCGACCGCGAAACCCGAAATGACAAACGATATATCCATGCAATTCTCCCCTAGAGTTCGCAAGGGTACGGGAGGTTGCATATACGCCAAACAACAGAGTGCTTATTTGCTTATGCGGAAGCGATGTATTTGGATATGCGGAAAATGACGATAGACAAAAAAAATGGGGCTTGCGCCCCATTTCCTGTTACTTGTTCGGCTGTGGCGTCACGCGCAGGTATGGGCGTTCGGCTTTGAAACCTTTAGGGTATTTCTGTTTCAGGACGTCCGGATCTTGCACGGTCAGCGGGATGATCACGTCATCGCCATCTTTCCAGTTGCCCGGGGTGGCCACGGTGTAGCCATCGGTCAGTTGCAAGGCGTCGATCACGCGCAGCACTTCGTCGAAGTTACGGCCGGTGCTCATCGGATAGGTGATGGACAGGCGGATTTTCTTGTTCGGGTCGATCACGAACAGGGTGCGCACGGTGGCGGTGGCCGACTGTTCCGGGTGGATCATGTCGTACAGGTTGGCGACTTTCTTGTCGGCGTCAGCGATGATCGGGAAACCCACCACGGTTTTCTGGGTTTCTTCGATATCCTTGATCCATGCCGTGTGCGATTCCACCGGGTCCACCGACAGCGCGATGGCTTTGACGTTGCGCTTGTCGAATTCCGGTTTCAGCTTGGCGGTCAGGCCCAGTTCGGTGGTGCAGACTGGCGTGAAATCGGCTGGATGGGAGAACAGGACCACCCACGAATTACCAGCCCACTCATGGAATTTGATCGGGCCGATGGAGGATTGCTGCTCGAAATCTGGGGCGGTGTCGCCCAGGCGCAGGGTCATACGTATCTCCTGAAAAGTTTAATCAATGATCATGTTGCCGAATGCGCATTGTGCGCCTGATCTGGCCGCATTGGCAACATGGTCATATTGTGACTGGTATGGGGAAGCCCGGCCCGCAGGCCAGGCGTCCCTGTGTTACTTGCCTGGCTGATAAATCTGATCGAACAGGCCGCCATCGGCGAAGTGCGTGTTATGCGCCTTGGCCCAGTCACCCGACACTTGCGCCAAGGTGAACAGTTTCACGCTCGGGAATTGTGCGGCATATTTCTTCGCTTCTTTTTCCACCGTTGGACGGTAGTAATTCTTCGCGATGATTTCCTGCGCTTCGTCGGTGTACAGGTAGTTCAGGTACGCCTCGGCCACTTTGCGGGTGCCGCGCTTGTCCGCGACTTTATCGACCACGGCCACTGGCGGTTCCGCCAGGATGGACACGGATGGCGCGATGATGTCGAACTTGCTTGGCCCCAGTTCCTTGACCGCCAGCAGTGCTTCGTTTTCCCACGCCAGCAGCACGTCGCCGATGCCGCGCTCAACGAACGTGGTGGTCGAACCGCGGGCGCCGGAATCGAGCACCGGCACGTTTTTGTACAGCTTGGTCAGGTAATCCTTGGCGGTGGCCGGGGTGCCGCCTGGCTGGCGCAGCGCGTAACCGTAAGCGGCCAGGTGGTTCCAGCGGGCGCCGCCGGAGGTTTTCGGATTCGGCGTAATCACCGACACGCCGGGTTTCACCAGGTCGCCCCAGTCCTTGATGCCTTTCGGGTTGCCCTTACGGACCAGGAACACGATGGTCGAGCTGTATGGGGTGCTGTTGTGGGTCAAGCGTTTTTGCCAGTCCTGGGCCAGCAGCTTGCGCTCGGCAATGGCGTCAATGTCATACGCCAGCGCCAGGGTCACGACGTCCGCTTCCAGGCCATCGATGACGGCGCGGCCCTGTTTGCCGGAACCGCCGTGCGATTGCTTGATTTTCACGGTATCGCCGGTCTTGGCCTGGTAATACTTGGCAAAGGCGGTGTTGACGTCCTGGTACAGTTCCCGGGTGGGGTCGTACGATACATTGAGCAAACTGAATTCTGCAGCCATTGCTGGTGCTACAGGAGCGATTGCGACAGCGGAAACAGCCAGTGCAGCGAAAAGTTTCTTGTACAGCATCTTATTAACCCCGTTTTGGTTGAACTTTGGAAGCTCTAGATTACGGGGCGCGCTTATACTTGAGAACTAAGCATTTCAAGCATCCATATGCATTGAAAGCATAAACGGCTTACGCGAACCGCTGTACCAGTATCGTGGCCCAGACGGCCGCTGCCAGCAGGCCAGCCAGCAATACAGCGGCGCTGCCAAAGTCCTTGGCGTTTTTCGACAATGGATGGCGCTCCAGTGAAACGCGGTCGACCACGGCTTCGATCGCGGAATTGATCAACTCGACAATCAGCATCAGCACAATCGAACCCAGCATGGCCAGCCGCTCAAAGGCCGACACCGGCAAGGCAAACGCCGCCACCGTCGCCGCCGCCAGCAACATCAATTCCTGGCGGAACGCATGTTCGGACTGCAACGCCGTCTTCAATCCATCAAACGAGTAAAACAATGCGGAGACGATCCGCTTGAAGCCGCTTTTGCTTTTGAATTCGCTGATGGGTTGATCCGGTTGGGCCATAGCACAAAATGATAGAAGAGTCACTGACACGGTGCGCCATTATGCCCGCTTCATAGCGCACGCGCGTGCCGGAATTCCCATTTTTTTCACATCATGGTATAAATTGGGTATCTGATACTGCATTGCACCAACCATAATATGAAAATCGAACCTATTCCAGAGCAAAAGACGACCATTCAGGTCATCGAGCGCATGGTGGCCTTGCTCGACGCGTTGGCCAAGTATCCGGACCCGGTGAGTTTGAAGGAACTCTCTAAAGTGTCCGGATTGCACCCCTCGACTGCCCACCGCATCCTCAACGACATGGTGATTACCCGCTTTGTCGACCGGATCGAGCCCGGCACTTACCGCCTCGGCATGCGCTTGCTGGAGTTGGGCAATGTGGTGAAAAGCCGCTTGTCGGTGCGCGAAGCGGCGCTGGACTTCATGCGCACCCTGCACAAGAAAACCCAGCAGACCATTAACCTGTCGGTGCGCCAGGGCGACGAGATCGTGTACATCGACCGCGCGTTTTCCGAACGCTCCGGCATGCAGGTGGTGCGCGCCATCGGCGGCCGTGGTCCACTGCACCTGACGTCGACCGGCAAGCTGTTCCTGTCGGTCGATGATCCGAAAGCCATCCGCGCCTATGCCACCCGCACCGGACTGGCCGGCCACAACAAGAATTCCATCACGGACCTGGCCAAGCTGGAACGCGAACTGAGCCTGGTGCGCGCCCGGGGCTATGCGCGGGACAACGAAGAACTGGAGCTCGGTGTGCGCTGCATGGCGGCCGGCATCCGCGACGATTCCGGCAAGCTGGTGGCCGGCCTGTCGATTTCCGCCCCGGCCGACCGGCTGCAAGATGAATGGCTGGAAGACCTGATTAGCACTGCCAACCAGATTTCCGCCACCTTGGGCTATACCCATCAAGAGTGATCCCCCGCATGTCACACCTTGGGGTCTGACCCCGGCGTGTGACATTGCATGAGATGACGCAAGTAAAAAGGCCGGCGAATTGCCGGCCTTGCTGTTTGCGGGTACAGGTTACATGCCCGACGAATACGCCTGGGGCGCCGCGGCGCCACTGCCGACCGAAGTGCTGGCGCCAATGATGCTGGACGGCTTGATGGCTTCCAGCCATTTGCGCACGCGGCCCGCATCCGCGGCGCGGGCCGCGGAACCTTTCGCATCGAGCAGCACCATGATGACGGCGCGGCCCTGGATCACCGCTTGCATCATCAGGCAGCGCCCCGCCTCATTAATAAAGCCGGTCTTTTGCAGCCCGATTTCCCAGCCCGGCGTGGCGATCAGGCGGTTGGTGGTGCCGAAGTGCATCGGACGGCCACTGGCTTCCACCACGGCTTTCGGCGCCGTCGAATATTCCCGCAACACCGGGTGCTGGTAAGCGGCCATCGCCAGTTTCGCCAGGTCGCGGGCGCTGGCCATGTTGCGCTTGGACAAGCCGCTGGAATCCACGTAATAGGTATCGGACATGCCCAGCGAACGGGCCTTGGCATTCATGGCATCGACAAACGCCGGCAAGCCGCCCGGATAATTGCGGCCCAGGGCCGAGGCGGCGCGGTTTTCCGAACTCATCAGCGCAAGTTGCAGCATCGATGCCCGCGTCAGCTGGGTGCCGACTTTCAGGCGCGAACCCGTGTGCTTTTCCTGGTCGATGTCGTCATCCGTGATGGCCAGCACTTCATCCATGTCCTGGTTGGCTTCCACCACCACCAGGCCGGTCATCATCTTGGTGATCGAGGCGATTGGCAAGGCCACATTGGCATTTTTTTCAAACAGCACTTCAGAATTGGCCTGGTCCAGCACGTACGCCACATTCGATTGCAGCGCCAGCGCGTCCGGCGTCAAGCCCAGCCCGGCCAGTTCACCCATGGTGGGCGACGCCAGCGCCGGGGCGGCGGTCAGGATGCGCTGGTACACGACCTTGCGCTTGCCATTGACGGTGATGACGCGGCGTACTTTACGTTCGGCGTCCGGTGCAGCGGCGACGCGCAGCGGCAGCCTGGCGGCCTTGGCTTTGCCTTCCCCCTTGACCTTCTTGACCGACGTTTTGCGCGCACCTTCCTTGGCCTGTACCGCCGTCACGGGTAACGTGACACACAAAGCCGTTAACAACGCGCCAATAGCAAATTTGTTCATTCCAATCCCCACAATGCAGTGTGACTACTCCCGTTGCAGTGTAGCAAAACGTTGGCCGCCCGCAAGCATCCGGCAGCGCATTTTTTCATTCTGCGCGGCCGGCAAACCACAGCTTGTCTAGTCCACAAATTTTACGAAGTTGGCTAACGATTCACGTTCAGTGACCAGCGTGTTTTCAATCTTATTATGGTCGGCGTAGCCCAGCGACATGCCACACACGACCATTTCATTATCCGGCAAATCCAGCACCGCACGAATAATAGTGTGGTATTGCGTAAACGCTGCTTGCGGACAGGTGTCCAGGCCCCGTCCGCGCGCCGCCACCATGATGTTTTGCAAGAACATGCCATAGTCCAGCCACGAGCCCTGCTCCATCACCCGGTCGATGGTAAACATCAGGCCGACCGGCGCATCGAAGAAGGCGTAATTGCGGCCGTGCTGGGCAGCCATGCCGGCCTTGTTGTCGCGGGCCAGGCCCAGCAACTTATATAAATCCCAACCGACTTTGCGGCGCCGGTCGATGTATGGCGACTGCCATTCCCGGGGGTAGTACGCATATTCTTCGGTGTGCTGCTGCGCCAGCGCCGGATCCGCATGGGCGGCCAGGATACGCGACGTCAGTTCCTGCTTTTTTTCGCCCGTCAGCACATACACTTTCCATGGCTGGGTATTGGTCCCGGAGGGGGCGCGCGCCGCCACATCGAGGATTTTTTCAATGTCTTCCCGTGCCACCGGAGTGGGCAGGAAAGCGCGGATCGAGCGGCGGGATGTGATGGCGGCATCCACCGCCTGCTGGTCGGGTGTGGAAATCATAGAGTTTTATTTAGTTTGTTTCACGACAAAGAACACCCCGGTCACGGCCAGCGCCATGCCGGCCACGCCCAGGACGCTGAACGCTTCGCCAAACATCAGCCAGGCCATCACGGCCGTGGTTGGCGGGGTCAGGTACAGCAGGCTGGTGACCTTGGTGGCGTCGCTGCGGCGGATCAGGGCAAACAGCAGGAAGATCGCGGCAATAGACAGCGCCAGCACGGCCCAGGCCAGCGCGCCCAGGAAGCGCGGCGTCCATTGTATGTCAGAGAATTCCTCAAAGTACACGGCAAACGGCCACACCACGATGAACGACGCGGCAAACTGGATGATGGTGCCGGTGCGTAAATCAAATTGCGGGCAAAAGCGGCGCTGGTACATGGTGCCGGCCGTGATCGACAGCAGTGCGAACACGCACAGCGCAATTGCGGCAAACGACAGCCCGATCATGGTGATCTTGGCATACACCACCAGCGCCACGCCAGCCAGGCCGAATACCAGCCCCAGCCACTGGCGCGGCCGCACCGATTCGCCGATCAGCCGCGCCGACACCGCCGTCAAAATCGGCTGCATGCCCACGATCAGCGCCGTGACGCCGGCCGGCATGCCCAGCTTAATGGCGACCCATACGCCCGACAAATAGCCGGCCTGCAACAAAATACCGGCCAGCGCCACATGGCCGACCTGGCCGGCCGGCCACGGCGCTTTCATGATCAGCACGGCCGGCCCCAGCAGCGCCAGCACACCGGTAAAGCGCAGCAGCAGGAACATCAGCGGCGGCGCATAGGGCAAACCAAACTTGGCGACAATGAAACCGGTGCTCCACAAGAACACGAAAAAGACGGGAATGGGCGAAAAGAAGGAGGCAGGCCGGGACATGTGCAACCAGGAGTGTGAAAAAGGACGATGCAGCGGGAATGACAACACCGGGGGGATGAGTCTAGCATGGGGGAAAAATCGGCGCGGATTGCCGCAGCAAACCACATTGCAACACAATCGTCATTTCCATGCTGCAAGTGCAGCATGACCGTTCTATTTTTTGCAACACCACATGGCGCCAAGGCCGCGCCATTGCTTGCACTCGGCAAGCTTCACGCCCTTAAAATTGTGCTCAGTAGATACCTTTGTGCAACGCACAAAAATCGCTTGACTTAAAAATTGAAGTCCGTAAAATCGGCCTTGTTGCGATGCACCATTCACTACCCCCGGCCTGAATCACCAGACGTAAAGTTGTTGACTACAGGTATAACCGCTTGATCCACTCAAAACTGGAGATTTACATGTTTGCTATTCCTGAGCAATTTTCCAATGCCACCAAAGCTAATTTCGAAAGCCAATTCGCGATCTTCTCGTCGCTGACCAACAAAGCGTTCGAAGGCGTGGAAAAACTGGTGGACCTGAACCTGAGCGCCGCCAAAGCGTCGCTGGAAGAGTCGTCGATCGCCGCCAAGCAACTGCTGGCCGCCAAAGATCCACAAGAATTCTTCTCCCTGACCGCTGCCCAAGCTCAGCCGACCGCTGAAAAAGCCATCGCTTACGGCCGTCACCTGGCAGCGATCGCTTCCGGCACCCAAGCTGAATTCACCAAAGCCGCTGAAACCCAAATCGCAGAAACCAACCGCAAAGTCATTTCGCTGGTTGACGAAGTGAGCAAGAACGCCCCAGCCGGCACCGAAAACGCGATCGCCCTGCTGAAATCGACCCTGGGCAACGCCAGCGCCGGTTACGAGCAGTTCACCAAAACCGCCAAGCAAGCTTCGGAAGCCATCGAAACCAACCTGAACGCCGCTGTGAACCAGTTCGCCGCTGCCGCCGCCAAGGTTACGCCGAAGAAGTAATTGAATGAAGCTTCCGGCCCCTGCCCTGCAGCAGGCGGCCGGATCCGCTGACGCAAGGTCTCCTCGGCATCCGTGGTGTCCTCTCAAGCGGATGTCCTTCACTGCCCCGGCTTCGTCCGGGGCTCTTTTTTTGTGCGCGCGGTTTTTGGTGGACGCCCGTCAGGGGACACCTTTCGCGGCCGCCATCCAGCCGGCCACCTGCTCCGCCACCCACGCTCCCTCATCAAGCGGCAAATCATGCCCGGCCTCCGGGTGCGACCGCAAGGTCACCTGCCATGCCTGCGCCAGCCGTTCCGAGCAACGCGGATCGACCAGCCGGTCGCGCGCGCCATTCAAGATCAATAACGGTCCCCCATTGCCCGTAACCGGCGCGCGATAGCGGCTGGCCGCCAGCAACTGGCGCAGCGCATTGACGCGCGTGACCGGGCACTCCCGCTGCCAGGCCTGCCATTGCCGCCGCAATGCCGCATCGTCGCCATGGCGCGCGCTGGTCAGGCGCAAAATCAGCGCTTCGCGGCTGGCAGGATCGCCGAACGCCAGTTCGCGCACGATGGCCGGGTAATTACGCCAGCGCAGGCGCTGATAGAACGGACTGAACGGACGCATGCTCGTGTTGATCAGTACGCAGTGGGCGATTTCCTCCGGATAACGTGCACGCCATTGCGTGGCCACCATGGCGCCCAGAGATAATGCCAGCACATTCACCGGGCCGCTGATACCACGAGCCTGCAAATCCGCGCGCAATGCCGCCACCATGCCATCGACCGTGGCCGGACTGATTTCATGACTGCGGCTGCCATTGCCGGGCAGATCCGGCGTGAGAATGACACTGCCCGGCAGCGCCGCCCGCAATTGCGCGGGAAAGCCACCCCAGTGGCGGCGTTCGCGCACCAGGCCGCGCAACAGCACCCAGACGTGCGCACTGCGCGCCCCGGCCTGCTGCGCGCCGGGATCATGCGGCATGCCGCGCACGGCGGCGCTGTCCGCCGGCATGCGGCCGGCGCCATCGGCCCGGGCCGGTCCAAGTGCGGTCGTCATCCGGCGCCCACCCCGTACCACCGCGCCAGGGCCCGCTTGCGCTGCGCCAACCGCCCCAGGTCATCGGGCAGCCAGCGCGCATGCGCCGCCACCGCCCGCATCAAGAACTCGAACCACATCAGGTGGCTGCGCAAGACCCGCTGCTGGCGGTGCAGCAAGGTGGGATTGAACGCGCCCAGCCGGGAAAACAGCTGGCGCGGATTCTTTTTCACCCACAGCCACGATCCCATTTCCAGGGTCAGCGGCAAGAACAGCGTTTCCGCCCGGCGCGCCGCTTTCAGGTACAGGTAATCCCACAAATCGCCATGAGTGCGGTATTGCAGGCTTTGCGGCTCGAACGTGTACGGATGGTGCGGATAGCTGCCGGTGAATAACTCTTCCAGCGCGGCGATTTCCGGCAAATGGGTGATCGGCGTGCGGGTATGGGCATGGGGGAACCAGATACGGTCGCGCAAGCCGAAGCCGGAATGGCAATCGAGCGTCAGGCTGAAGCGGCGCGGCAGCAATTCGCGCTCGACCACCGCACACACGGCGCGGCTCTCGGCTTCCATCCGCGCGCCAAAGCGGCCCCGGTACCACGGCAAGTGGGATGACAGGCGCTGCCCTCCCAACAGCATGGGCACCCGTTCGCTGGCCTGCACCGGCGAGTTGCGCATCAAGTCGACGCCTTGCGGATTGGCGCGCGTGGCCAGGTACATGCCGCCCGGGTTCACCAGCGGCATCAGCACCAGCCGGATTTCCGCCAATTGGCGCTGCAACACCTCATCCCAGCGCAGGCGCGCCACCAGCGATTGCAGGAAAGACAGGATGACCTGGGTGCCGATGCGCTCCAGGCCGTGGATGCCGCCAAACAGGCCCAGGGCGGGCGCGTTGGGATCGGTGCTGCCGAGCGTCAGCACATGGACGGGAAACTGCCGGCTGTCGGCGGCCACCGTGCAAGCGGTTTCCACCGTCAGCCATGGCCTGCCCTCGTCGATCAACTGTTCCAGCAAGTCCAGTTCGGGCAGGGATTTGACGGGCATGGCCGGCGCTTCTCCATCGGAGGGGAAGCGCCAGTATAGAGGAACCGCCGCCATTCCCGCACCGAACTTTGGGGCCTGGCCCCTTTAGCACTATCGTGCGATGTAGTGGCGATAGCAAAGAACCCGGATGAAAGCGTACTTTATTCGCCCAGGTAGGCGGCTTTCACGCGCGGGTCGTCCAGCATGTCTTTCGCGTTGCCCGTCATCGTCACCAAGCCCGATTCCATCACGTAGCCACGGTGCGCCGCCTGCAGCGCCAGCTTGGCGTTTTGCTCCACCAGCAGGATCGTGATGCCCTCTTTCGAGACATTGCGGATCACTTCGAAGATCTTGTCGACCATAATCGGCGACAAGCCCATCGACGGTTCATCGAGCAACAGCAGGGTTGGATGGCACATCAGCGCGCGCGCCATCGCCAGCATCTGCTGCTCGCCGCCGGACAAGGTGCCCGCCAGCTGGCCGGCACGCTCTTTCAGGCGCGGGAAGATGTCGAACCACTTGGCGATATCGGCCTCGATGCCCGCCTTGTCATCGCGGGTGTAGGCGCCCATCTGCAGGTTTTCCACGATGGTCATGCGGGTGAACACGCCGCGGCCTTCCGGCACCATCGCCAGCTTTTGCTCGACCAGGTGGAACGATTGCGTCCCCTTGAGTGACTTGCCCAGGTACGACACCGTGCCTTCGACCTTGCAGGCCGGCAGGGTGCCGGTAATGGCTTTCAGGGTGGTGGTCTTGCCGGCGCCGTTGGCGCCGATCAGGGTGACCAATTCCCCCTTGTTGACTTCCAGGTCGATGCCCTTGACGGCCTTGATGCCGCCATACGCCACCTTCAGGCCCGAAACCTTCAATACATTGTCCGACATCAGTGCGATCCTCCCAGGTAGGCGTCGATCACCGCCTGATTGCTTTGTATTTCCGCCGGCAAGCCTTCCGCAATGCGCTTGCCGTATTCCAGCACCGTGATGCGGTCACACAGGCTCATCATCATCTTGACGTCGTGCTCGATCAGCAGCACGGTCTTGCCCTGGGCCTTAATTTTCACCAGCAATTCCTTCAGCGCCAGCTTTTCCGTCGCATTCATGCCGGCCGCCGGTTCATCGAGCGCCAGCAATTGCGGGTCGGTCGCCAGCGCGCGGGCGATTTCCAGGCGGCGCTGGTCGCCATACGACAGGAACTTCGAGGTGCGGTTGGCAAACGCGCCGATGCCGACGAAGTCCAGCAATTCCTGGGCGCGGGCACGGATCGACGCTTCTTCCTCGCGCGCCGCCTTGTGGCGGAAAATCGCGCCAAACACGCCCTGATGCGAGCGCACGTGGCGGCCCACCATGACGTTTTCCAGCGCCGTCATTTCACCGAACAGGCGGATGTTCTGGAACGTGCGGGCGATGCCCGCTTTCGCCACTTCATGCGGCGCCGACGGCGAATACGGTTTGCCGGCCAGTTCAAAGGTGCCGGTGTCAGGCTGGTACAGGCCGGTGATCACGTTGAAGAACGTGGTCTTGCCGGCGCCGTTCGGGCCGATCAGGCCATAGATCTGGCCCTGCATGATCTTGATGCCGACATCGGTCAGCGCCTGCAGGCCGCCAAAGCGTTTATTCACGCCGGCGATATTCAACATTACTTGCTCATTGTTCTGCATGCTCATTACTTCCTCACGCTGGCATCACGCCGGACGATTGCTCTTTGGTGTCCGAATCGCCGTCCGGACGGTCTTCGTGCTTGGGCGACGGCCACAGGCCAGCCGGGCGCGTCAGCATGATCACCACCATGGCCAGGCCGTACAGCAGCTGGCGCAGCACTTCCGCTTCGATGATCACGTGGCCGAACAGCTTTTGCTGCAGCGGCTCCACCACGTGGCGCAAGACTTCCGGCAGCGCCGCCAGCAAGGCGCCACCCATGATCACGCCCGGGATGTGGCCGATACCGCCCAGCACCACCATCGCCAGCACGGCAATCGATTCGGTCAGCGAGAACGATTCCGGCGACACAAAGCCCTGGAACGAGGCAAACATCGCGCCGGCAATGCCGCCAAACGAGGCGCCCATCGAGAACGCCAGCAGTTTCACGTTGCGGGTATTGATGCCCATGGCCTTGGCCGCGATTTCATCTTCGCGGATCGCCACCCAGGCGCGGCCCAGGCGCGAATGCTGCAGGCGACTGGTCACGAACACGATTGCAATGGTCAGCACCAGGAACAGGAAGTAATACGCGTTCACGGACGGCATGCCGAAGCCGCCAATAAAGACCGTGGCGCGCGAGCCCGCCTCACCGGCCAGCGACACGCCGAACACGCGGATCGGGTCGATCAGGTTGATACCCTGCGGGCCGTTGGTGAAGTTGATCGGCTCATTCAGGTTATTCATGAAGATCCGGATGATTTCACCGAAGCCCAGGGTCACGATGGCCAGGTAGTCGCCGCGCAATTTCAGCGTCGGGGCGCCGAGGATGGCGCCAAACAGCGCCGCCAGCGCCGCGCCCAGCGGAACGATCACCCACACCGACAGGTGAATGCCGTTGGTGCGGATGTCCTCGCCGAACAGGGCGACCAGCGCATTGCCCAGCGGTTCATAGTTATTGATGACCGATTCCAGCAAGGTCGCAAATTGCGGCGACGCCAGCATGCCCGTCATGTAGGCTCCCACCGCGTAAAACGCGATGTAGCCCAGGTCCAGCAAGCCGGCAAAGCCGACCACGATGTTCAGGCCCAGCGCCAGCATGATGTACAGCAGCGCCAGGTCGACAATGCGCACCCACGAGTTGCCAAATGGGGCCGCCGCGAACGGGAACACGATCAGCAAGGCCAGCACGATGGCCATGCTGGTGTAGGCTTTTTTCGGATCTTTTTGTACGTCGAAATTCAACAGTGCCATGGTGTTCTCCTTACGCGCGGTCCGCCACGCGCTCACCCATGATGCCGGACGGACGCACCGTCAACACCAGGATCAGCACCACGAAGGCGAAGATATCCTGGTAATGCGACCCCAGGAATCCGCCGGTCAGGTCGCCGATGTAACCGGCGCCCAGGCTTTCAATAATGCCCAGCACAATGCCGCCGATCATGGCGCCATAAATATTGCCGATGCCGCCCAGCACCGCGGCCGAGAAGGCTTTCAGGCCCGGCACGAAGCCCATGGCAAACTGGATCGACGCGTAATTCGCGCCCCACATCACACCGGCCACGGCCGCCAGGCCGGCGCCGATGGCAAAGGTGGCGACAATCACGCGGTTCGAATCGACGCCCATCAAGCCCGCCACGCGGGGATTTTCCGCCACGGCGCGCATGGCGCGGCCCATCTTGGTTTTTTCCACCAGCATCACCAGGCCAAACATCGCGCAAGCCGCCAGCACCAGCAACAGCACCTGGGTGTGCGAAATCACGGCGCCGCCCAGCATGATCGGGTCGGACGACAGCATTTGCGGGAATGGCAGCGGGTTGCGGCCCCAGATCATCATGGCGAATGTTTGCAGCAGGATCGACACGCCGATGGCCGTGATCAGCGGCGCCAGGCGCGGCGCGTTGCGCAGGCGGCGGTACGCGACGCGCTCGATGACGATGTTGACGATCATGCAGACGGGAATCGCGCCCAGGATGGCAATGGCCAGCTTGACGAAGCCGGGCAGGTCAGGCGCCACATGGTTCAGCAGGTTCAGGATCGTCAAACCCGCCATGGCGCCGATCATCAGCACGTCGCCGTGAGCGAAGTTGATCAGGTTCAGGACACCGTACACCATGGTGTAGCCCAGCGCGACCAGCGCATACATGCTGCCCAGCACCAGGCCATTGATTATTTGTTGGATAAATGTATCCATCGGGGATTGCCTCTTTGTTCGCGTTATATGAGCATCTACTAAGGAGCCGCTACCTAAGTTGCCGCCTAAGCGCCGGCGCATAACAAAAACGGCACCCGGGGAAACAGTCCCCGCGTGCCGCCGTTGATCAGACGCTGTGCGTCTATCTACTGCGTATGCATGTTGCCAAGCGTCCGCAATGATAGCGATGTTTAACAAAAACTAATATCGGAAAAAAATTAAGTTCACAGAATTTAATTTATGTCCAGAGGCGAATCGCGCAAAAAATCACTCAAAAATTGGAAAGACAGCGATTTGCTGGTCCAATCCCTTGGAATTGACGCGGAAATCGGCATAAACGCGCCACGACGCGGCGCGCTTCGTTCCATTTTTTTACATTAAACTGTTGCGTTTTTACCACCTTCGAGCCCCTTGGGCAGAGGGAACGTCACCGCTTCCTGCACGCCATCGAGTGCCCGCACGCTTTTTACACCCAGTTCTTTCAAGCGGTCGATCACGGCTTGCACCAGCACTTCCGGTGCCGAAGCCCCCGCCGTCACGCCCACGCGCAGGCGGCCTTCCAGCCAGGCCGGATTGATGTGGGTGGCATTGTCGACCATGTACGCCGGGGTGCCCATCTTGTCCGCCACTTCGCGCAGGCGGTTCGAGTTCGAGCTGTTCGGGCTGCCGACCACGATCACCACTTCGACTTGCGGCGCCATGAATTTCACGGCTTCCTGGCGGTTGGTGGTGGCGTAGCAGATATCGCCCTTCTTCGGTTCGATAATGTTCGGGAAACGCAGTTTCAAGGCCGCGATGATGTCGGTTGTGTCATCCACCGACAAGGTGGTTTGCGTTACGTACGCCAGCGCATCCGGATTCCTGACCTGCAGCGTTTGCACGTCTTCCACGGTTTCCACCAGATACATGCCCTCTTCGGTCTGGCCCATGGTGCCTTCGACTTCCGGGTGGCCATCGTGGCCGATCATGATGATTTCGCAACCCTGCTTGCGCATCTTCGACACTTCCACGTGCACCTTGGTCACCAGTGGGCAGGTGGCGTCAAAAATCGACAGGCCGCGCGCTTCGGCTTCGGCGCGCACGGCTTTCGAGACGCCGTGGGCGGAAAACACCAGGGTGTTACCGGCCGGAACATCGTCCAGCTCTTCAATGAAAATCGCGCCCTTGCTGCGCAAATCGTTGACCACATACGCGTTATGCACAATTTCGTGGCGCACATAGATCGGGGCGCCAAACTGGGCCAGCGCGCGCTCGACGATTTCAATGGCGCGGTCAACACCCGCGCAAAAGCCACGCGGCTGCGCCAGTAACAGTTCTTTATCCATCTTGAGTCCTTACAGAACCGAAATTAATTTGACTTCAAATTTTACCGGCTGGCCGGCCAGCGGGTGGTTGAAGTCGAAAATCGCATCGTTGTCGCGCAATTCGCGCAAGACACCGGCAAAGCGGCCGCCGCCCGGCGCGGCGAAATCCACCAAGTCGCCGATCTTGTACTCTTCGCCTGGCGGCGAATTCGCTTCCAGGGTGGCGCGCGTTACGGGGCGCACCAATTCAGGATTGCGCGGACCGAAACCGACGCCCGGTTCCAGGTCAAAAGTCTTATGCGTTCCTTCCGGCATGCCCAGCAACAATTCTTCCAGCACAGGGGCCAGTTGCCCCTGGCCCAGCATCAGGGTGGCCGGCGTGCCGTTGAAGGTGGTGACGATATCGGTCCCCTCGACGGTGGCGAGGCGGTAGTGCAAGGTCAGGTAAGCCGACGGCGTAACTACGTTGGGTTGCTCGTTAGACATGATATTTCAAGGTGATTGCCAGGGAATCCGACATTGTAAGCCACCTTGGGCCGCAGCGCCCCGCCGCCGTGGTGGCCAACGCCCTTGCCGCCGCACGCGCCGCCGCGCTGATCTGCTGCAAGCCGGTGTGCGGCGGCGCTCGCCATAATGAAGGCCTTTCTCCCCGCGCGAGGTTCAGCATGGGCATTTCCAACTGGCCACTTCACCAGCGTCCCCGCGAACGGCTGATCCGCGAAGGCGCCCACACCCTGTCCGATGCCGAATTACTGGCTGTTTTCCTGCGCGTCGGCGTGCGCGGCAAGGACGCCATCGCGCTGGCCTATGACGCAGTGGGCCACTTCGGTTCGCTGCAAGGCTTGCTGTCGGCCGGCGTCGACGATTTTTCCGCCATCCACGGCCTCGGCGCCGCCCGTTTTGCCCAACTGCAAGCAGTGCTGGAATTATCACGCCGTGCACTGGTCGAGCAATTGCAAACCGGCATCGCCCTGCACTCCCCGCACGCCGTTAAACAATACCTGCGGCTATCGTTGTCGCACCAACCTTACGAATCGTTTCACGTCCTGTTCCTCGATGTGAAGAACCGCCTGATCGACGCCTGCGAACTGTTCCGGGGCACCCTGTCGCACACCAGCGTCTATCCGCGCGAAGTGGTGCGGGAAGCGCTGCAGCGCAATGCGGCCAGCGTGATGCTGGCCCACAACCATCCGTCCGGCGCGCCGGAACCCAGCGACGCGGATTTGCTGCTGACCCGCGCACTGGGCCAGGCGCTGGCGCTGGTCGATGTGCGCATCCTCGACCATTTTGTGGTGGCCGGCCACCAGGTGCATTCATTTGCTGAACATGGCCAGCTGTGAAGTTGCTTGTTCGTTAGGCAGTTTACCTATGTAAAACAAGAGCTTGCGCCAATTGTTAAATTTCTTAAAAATAGATGACACAGTTGTTTTACGCAAGTCGTTGAAAAACCTAAGTTTTTTCGCTATACTCTCGTTTTTCCAATTTTGGAAGTAACTCAAGGAGTGCGCCATGGCACGTGTTTGCCAAGTCACTGGGAAGAAGCCGATGGTCGGCAACAATGTTTCCCACGCTAACAACAAAACCAAGCGTCGTTTCCTGCCTAACCTGCAGAACCGCCGCATCTTCGTAGAATCTGAAAACCGTTACGTAACCCTGCGTCTTTCGAACGCCGGTCTGCGCACCATCGACAAGGTAGGCATCGACGCCGTCCTGGCCGACATGCGTGCTCGTGGCGAGAAAGTTTAATAGGGAGCTAGATCATGGCAAAAACCGGCCGCGACAAAATCAAACTGGAATCGACCGCAGGTACGGGTCACTTCTACACGACCGACAAGAACAAGCGCACCATGCCAGCTAAAATGGAGATCATGAAGTTCGATCCTAAAGCTCGCAAGCACGTTCTGTACAAAGAAACCAAGATCAAATAATTGATCCTTGTTTCAAAAAGAAAAGCCGCTCACTGAGCGGCTTTTTTATTTGCTACTTATTTACCGTTAGTATTCGCCGGCAAATTAATAAACGGCACCGCTCCACCAGCCATGGTATTCGGCAACTTCCCATCCCATTTCTCAATGGCTTTCGCCTGGTTTTCAATTTCCCGCAAGCGCAGCAACTCCGCTGTCACTTGCTGGCGTTGCATTGCCAGTGATTCGGCCTCGGCTTTGGCACGGGCGATTTTCTGCTGCGCCTCCACTTCAATCCGCTGCAAATCCCGCTCGGCTTTCATTTTCAATTGCTCCGCCGTGGTTTTCGCTTCAATCGCTTCATCAAACGTTTTACTGAAGTTGAAGCTGATAATCGAGAATTCATCGATGACCAGTCCGTGCCGCGCCATACGTTCACGCAATGCCGCCACGATATCGTCACGCACGCCGGCCCGCTTGGAAATCAATTCTTCCGCGGTATAACGGGCCGTCACGGCTTTGACTGCTTCCTGCACCGCTGGAACGATAATCCGTTCGCCAGGTTTATTACCGAGGTCGCGATACACATACACGACCGATTCCGGCTTGACGTGATAATTGATGGCAATGCGCGTGGTCACCCGCTGCAAATCACGGGAAGCCGCATCGCCCTCGCCTTCGCCTTTTTCAATGGCAACGCCAACCAAATGCATGGTTTGCGCCAATGGCCAGCGGAAGTGAATACCTTCGCTATAAACCTGTTCCGACGGTTTACCAAAGGTGGTTATGACACCGCGGTGGCCTGGAGGCACGATCGCAAACGGTGTCAGCATAAATAACACGGCGATCACCACCACGGCCAGCACCAGTTTTTTAATCCATCGGAATTGCATATCTTCTCCATTTCAAAAAAGGCAATGTCTTCATGGTAGCAGAACGATGCGCGCAGGCAATGGTAAAACACGAGGCGTTTAACCGTATTTTAAGTAAGAAATGAGCATGATCGCGCTAATAATTAGCTTAAACAAGGCGGTTGGCCAAATAAAAACGGCCCCGCAGGGCCGTTTTCAAGGAAGCGTTTTAACGCTCGGGGTTTTAATGCTCAGGCATAGCTGCGCAGGCGCAGTGAGAATTCCTGCAGCGATTTAATGCCGGATGCTTCGGCGCGGTCGCACCAGTCTTGCAGCTTGGCCAGTAATTGATCACGGGTGAAATGCGAACGTTCCCAAATCACACCCAGTTCCACCCGCATCGTGTGCATGGTTTCCAGGACTTTGCTGTGCTCAAACAATTCCACCAATTGCTGCTTTTGTGGCGCTTCCAGTTTAGCTGGTTCACGCTGCAGCAATTTACGGGACGATTTCAGGAAACGTGCCTCCAGTTCCGCCTTGTTCAAATGCTGCATTTCATCTTTCCATGCCGCCTTGATGGATTTAGCGTATTTCGCCATCACATCATAACGGTTGGCAATCACGGATTGCAGGGTTTCCAGATCCGCTTCCATTTTGCCTTTCTGGAATTTCGGCTCTGGCGCGACTTTCTTAACTTTTGCCAGGCCCAGGGTTTCCAGAATGCGGATATACATCCAGCCAATATCGAACTCATACCATTTCGACGACAGTTTTGCCGACGTGGCAAACGTGTGGTGATTATTGTGCAGTTCTTCGCCACCAATAATCAGGCCCAATGGAATGATATTGGTTGCCGCATCGGCGCAATCGTAATTACGATAGCCCCAGTAGTGACCAATGCCATTGATAATGCCGGCCGCCGTGACGGGAATCCAGATCATTTGAATGGCCCAGACGGTAATACCAATAACGCCGAACAGCATTACGTTTACTACCAGCAAAGCGGATACGCCCGCGGCGCTGTATTTGGTATACAGGTTACGCTCGATCCAGTCATTCGGCGTACCGTGGCCGTATTTCTCCAGCGTTTCCTTGTTTTTGGATTCAGCGCGATACAGTTCTGCGCCTTCCCAGAATACTTTTTTAATGCCGCGGGTAACCGGGCTGTGCGGATCTTCTTCGGTATCGCATTTCGCGTGATGCTTGCGGTGAATCGACGCCCATTCCTTGGTGACCTGGCCGGTCGTCAGCCACAGCCAGAAACGGAAGAAATGCGAAGGGATCGCATGCAATTCCAATGCACGGTGCGCCTGGTGGCGGTGCAAATAAATCGTGACGCTGGCAATGGTGATATGCGTCACTGCCATGGTATAGGCAAAAACTTGCCAACCGGACAGGCCCAACAGGCCCGAATCGAGGAAGGCCAGCACTGCTTGTAAACTAGGGATCATTACTGCTCCAGGTAGGGGGATATCGTTCGCGAACTGTTCCAATTGAACAGGCGCGACTTCTCATGTTGGGCGATATTGTACGCCGAAACCGCCCCCCTTGACGATGGATTGCCTGTCAGTACTGATTATTTTTTAGGCGACACGCACTCCATCATGACCCTTCCGGCAACCTTGCAGGACCGATAATGCGCATTTCCCGTTGCGGAAACGGGACGGATATCTGGTGTTCCTGCAACAATTTCCAGATTGCACGATTGACGTCGGAAATCACGCCACCCCGGCCATTTTCCGGATCGGAAATCCACCAGCTGACTTGCAAGTCCAGGCCGTCGGCGCCGAAATTCACCAGGTTGGCTGATGGCGCCTTGTCCTTGACGACCCGCTCCACCGTCAGGGCCGCCTGCTCCAGCAAGCCCAGCGCCAAGTCCAGGTCGGTGTCATAAGCAACAGAAACTTTTGCGCTGAGCAAGACGCTCTTGTTGGTCAGCGTGGAATTCTGCACCGCGCCGGACACCAGCATTTCATTCGGCACAATCGATTCCACGCCATCGAGGCCTTGCAGTACGGTGTAGCGGGTATTGATTTGCATCACGCGGCCACTGAACTTATCGACGGTAATCATGTCGCCGATGGTCAGGCTGCGGTCCAGCAAGATAATGAAACCGGAAACGTAATTGCTGGCAATTTTCTGCAAACCCAGGCCCAGGCCCACGCCCAGCGCCCCGCCAAACACCGACAACACCGTCAAATCGATGCCCACCGCGGACAGGCTCAGCAACACCGCCACGACAATCAGGACCGCGCGGCCAAAGCGCGCCATCACCACCCGCAAGCTCGAGTGCATGGATTCCACCTTCATCAGGCGGTCTTCCATCACGGCACCAACCCACAGCGCCAGCATCAGCATCAGCGCCACGGAGATGGCGGCGCCCAGCACGTCGGCAATCGATACTTTATGTTTGCCCAGCGGCACTTGCGTCTGGTCCAGGTATTGGTACAGGTCACCCCAGGTACCAGTGATGTACAGCACCATGCCGGCCCACACCAGCAACTGGAAAATCTTTTCAAACGTCAGCAAGGTCTGGCCGATCTGGCCATGGCGCGCAAAAATGCGGCGCAACAGTACAAAGGTGAAGCGGATCAGCGCCAGCGACATGAAAATCGGCACCGCCACCTTCAGCAAATGCACTTTTTGCCACTGCCCCAGCGTCCATTGCGCGCTGAACAGTACCGCCACGATGGCAAGCGGCCATACGACGCGCGAAAAGCTTTCCACGCCAAAGGTGGCCATTTCGCTGTCCGGCGCCGCATCCCCCATCCGGGCCGCGACGCGGGCCCGCAGCAGGCGGGAAATCAACCAGCCCAGCAGGATCGCAGTCACCAGCGCACCCAATTGCCACATCAGGCCAGGGTCGCGCATGTCATTGAATAAGTCGGAAATCAGGTTTTTTAGCGGTTCTTGCTTCATTGGCAATGATCAGGATAATAAAAAGGCCGGCTCCAGGCCGGCCTTGCAGGATAACTTATTCCGCGTCGTCCGATTCGTCCGACTCGTCCGCCTTGGCAGGTTTCACCATTTTCTTGCGCTCAAACACGGCGGCAAAGAAGCCGTCGGTCTGGTGCTTGTGCGGCAACAGTTTCAGGTAATCGCCCATTTCCAGCGCGATCTTCTGTTCCGCCAGGACTTTGCTCATCGGCACCAGCTCGAAGTCCGGGTGCGATGCCACGAACGCAGCGGCCACGTCGTCATTTTCTTCGTTCAAGAAGCTGCAGGTCGCATACACCAGGCGGCCGCCACCCTTGACCAGGCGCGACGCGCCGTCCAGGATCGCCAATTGCTTGTCGTGCATTTCCGCAATCGCGCTTTCTGGCTGGCGCCATTTGACGTCCGGGTTGCGGCGCAACGTGCCCATGCCGGAGCATGGCGCATCGACCAGCACGCGGTCGATCTTGCCGGCCAGGCGCTTGATCTTGGCATCGCGTTCATGCGCGATCAAGACTGGATGCACGTTCGACAGGCCGCTGCGCGCCAGGCGCGGCTTGAGTTTGGCCAACCGCTTTTCCGACACGTCGAACGCATACAAACGGCCGGTGTTGCGCATGTGCGCGCCCAGCGCGAGGGTCTTGCCGCCCGCGCCAGCACAAAAGTCCACCACCATTTCGCCGCGCTTGGCGCCGAGGATCTGGGCCAGCACCTGGCTGCCCTCGTCCTGCACTTCGATCGCGCCACTCTTGAACAGCGGCAGGTTTTGCAGCGCCGGCTTCTTGTGCACGCGCAGGCCCAGCGACGCGAACGGCGTCGGGCTGGCGTCGATCGGCGCTTGCGCCAGCTCCGCCACCACGTCGTCGCGGTCGGCCTTCATCGCATTGACGCGCAAGTCCAGCGGCGCCGGCGTATTCAGCGCGTCGGCCAGCGCCAGCGCTTCCTCTTCGCCAAACTGGGCCACCAGCTTTTCGTACAACCATTTCGGCATGTTCGAACGCATCGACTTGTGCAACAGCTTGCGGTCGATATTGACCGCGCGTTCCAGCCACGCGGTTTCTTCCGGCGTCAGGCTCGGCAATGCTTCCAGGCCGACGGCATCCATCATGCCCAGCAACACCAGGCGGCGCATGTCAGGACCGCTGCCCGACGCCGAGAAATCCGTGAAGAAGGCTTTGTTGCGCAGCACGGCGTACACGCACTCGGCGATGGCGCCGCGTTCACGGCCGCCCAGGCGCTGGCGGTCTTTAAAAAAGCGCGACAACGTGGTGTCGGCCGGCGCGGCAAAGCGCAAAATCTCGCGCAACACTTCTTCAGCGTTGGCGAGCACCATTGGTGGCAATCGCATAGTATTCCTTTATTAAGTCTGGTCGATCAAGACCTTGCCGTCTGCAATCGTCAGCCGGTCTTCAACAAACCAGCGGATCGCGCGCGGATATAACTGATGTTCCTGCACCAGCACGCGGGCTGCCAGCAGTTCGGGGGTATCGCCGTCCAGCACCGGGACCGTTGCCTGGCCCACCATCGGGCCGTGATCCAGTTGCGCCGTCACAAAGTGCACGGTGGCGCCGTGTTCTTTCACGCCGGCTTCCAGTGCCTGTTCATGCGTATGCAAGCCAGGGAACAGCGGCAGCAGCGACGGGTGAATGTTCAGCATGCGGCCTTCATAATGGTTCACGAAGCCCGGCGTCAGGATGCGCATGAAGCCGGCCAGCACCACCAGGTCCGGCTCGAAGCGGTCGATTTCCACTTGCAGCGCCGCGTCGAAAGCTTCGCGCGACGGGTAATCCTTGTTGGACACCACGGCGGTGGCAATGCCATGGCTGGCCGCAAATTGCAGGCCGCCCGCATCGGCACGATTGCTGATGACGGCGGCGATACGGGCTGGCCATTGTTCGGATTGGGCGGCGCGCACAACGGCTTCCATGTTGCTGCCACGGCCGGAAATAAGGATGACGATGTTTTTCATCGGGGTGCAGGGGAGGACATCAAAAACCCTCTATTGTACCGGTTTCGCACTCTACCGGCCACAGCAACCTCCGGCGGGGTTTACTCGAATGAATAAAATACGCGGAACGGCACGTTCTTTTCAGCCCAGTAATCGGCCGCATCGCGGAACACATCGAGCAGCGTTTCACGGGCTTCGCGGTCGAACTTTTGCGTGTTGGGCAATTGCTCGAGCACGGTGAGAAAACCCGTTTGCTGGCCTGCCTGCTCCATGGTATCGGTCAGGCACACGCGCAAGGCTTCGAAATTCTTGCCGCAAGGTTTAGGAAACAGGAACGATTCCGCAATGATGCCAAGCACTTGCTGTTTGGTGAGCCCGGCATTGCAGTGGGCATAGAGGAAATGCTGCCCAAGGCGGGCTGCCTCGTCTTGCAGGTCGGGCACCCGGAAAGCCCGGATCGACTGCACGAGATTGGGCGGCACAGTGGTCAACAAACTCATATATTTTTGGATAGCCCGCGGCAGTAAAGTTTCTCTCAGTCAATCTAATTCCATACACGTGTTAGGGTAACGTGTTGTATGTCTCTAATCAACTCGATTGTGGTTTCAGAGGGAGGATTTGTTAGAAATAGAACATTTCCTCTGGATTTATGCGCGCATGATAGGGACTGGTTACATTTTGTTGCCATCCGTTGCAACTATTAAGCGGAGGCGGGATTACCATGCTTCAATACAACGCGTATTTGACCAGATCAAGAGGTAACACTATGAACCTGCCAACCAAATTGATTGCATCCCTGCTGTGCCTCGGCGCCCTGCCGCTGGCGCAGGCACAGCGTCCCGACTTTGAAGATTTCGGCCGCGTGGTGCGGGTACAACCCCGGATCGAGCAAGTCAACCGCCCCCGCCAGGAATGCCGCACGGAATATGTGCAAGTCCAGCAGCCGTCGCAGCGCAGTGCGGGCGGCTCCATCGTCGGCGGCATCGTTGGCGCGATTGCCGGCAGCCAGATCGGCGGCGGCCACGGTAAAACCGCCGCCACCGCCGCCGGCGCGATTGCCGGCGCCGTGATTGGCGACCGCGTCGATAACCAGAATGTGCAAGCGGGCGCCGTGACGGAGCAAGCCGTCAAGCAATGCCGCATGGTCGACAACATTGAAGAACGCACCAACGGCTACGATGTGTCGTATGACTACCGTGGCCGTACTTACAACATTGTCATGCCCTACGATCCGGGCCAGCGGGTCCGCCTGCGCGTGCAGGCCGATCCAATCCTGAATTAAAGCCCCACCGCCCACGCCGGCTTGCCATGCAGGAAGCCGGCGCGGGATAATACGGCGTTCATCCCTCCGGCCGTATTCATGCTCATCAAACGCAAATCCATCGAAAAAGTCGAATCATCGCGCCCCGCCGCGGCGAAGTCGGCCAAAGGCGCGGCCGCTAAAGCGCCAGCCAAACCCCGCAAACCGAAATTCGCTCCCGTCACCCTGTCGGAACAGGAAGGCGTGCGTTACCTGCATTTCGGTACCGAATGGGTGCAGGGTGCGATGCGCCTGCGCAAGCCGGACTGGCCGGAACTGGAATATGCGCAGCAAATGAATGCCTGGCTGCTGTGGCTGGCCGAACCGCGCGGCATCGCGCAACTGGGCCTGGGCACGGCGACCCTGACCAAGTTTTGTTATAAACAGTTTCCGCAAGCCGATGTCACGGCGGTGGAACTGAATCCGCACGTGATCGCGATTTGCCAGTCCATGTTCAAGCTGCCGCCCGATGACGAGCGCCTGCAGGTGCTGGAAATGGATGCGATGGATTTCGTCAACGACAAAGCCAACTATGAAGCGCTCGACGTGCTGCAGGTGGATTTGTATGACGCCACGGCGCGCGGCCCGGTGCTCGACACGCCCGAGTTTTACCAGTCGTGCGCGGCCTGCCTGACGGACAACGGCATCATGACCGTCAACCTGTTCGGCGACCACCCCAGCTATGCGAAGAACATCAAGGCCATGAAGTTCGCTTTCGATCAGGTGGTGTGTCTGCCGCCGGTCCATGATGGCAATGTGGTGGCGATCGCGTTCAAGCAAAAGCGCGCGCTGGATATCCCGGCATTGAAGGAGCGCGCCGCGCAGATCGTCACCGACACCAAGTTGCCCGCCAAGTCGTGGGTCAAGGGTATAGAAGCCACCCTGAAAAAAGACTGACCAGGAGACCAGCGCCAGATGAATAAAGCACTCGACCTGCAACAAATCTTCACCTGGCTGCTGGCGGACGGCATGGTCGACAAGGCCCATGTCAAAGCCCACTTCGCGCAGGCGCAAGGCATCCTGCGCAACACGGTCGGCTCGATGCACCCGCTGTGCGCGGTGGCGCACTGCAAGCTGGTCTCCGTCAATGCGCCGCACAAGCACCTGACGCTGGACTACCTGACGGAGTGGCTGGCGGGCCATGTGCACTTGCCGTTCTACCGCATCGATCCGTTAAAGATCGACTTCACCCGCGTGGCCGACGTGATGTCGGCCAGCTATGCGGCGCGCTTCAATATCCTGCCGGTCGAGATGACGCTCGACACCCTGGTGGTGGCCACCGCCGATCCCTTCGCGCTGGAATGGGAAGCGGAAATCGCCAAGATTTCGCGGCGCGTAATCCGCCGCGTGATTGCCAATCCACTCGATATCGCGCAATACACGTCGCAATTCTTCAGCCTCGCCAAATCGATCAAGAAGGCCAATAAATCAACCGGCCAGGATCTCGCGCTGCGCAACAACTTCGAACAGCTGGTCGAACTGGGCAAGGCCAACCGCCAGGTCGACGCCAACGACCAGCACGTGATCAATATCGTCGACTGGCTGTGGCAATACGCGTTCGAACAGCGCGCCTCGGACATCCATCTGGAACCCAAGCGCGACATGGGCACCATCCGCTTCCGCATCGACGGCGTGCTGCACCAGGTATACCAGGTGCCCGCTGTCGTCATGATCGCCATGACGGCGCGCATCAAGCTGCTGGGGCGCATGGACGTGATTGAAAAGCGCCGCCCGCAGGATGGCCGCATCAAGACCCGCACCGCCGGCGGCCAGGAAATCGAATTGCGCTTATCGACCTTGCCGACCGCCTTTGGCGAAAAGCTCGTGATGCGTATCTTCGATCCGGAAGTGGTGGTGAAAACCCTGCCGGAACTGGGCTTCCCGGATGACGACGCCCTGCGCTGGGACATGCTGACCAACCGCCCGCACGGCATCATCCTCGTCACCGGCCCCACCGGTTCCGGCAAGACCACGACCTTGTACACCACCCTGAAAGCGCTGGCCACCTCGGAAGTCAACGTGTGCACGGTGGAAGACCCGATCGAGATGGTGGAAGCCTCGTTCAACCAGATGCAGGTGCAGCCCGGCATCGACCTGACCTTTGCCGATGGCGTGCGGGCGCTGATGCGGCAAGACCCGGACATCATCATGGTGGGCGAGATCCGCGACCTGGCCACGGCGGAGATGGCGATCCAGGCCGCGCTGACGGGCCACCTGGTGCTGTCCACCCTGCACACCAATGACGCGCCATCGGCAGTGATGCGCCTGCTGGAGCTCGGCGTGCCGTACTACCTGCTGGAAGCGACCCTGATCGGCATCATGGCGCAGCGCCTGGTGCGCACCCTGTGCCCGGATTGCAAGTCGCCCGATGGCGCCATCAGCGACGAAGTGTGGCAAGCCATCGTCGGCGGCTGGGACTTGCCCAAGCCTGCCACCGTGTACCGTCCAGTGGGTTGCCCCGAGTGCCGCCAGACCGGCTACCGTGGCCGCACCGGCATTTATGAACTGCTGACCGTGACGGAAGCCTTCAGCACGCTGGTGCAGGAAGAAACCGATATCGGCGCGCTGCGCCGCCAGAGCATCGCCGACGGCATGAAGCCGCTGCGCATCGCCGGCGCCCACAAGATCCGCGAGGGTTACACCAGCGCCGAGGAAGTCTTGAAGGTCACGTCCTCGTTAATATGACAGGAAGGTTTCAAAAAACACTTGGCAACCCCGTTTTGACCTGTATATAATACGGCCTCTTTCGGGTCGTTAGCTCAGCTGGTAGAGCAGCGGACTTTTAATCCGTTGGTCGCAGGTTCGAATCCCGCACGGCCTACCAAGTTTCATCAAAAACGCCATCCTTCGGGATGGCGTTTTTGTTTTGCCTGCCGGTTCATGTTACCTGCCCTGCTGCAGGGCGGCCCGTCGCACCAGTTCCAGCCGCTGCTCAAATGCCGCCTGGCGTTCGGCCAGATAACCGCTGCGCTGCATGGCCTGCAATACTGACGTCAGCAGCGGCACCAGGTCGGCATGCGCCTTGTGCACATAGTGGAACAGCGGCCAGCGCTGCATGACCTTCACTTCCCGCAAGCCCTTCAGCTCAACCAAATCCACTGCCAGCCATGCCGACGATGGCACCACCATCACGTCGCAGCGCCCCAGGCGCACCATGCGCATGATGTTTTCATACTGGCTGACGATGGAAACACGGCTCAGCTTTTCCGTGGCGCCTTCGATCGCCTTGATGCCGCGCCGGATGCACACCGTGTAGGGCTCCAGTTCAGTCCAGCCGGCCGGCGCCGGCTGGGGCCAGTCGCTGCGGGCAATCAGCGCGGCATCCGTATGGATGACCGGCACGGGAATGCGCAACAAATTCGTATAGCGCAACTCCAGCCCTGCGATATGCATGACGTCACCCGTGTACTCGCCCGCGTTCAGCGCCTGCACCGAACGCTCTCCCGGCAATGTCCGGTCGATCGCCTCGATGCCGATGCGCCGGTACGCTTCACGCACGATCTCAAAAGCCGCATCGATCAGCGGTTCGTTTTCCGTGCGCGCCAGCTCGGCAATCAGCGGCGCCGCCACGCTGCCGGCCGCCGATACGGCGACAGGCGCCAGCAACAGCAAACGGCGCAGGTGTCTGCTCATCCCACGTCCTCCTCAATACCGCACGCTGTACTGCACGCTGACCGCGCGCGGCGGCAAGGTCGCCACTTGCGGCAATGGCGTCTTGCCATCGGCTTCGAAGCGCAGGTAGCCCAGGTACCCAAGGTCGCCCAGGTTGACGCGCGCATCGCCCAGGTTCCGGATCTGCAGCGCCAGCTCCGAACGCTGCCAGCGCACGCCGAAGCGCGCGTTGACCAGCGTATAAGCGGGCCGCCGCAGCGCCTGCGTGGTGGCGTTCGACGAGATGCTGGCGCCGGTATGGCTGGCGTCCATGCTGGCAAAGCCCGTCATGCCGGGCGCCAGCAAGGTGCTGTAGGCGGCGCCCAGTGTGGCATTCCATTCCGGCACCTGCTTGATGCGTTCCCCCACCAACTGGCGTGACGAGCCCTGTTCCGTGATGCGCGCGTCGGTATAGCCTGCGCCAGCGCGCAGCGACAGCCCCTTGCCGATCCGTCCCGTCGCTTCCAGCTCGGCGCCACGGATGCGCGCGGCGCCCGCATTGCCCAGCAGGTAAAAGAAGCAGGTGGGAATGAAGGCCGGCTGCTGGATACGGTCCCAGTCCACCTGGTACAGCGCACCGGTCACCAGCAATCCCGTGTCCGGCATCAGCAGCTTGCCGCCCGCTTCAACACTCCACAGGGTATCGCTGTCGACCCGGGCCAGCCGGCGCGCATCGTCCGCCGAAACACAGCCGCCCAGCAACGGCGTCAGGTCGGCCTGCGCCCCGCCGGCGCGAAAGCCTTTGGCGGCCGAGACATACAGCATGCGGTTGCCATCGGGCTGATACGACAGCGCGATTTTCGGGCTGTTGCCGCTGGTTTTGTTCGAAGTCGCGGACCGTACCGGCACGCCATAAATCGCACCATCGAAGAAGGTGTCATCCTGTTGCGCCAGCCGGTACCAGCGCCCGCCCACGGTCAGCGTGAACTGGTGCGGCAGCTTGGCATACAGTTCGCCAAACAGCGACGTATCGCGCTGCCGGTTGCCATTGACGTACTCCCACAGCAGCACCTCGCCCGGCATGCCCAGCACATTGCGCCCCAACAGCGGCGGCGTATCGCGCAAGGTGCGCAGCGTCGAATAATGAATGCCGGCGATGCCGCTGAATGGACCGGCGCCATCGAACGCCACGCGGGTTTCATGGGTCCACTGGCGGCTGCGCCGGTGCGCGGTCCACGCGAACGGTTGCGGCGGCACCGGATAGCCATAGGTCGCCAGGTATTGCGCCGTGCCTTCCGTGCTGTCTTCCACATCTTGTGCCAGCCGCGTGAAATAACCGGTCGAACTGCTCAGACGCCAGCCCTGCCCCGCGTATGTCAACGCCAGCGTGCGCAAGGTCCAGCCGTCGGCCGCCATCGGCTGCACATTGGCCGTGCGCACCACGCCATCCGCCGGACGGAACGCCGGCAGCGGCGCATACACGGCGGCGATGCCATGATCACGCCGGTATTGGCGCAGCACGCGCAAGGTGACATCGAATTGCGGCGACAGCCGCAGCAGTGCGGTCGCGGAACCGCCGGCGCCGCGCTGTGCAGCCTGGCCACCCACGGTGACCAGCGGCGAAGCGGGCCGCGCGATATCGCTCAGATATGAACGCGCCAGGTAGCCGCCCTGGTCATCACCAAAGCCCGTGATCCGCAGCGCCGCCTGCCCCGGCGACAGGACGATATTGGCCGTCCCGGATACGCCCCAATCCGCGCCGGCCGCGCCCCGGGTATGCCCGGCATCCAGTTGCGCGCGCCCGCCACCAGCGTGCAAGTCCGGCGCATGGGACAGCAGCCGCACATTACCACCCATCGAACTCTCTCCATACAGGGTGCCTTGCGGTCCTTTCAGGACTTCGATGCCGCGCAAGGCCAGCACGCGCGCATCGATGGCGCCGGGCAGCGGCGTGTCGTCGATGTAATACGCCGTGGTGCGCGCGCCGGCCACGCCACGGATCGCAATGGTGCGGGCATTGGCCAGCCCGGTGCCGGTTTCCCCCGCGCTGGCGCCATTGCCATAGCCATACGACAGGCCGGGCACTTTGGCGGCATAGTCGGCAAAGTTGCGGATGCCGTAATCGGCCAGCGCCTGTTCATTGAACACGGTGACCGCCAGCGGCGCTTCGACAATGGTTTCATCGCGCTTGCGCGCCGTGACCTGCACCACCGGCACGGCAGCGGTGGCGGCCGGCTCGGATTCCACCTGGCCGGCTTCGCCACTGGCGGCGCCGGGCCCGCAGTGCACCGCCCCCATCAGGCTCAGCGCAACGGCCATGCAAGACTTTCCCGTCAGCTTCGCGCGCATCGGCAACTCCTGTCCGGCAGTGAGCTTTCCATGGTACGCCTGGGCCCGCGATGGCGCAGAAAAAAGCCCGGCGGCATGACGCCGACGCAACAATTGGCGGGAAAACTATCGGGGAAACTACCGGGGAATATGCCGCCCCATGATACGGGCGGCGGCGCCCTGTTGCTCCATGCGTTCGACGCCCCGGTCCAGCAGGCGCAGCAAGTCCCATGCGTAGGGCGCCTTGCGGCTGACGCCGACATGCATGCGGTACGTCGGCACCCACGACATCGGACGGTAGTCGAGTCCTTCGGCCAGCGCCTGGTCGCCCAACTGCTGCATGCCATGCAGCAGCTCCAGGTCATACAGCATCACCTGGCAACGCCCCGCGCGCAGCATGCTCATGGCGCCGGCCGCCGTGGATGGCGCCGAGGCGGGCACGCTGGCCGCCTCCAGGCCGGCGCCGGAATAATCCCAGCCCAGCACATCGCAGCGCGTCAATTGCGCCAGTTCCTTCGGCCCGGACAATGGTGGCGGCGGGCGGCGCCGGTCAAACAGGATAATCGGTGTCACCGAGTAATGCGAGCGGGCCAAGTGGAACTGCCGCTGGCGCTCCGGCGTGCCGGCGGCATCGAACACCAGGTCGAATTTGCCCCCCATGACATCGGCCAGGCAACGCTTCCACGGCAACCGCGTGACGCGCAGCGACCGTCCCGATGGCGCCAGCAATTCCCGCAGGTAGTCGGCGTTATAGCCCGCCACTTCCTTGCCGCCCCTGCGCGACGTGTAGGTATAGGGCGCGAATTCATTGACATCCGCACAGGCGCGCAACTGCTTTGGCACCTCGGCGGCGACGGCCGCCCCCGGCAACAAGACGGCAGCGGCATGCCACAACGAAAACAAGATCCAGCGCATCGGATGAATAATAAATATGGGTTTCCCGAGCCTATCATGGTTTAAGCGACAACTTGAATCGCCATGCGCGGCTGATACATTTGCATAACATATGGCCGATTGACATCTGGCAAGGTTTTATCCGACCATAATCGGCTTCGCATGACCGCATTACCGCTTAACCTTCCCCCACAGGCCACCATGAAACTGATTCCTTACTCCGTCACCGCCCTGCTGCTGACCGCTGCCACGGGCGCCATGGCCAACGGCGCCACCACGCCGGCCACTGCCGGAACCGCAGCAACGCCGGCCGCCAGCGCCAAGCATGCGATCACCCACGAAGACGTGTGGCTGATGAAGCGTGTCGGCGCGCCCTCAGTCAGCCCGGATGGCCGCTGGGCCGTGTTTTCCGTGACCGACCCGGCCTACGACAGCAAGGAACAATGGGCCGACCTGTGGATCAAATCCCTGCAGGATGACAGCGCGCCGCGCCGCCTGACGTATTCGAAAGGTGGTGAATCGGGTGTCAACTGGGCGCCGGACAGCAAATCGCTGGTGTTCGTGGCCAAGCGTGACGGCGACGACGCCGGCCAGATTTACCGCATCGATATCGCCGGCGGCGGCGAAGCACAACGCCTGACCACCCTGACCCTGGGCGCCCGTTCGCCCCGTTTCAGCCCGGATGGCAAGCAGTTGCTGTTCGTATCCGATATTTTCCCCGGCGCGGCCGACGAGGAAGCCATCAAGAAAGCGGCGAAGGAACGCAAGGACCGTAAATACACGGCGCGCGCCTATGAAACCTTCCCGCCGCGCTTCTTCGATAAATGGCTCGATGATAAAAAAGTGCGCCTGTTCGTCATGGACGCCCAGGCCGGCGCCGTGCCGCGCGATATCCTGGCGGGCTCCAAACTGGCGGCCATGCCGGGCTTCGGCGGCGGCCAGGGCGATGAAGGCCAGTCGCTCAACGCCATCTGGGCGCCGGACGGCAAGTCCGTGGTGTTCGCCGCATCGACCAACCGCGATGAACTGGCGCGCGCCTCCGCCTTCACGCAAATCTTCACGGTGCCGGCCACGGGCGGCGAAACGCAGCAATTGACGAAAGACACACACAGCTACGGCTCGCTGCAATTCGCGCCCGATGGCAAGACGCTGTTCGCGCTGACGCAGGATGAAACCCCGAACAAGGTGTATGACCTGGACCGCCTGGCCAGCTTTGCGTGGCCGTTCACGTCGCCACAGCGCAAGGTGCTGACCGCCACGCTGGACCGCTCGGTTTCCCGCTATGCGCTGCCGGCCGATGGCAAGCGCATTTACTTCACCTACGAGCACGCGGGCCTGGAACAGCTGCACTCGATGAATTACGCGGGCGGCGATGTGAAGACGGAAGCCAACCATGCGACCGGCAGCATCAATTCACTGTCGGTCGGCGGCAAGACGCTGGCGGGCGTGTGGGAATCGTCGGTCAATCCGCCGGAAATGCACACCTTTACCGCGCAGGGCCCGAAACGCCTGACGGCGTTCAACGTGGACAAGGCCGCCGCGATTGACTGGCAGGCGCCGGAACACTTCTGGTTCAAGACGCCGGACGGCCGCCAGATCCACAACATGGTCGTCAAGCCGGCCAACTTCGACCCGAATAAAAAGTACCCGCTGTTTGCCGTGATCCACGGCGGCGCCGCCAACATGTGGCGCGACCAGTTCGTACTGCGCTGGAATTACCACTTGCTGGCCAAGCCGGGCTACATCGTGCTGCTGACCGACTACAAAGGTTCGACCGGCTATGGCGAGGAATTCGCCCGTTCGATCCAGTTCGATCCACTCAAGGGCCCGGGCGATGAAGTCAACCAGGCGGTCGATGAAGCCATCAAAAAATACAGCTACATCGACGCCAACAAACTGGCGGCCGGTGGCGCCAGTTACGGCGGCCACCTGGCCAACTGGCTGCAAGCGACCACCACCCGCTATAAAGCCATCGTGTCGCACGCGGGCGAAATGGACCTCGTCATGCAATGGGGCACCAGCGACAGCATCCATGGCCGCGAAGTCAATGCCGGCGGTCCGGTGTGGAGCAACTTGCCGGTGTGGCGCGAGCAAAGCCCGGTGATGCAGGCCGGGAACCATGAAAAAGGCACCGGCTTCAAGACCCCGATCCTGATCACGGTGGGCGAACTCGATTACCGCGTCCCGGTCAACAATGCGCTGATGAATTTCGCGACCCAGCAGCGCCTCAATGTGCCGAGCAAGCTGGTGGTCTTCCCGGATGAAAACCACTGGATCCTGAAAGGGGAAAACAGCCGCTACTTCTACAACGAAGTGCACGGCTGGCTGGGCAAGTACCTGAACGACGGCCGCTGATCTCCCGCCGTCAGGTGCCTCCGCCTGGCAAATCGAAATACTCGAACTTGCCATGGCGGACCACGACCTTGGCCAGCCGCTTGGCAATCGGGTTGCCCTGCTCGTCAAAGGAATGGACGCCGGTCACGCCGCGCCAATCGCGCGTGGCGCGCAACTGCTGCGCAATCCTGGCGGGATCGGCGCTGCCGGCGCGTGTCATGCCGTGTACCAGCAATTTGAGCGTGTCATATCCTTGTGCCGCCGTGCTGTCGGGCAGCACGCCATGGCGGGCCCGGTAGCGCTCGCCGAAGGCATGCACTTCCGGACGCTGCTCGCCGGCGTTAAACAGGGAAAACACGACAGTGCCCTCCACGCTGTCGCCCCCCTTGCGTATCAGCTCCGGCGAGTCCAGCCCGGCGCCGCCAAACACCGGCACTGTCAACCCGGCGTTGCGCACCGCGCGCAGGATTTCCGGGCTTTCCGGCAGCGAACCGACCAGGAAAATGCTGTCGATATTCAGGAATGACGCCCAGTCGGCCAGGATTGCCGCATAGTTGTCGCCGCCCATGCTGTACGAACGGCGATCCGCGACGGTAATTCCCAGCTCCCTGGCCCGCTGTTCGAAGCAGTTGGCCAGGTCCACGCCATAGTCATTCTTGATGTAATAAATCGCCACATTGCGGTATCCGCGCGCCGCGGCATAGTCGCCGATCTGGCGCGCCTGCTCGCGGTTTTGCGGCAGGCTGCGGAACGTCAGTTTGCCGCCCTGCTCCGTCACCTTTTGTCCGCTGGCGCCCGGCGTCATCATCAACAAGCCGGCGCGCTCATAAATCTGCGCCGCCGGTGCGGCGATATACGAATTCAGGTGCCCGATCACGGCGGCCACTTGCGGATCATCGGCGAGCTCCTGCGCCACCATGCGGCCCGTATTCAGTGAGCCGGCGTCATCTTTCATGACCAGCCGTATCTTGCGGCCGCCCAGGATGCCGCCGGCGCGGTTGATTTCCTCGGCCGCCAGCTCGACGCCCTGCACCAGCGTCGCCTTGCTTGACTTGAGCGGCCATGCCACCGCAATCACCACGTCATCCCTGGTCGTGCGCTGGTATTCCGCGCGGCGCTCTGCCTGCGTACGGGTATCGCACGCACTGACCAGCAGCGTGGCGCACAGCGCCAGTATCCAACGATTCATTGTTCTCCCTTTCAAACCATCTGGCGCCGCGCCAGTTCGGCAAACAAGCCTTCCTGGCCGACCAGTTCCGTGTAAGTGCCGCTTTGCACCAGCTTGCCTTTGTCCAGCACGTAAATCCGGTCGGCATTGATGATCGTACTGAGACGGTGCGCAATCACCACCCGCGTCGCCTTGAGCTTTTCCATGCTGGCGCTGACGATGGCCTGGCTCTGGTTGTCCAGCGCACTAGTGGCTTCGTCGAAATACAGGATACGCGGCTGGTGCACGATGGCGCGGGCAATCAGCAGGCGCTGACGCTGCCCGCCCGACAAGCCGCCGCCGCCGTCACTGACCAGCGTGTGCATTCCCATCGGCATGGCCTTGATGTCCGCATCCAGCCCGCAAGCGGCAGCCGCTTCCCATGCCTGCGCCACGGTCAGCCCCGTCGAGCCGACGATATTCGAGTAGATATCACCGCTCATCAGCTTGCCGCTTTGCAGTACCACGCCCAGTTGGCGCCGCACCGCGCCGACATCGATTTCATCAAGGTGGTGTCCGTCGTAGTAAATGCCGCCCTGGCCGGGTTGTTCGAAGCCCAGCATCAGGCGCAGCAAGGTCGATTTACCGGAACCGGATGAACCAACCAGCGCCACGAATTCGCCCGCCCGGATCGACAGCGAAATGTCATCCAGCACCAGCGGCGTGGCGGGCGAGTAGGAAAACGACACATTGCTCAACTCGATCGCACCCGTCAGCGCGCCCGGGTGCGCCTTGCTCTGGTCGACTTCCGGCACCGCCTCCAGCAACGGCCTGGCCCGTTCATAGGTGGTCCGCACCGACGCCAGGCTGATCGCCGTCTGCACCAGCGCCAGCGCCGCGCCCAGGAAAATACTCCAGGCCGCGCAAAACGCAATGAACTCGCCGGTCGACATGCGCTCGGCGCCCGGCTGGCGCGCCAGCAAGGCGAACATCAGCGCATTGCCCAGCAAGGGCAAGACCGCGCCGGCGGCGGCGCTGGCGCCGGCCAGCACGTCGGAACGCATCGCCAGCCGGCGCTGCTCCGCATAGCCTCCGGCCCAGCGTGCAAAGGCGCGGGTTTCCGCCCCCGTCATGCGCAGCTTGGCAATACCGCTCAGGTATTCCAGCACGGCGCCGGTGATGGCGCCGTTCAATTCCGCCGTGGCGCGGTTCACGCGCGTCATGCGGTAACCCAGCAGCGCGTTCAAGCCCACCGCCAGCAACGTCACAGCGACCGCCGCCAGCGCCAGCCTGGCGCTGAAATAAAACAGCAGCAAGCCGTTCAACAGCGCAAACACATTGCTGACCAGCGAAACAATGACCGGCCCGGACAGCGCCTGGCGGATTTCATTGATGCCATTGATGCGCATGGCCAGGTCGCCCGCCGAATAGTCGCGGAAAAACGGCATCGGCAAGGCCAGCACGCGGTCCCACACCGCCGCCTGCAATTCACTGCCGGCCTTGCCTTCGATGCGCAGCATGGCCAGCCCCCGGGTGGCTTCGAACAGCAGCGTGGCGACGCTGGCAATGAACAGCACCGCGATCGTCTGCGCCATCTGCCCATGGTCGGCCGCAGGAAAGACGCTGTCGAACAAATGGCCGCTGGCCAGCGGAATCAGCAGCGCCAGCATGGCGCTCGCCAGCCCGGCCAGCAGCACCACCGCGATGTCGTTCCGGCACGCCGACGCAATAAAGGCGGCGATATCGGGCAGCCGCAGTGGCCGCGCCGGCAAGGGCCGATAAAACATCTGGCCAAATGGCCGCAGCGATTGCGCCACCTCCGCCGTGACGGTGGCGGCGTCGCCAGTGGCGGGATCGACCACCAGGTAGCCATCGCGTTGCGGCAACAATGCCACCGGCACGTTGTCGCGAAACCCCAGCAGCGGCCCGTTATCCTGGCGCCACCAGTTGCCCTTCAGCGCCACGGTGCGCGTCCGGACAGCAGACGCCTGGGCAATTTCCCGCACTGGATTGCCGCGTCCGCCGGCGGCGCTGGCATCCGGCGCGGCCTTGAACACGATCCCCTGCCGCTCACCAATCAGCTTGCAGGCGGCCAGCACGCCGCTCTGCCCCGCCGCCGCGCCCACGGCCTGGCGCGGCCCCAGCAACGCGGCAAAACGTCCCAGCGCATCGGCCATTGCAGAACGGCCCAGTTCGCTCTTAACGTTCAGCCGCAGCAGTTCGTCATGTTCATCCTGGCGGCAGCGTTCGATGATGCAGTCATGCATCATCGCCAGGTAGCGGTCATAAGCCCGCGCCATGGCATCGCCGCCTGCGTGCGCCAGCAACGCCGGACCATCGCTGCATGCCGCCACGCTGTCCGCCGCCAGCACAATCCACGTCCGGTCCGGCAGCGGCACCGGTTCCCCCTGCGCCAGCGGGGTCTGTCCGGCGTACAGGGCGCTGCCCCGCAATAGCGTGGCCCAGCAGCCGGCCGTGCCCGGCGCAAGATGCTGCGCGGCGTCCGTGCAGGCCAACTCCCTGCCGGGCAAGATTGCCGTGGCGCCGGCCGGCGCCGTACCCGGCAAACTGGCCGCCATCGCCCTGGCCTGCCGCTCCAGCAATGCGCTCGCCTCGCCATGCCAGGCGGGGTCGTCCAGCACACCGATCCAGTCCCGGCGCGCAATCGCCCGCCAGCCGGATTCCGGCGCCGGCGCGGCGGCCCACTGCCAGGGGCTGTCCAGCGGCGCCGTGGGGAACACCAGCAACTGGCCCGCGCAGGCCGTCATCACATGGCGGCGCGCGCCATCCAGTCGCCCCTGGCGGCCCGCCACCACGAACAGTTCGATACTGCCCTGCTCGACGTACCATACGCTGCCGTCCAATGGCGCCGGCGCCAATCCCTCGTCACGGCATGCGCCGCCCATTTGCGCCAGCCTGTCTTGCAGGCTCAGCTTGAGAATGTCATTCATTGGCAATCAGCCTTGCATATCTGCCGTCCAGCGCCATCAATTGCTGGTGCGAACCGCGTTCAATGACCTTGCCCTTGTCGAGCAGGATGATTTCATCGCAATCCCGGATGGAACTGAGACGGTGTGCGACGATCAGGCAACTACAGCCGCGCTTGCGCAAATTCGCATCGACGGTCTTTTCCGTCAGCGGATCGAGCGCACTGGTGGCTTCATCGAGCACCAGCAGGCGCGGGTTCATCGTCAAGGCACGGGCAATTTCCAGGCGCTGCCGCTGGCCGCCGCTGAAGTTCGCGCCGCCTTCCGCCACCACGCTGTCATAGCCGCCGGGACGCGCGGAAATAATGTCGTGCACGCACGCATCCCTGGCGGCATGCACCATCACGGCATGCGGTAGCGTGTTGTCCCACATGGCCAGGTTGTCGCGCACGCTGCCGGAAAACAGCGCGATATCCTGGTCCACCGAGGCCAGTGAATTGAGTAATTGACGCCGCGGCCATTCAGTGCGCGGTTTGCCGTCAAACAGCACGTCCCCCTGCCACGGTTCGTACAGCCCGGACACCAGCTTGGCAATGGTCGACTTGCCGCAGCCGGACGAGCCGACCAGCGCGATCCGCTTGCCCGGCGCCAAGGTCAGCGAGAAATTCTCCAGCAACGGCGCCTCCAGCCGGCTGTAGCCGAACGTCACGTTGCGCAACTCCAGATGGCCATCCAGCTTGGCCGCCGTGACGGGGGCATCGGCCTTTTCCAGCGCGGCGAGGTCTTCACAGGGATAGCGCATCACGTCGTCGAGCCGGTCCATGTCGCCCTGGAAACCCTGGATCTTGCCGCCCAGCGCCACCAGCGCGTTGACCGGCGTGACGAAACTGGCCACCAGCGCTTGGAAGGCCACCAGCGTTCCCATCGTCATTTCTCCCTGCATCACGCGCATGCCCCCCATGGCCAGGATGACCGTGCTGTTCAGCGCAGTGAGCAGGCGCGGCAGCAAATCCAGCGCGATCGATGCTTGGCTGGCCTGTTGCAGCGAATTCATCAGGCGTGCCTGGAACCCCGCCCAGCGCGTGAAGAAATCGGATTCCGCTCCAGCCGCCTTCAGCGATTCGATCAGCATCAGGCCGTTCATCGAGGTGCCGATTACCTTGCCGCGATCGATGGCCAGACGCTGATTGAGCTCGGTGCGCCGCGCCGACACCAGGACCAGCACCAGCACATTCACCCCGGCGATGGCGATCGTGGCCAGGCCCATGGCCCAGTCGTAAAACAGCATGACCAGCGCAAAAAATGCCGACGTGATCGTACTCAGCACCACCGCCGCCACGTCCGACGACAGGATGTTGGCGATACGCTCGTTGAGTCCGACCCGCGCACCGATGTCGCCGGGCGAGCGCTGCTGGAAAAACGATACCGGCAGGCGCAGTACGTGCCAAAAAAACGATGCCGACGTCGTCAATGCAATCCGCGTCTCCAGCTTCATCAGGTAATAGCGCTGCAGCCAGTTCAGCAGCGCCACCAGCGCCGCGGTTGCCACCATGCCGGTAATCAGCGGGACCGCCCAACTGTCCAGCCCGCCCACCAGCACACGGTCGATGAAGACCGAGGTGAACGCCGGAATGGCCAGGCCCGGCAGCACCAGCGCCAACCCCGCCAGCACCAGGTACGCCAGCGCCGTATGCGATCCTGTCAGCCTGCGCCGCAATCCCGCCACCAGGCTGGGCGGCTGGCCGGACGGCTGGAAACCCGCGCCCGGTGCGAAGGTCAGCACCACGCCGGTGAACGATTGATCGAATTCCTCGTCGGTCACGGCCCGCCGTCCCAGCGCGGGATCATTCAGCAAGACCTTGCCTTCGGAAAAACCGTCAACCACCAGGAAGTGGTTGAAGTTCCAGAACACGACAAACGGCAACCGCATTTGTTTCAGGTCGGCCGGTTCCTTGCGCAAGCCCTTCGCTTCCAGTCCGAATTCACGGGCCGCGCGCACCACGTTGAGCGCCTTGCTGCCATCGCGCGATACGCCGCAGGCAATTCGCAGCGCTTCGAGCGGGATGAACTTGCCGTAATGCGCGAGGATCATCGCCAGCGACGCGGCGCCGCACTCCACTGCTTCCATTTGCAGGATCAGCGGTGTCCCTGCGCGGCGCGCCGGCGCGGGCAGGCGCAACAGCGAGCGCAGGCGCGCCAGCACGGCGCGGGCAATGCGTTGGATGGATTCACGCATCGCTCAATCCAGCCCGATCAGTTTTTTCATGACCGGCAGCACCAGCTCGATCGGGCGCTGCTCCGACAAGGTGATCGAGGCCGAACAGGTGGTGCCGCTTTGCAGCGAAAACGGCGGGCCTTCGCGCGTCGACCACGCATAGCCGCTGCTGTTGGACGGCGAGGGTTTCAGCGATGCGCGCACCTGGATCGGAGCGGCGGCGCCGGATAACTGTTGCACCAGCTTGTCGTTGCCAAAGACGCGCATCAAGCCCTGGTCGGTGGACGGATAGTCCGCCACCGCCGCCACGAACGCCGGCATGAAGCCGAATTCCTCGCGCCGCGCCGTGCTGGGGCTGATTTCCATTTTCATGCCGCCATGGATTTTCTTGCCGTCCGCGGCCGGCAGATACACAAACGCCTCCAGCTCATTGACGTCCACCCCCGACGATTCGATGCTGACCAGCGCTGTGCCGCGTTCCACCAGTTGGCCCTCGCTGGCCTTCACTTCCAGCACGCGGCCGCTGTAAGGACTGACGATCGACGTGGAATTCTTGGCTTCGCGCGCCATCAGGCCGAGCTGGCGTTTGACGTCTTCCAGCTGATTGAGTGTGGCCTGCACTTCGTTATCGCTTTGCTTGCGGCGCTCCAGGCGGGACAACTCCAGCTGCTTGATCTGGCCCTTGACGTTTTCGCCCTCGAGCTGCACCGCAGCCAATTCCAGCTCCGAGCCGATCAGCGTCTGCCGCGTGATCAGGCCCTGGTCGTACAGCGCACGCTGGCTCTCGATCCGCTCCTTGAGCAACTTGCCGCGCTGTCCCGTGGACGCCAGTTGCGTGGCCAGGAAGCGCGCCTGCTGGTCACTGCTGGCATCGCCCAGCGACGCGCTGCGCGCGGCAACCTGCAGCGCCTGGTCATACTGGGCCTGGGCCTCGCGCTGGCGCGCCTCGCTGGTCTTGATCTTTTGCAGCAACTCGAATGGCTCGAGGCGGCCAATGATCTGCCCGCGCATGACGGTGTCGCCCGGCTCGACCGCCAGGTCGGACAAGCGGCCGCTGACCGACGACGTCATCGCATTGACGCCACCGTTCTTGACCAGGATGCATTGCTGCCCGGTCAGCTTGGTGGGCAGACGGCCCAGCACCGACCAGGCCAGCGCCGTGCCGATCAGCAGCAGCGCGCCACCCAGCGCGATCCAGCCACGCGGCGAGGTGACCCGCAGCAGCACGTCGAGTTCATCGGGCGACGACAGGCGGTTGACAGCGGTTTGCCGGAACAATTCCTTGTTTTTCATTTTCAGACTCCGAACATATCGCGCCGCCTACCGGCGGGAGGGGGCCAGCAGCGCGCGCAGCGGCCCCGGCCCAGCCAGTTCCCCCACGTCCAGCGCCAGGCGATCTTCCCCCCCAACGCCATCCGGCGAAGCGGGCAGCAAAGTGCCACTTTCATAACGCAGCCGCGCCAGCGCTTGCGCATACGCCAATTGCAGTTGCAGCACATTGATTTGCGCGCTGACGTACCGGCCCTCGACATTGATGACATCGATCAGCGTCGCAATGCCATTGCGCTGCTTGGTAATTTCCTGCCCGACGGCTTGCTCATACAGGGCCAACGCGGCTTTCGCATTCATGAACTGCGCCCCCGCGCGCGACAGGTTTTGCAACGCAACGCCAACGCCCGAACCGACGCCCGCCGTTAAATCGCTGCGCTGGACTTCCAGTTGCGTCAGCAGGGAACGACGCTCAAGCAACACACCTTTGGCCTGGCTGTTTTCAACAGGGAATTGAAAATTCAGGCTGGCCCGCACGGACGGCGAGGCAACCCGGCCATGCTCCCCCGGGAAGCCGAAGCGCGAGCCCCCCTCGGATGCTTTGGCGGTTCCCGCCCCCAGTTTCAAGTCCACCAGCGGCTTCAAGTCATCGCGCGCCGCATGGACCTGGCGCTCCGCGGCTTGCAGCTTCAGCGCCAACGCCTGCACATCGGGGCGCAACGCCAACGCAGCCTGCTGCAACGCCGTTGCGCGTTCCGGCGCGAGCGGGGCAAACGGCTCGACAGCGGGCAAGGCGTCGGCAGGCGCCGGCAACGCGGCGATCCCGGCCGCATCCAGGCCCAGCAAGCGTCCCAACTCCTGCCGCGCATCCGTTACGGCCACCGCCGCGGCTTCATAGGCCGCCTGTTTGTCGGCATGGTCGGCACTCAGCAGAACAAGGTCTCCCCGTGGCCGCTCTTGCGCGTCGACCAGCAACTGGATTGACTGCAGCAGGCGCGCACTACGCTCGACGCTGCTGGCGGCGACGCGTTCCAGCGCAATCCGGGATTCATAGCGCCAGTAAGCCTGGATCACTGACGAAAGCGTACGAGCCAGTTGATCCCGCAAATCAAGGTACGCAGCTTGCACACTCAATCGCGCAGCGTCTTCGTAGGCAGTCACCGCCTTGCCATCCCGTCCACGTGCGAGCGGAACGGTCAGCGCAAGGTCGAACCGGATCTTGTTTTGCTGTTCCGCAGCCTGGCTGGCATAGTCCTGCACTCCGGCGGCATCCGCTGTCACAACCGTACTCATGCCACTGCGCCATTGGCGGCCGGCACTCGCCTGATAACCAGCCGTTATGATGCGGACCGCATTGTCTTCCCTGCCAGCAAACGGCAGCGGCGTCACGGTCCTGTCGTATTTTGCCGCCGCCCCGGCCACCCAGTCGAATTGGCTCGCAGCTTGCAAATGCTGGCCTTTTGCCGCATCAACGCGCAAGCGCTGCAGGCTGACCTGGGCATTGCGCGACAGTGCGGCCTGGACTGCATCAGCAAGATACAGCTCCGCACCAGCGGCTTGCGTCGCAGCCAACAACGCCCCCCACCACGCATGGAGGCAAATATTCCTCATCATTGGCAGTGGCGTCAGGAGGCAACAGACAGGTCTGTTAATTGCGACGCAAAATTGCCGTCTTTATTGATCAGGTAATCCAGTATCAGCTTGTCCTTGATGTTGACCTTGTAAGAAGGACATGCCCATTCACCGTTGTACCATTGCTTGGGGCAACCGCCGCCGCACACCGGGAACAGGTTGCAGCTCTTGCATGGCGCAATGTCCGACTTGATGTCGACAAACCATTTCTTGGTCACTGCCGCATCATTGCGCACCTGGTCAATCGTGTCGACATGGCCGATCTGGTATTCGGGGCTTTCATATTTGGGCGTGTAGGGGTACTCATAGCAGGGATAAATGTTGCCCGCCACGTCATACACCTCGGAATCCGGTTTGACGACCATGCACGGCCCCATTTTCTTGTTGGGAACGACGCGGCCAAACTTGAATCCTTTTTTGATCGCATACATGATCCAGTCGATCTCGGCGGAGCCAAAGCGTTCCGCTGTCAGGCTGTTTTCCTGCGCATTATTACCGCCCCAATCGACGATCGGGGAAAAGTCAACCACAACCCGGCGCTCGTGCAGGCCGAGCTCAGCCAACCGGTCTATCAGTTTGAAGATCGTCTTGACGCTCTGGTGATTCACATTGATCCGCACCGTAATACGGCATTTGCGCGCCATGTATTCAGGCAGGCTGCTGACTTCCACAATGTTTTTCAGGATGATATCGAAAGTCTTCTTTCCTTCCTTCGTGATGCGCATCAGGTCATGCGTCTGCCCAAGGCCATCGAGCGTAATCTGATAATGCGTGATGTCTTGCTCGAGCAGCTTCTGGAAGACGGCCGGCTTAAAGCTGAGGCCATTGGTGATCATGCGGGCGTCATAGCCAATACCGTGTTCCTTGCAGAAGCCGGTCAGCCTTGTACTCATGTTCAGGATTTCGCTGAAAGCCATCAGCGGCTCGGCGCCAAACCATTCCACTGACAAGTGTTTATAGCCACCACGCAGCAAATTAGCGCCAATGCGATTGGTAATCTTGATACCGGTTTCCGTGTCGACATTTTTCTTGGCATGAACCTGGCCACAATAACCACAACCCAGCTGGCAATTGGCGGTCGGCTGTATGGTCACATCGAGCACCGTTGAATCCTGCAAGGCCAGTTCATTTTGCATCAGGACGGTTGAAAATTCATCTTCGTCCGCCGGGACGATCGCCTCCATTTTCATCAGGTTGGTCAAGTACGCGGCGTCGACCTGTGAAAATTCACTCTTTACCAGATGCTGATAAATCCGCTCTTTTAACAGTATGGAGATGCCTGAGCGCGTGGAGAAAAATATACGGGACGGATCGTTCGTTACCTGCGCGTCAATCAAATCAGTGACTACCACGTAGTTTGAGAGCTTGTATTTATTGTTCATTGCTATGGAGGTGTGTGCGTTTCAGGAATGACCTTGTCACGGTGCGGCCAGGGTTGCCAGCCGCACTGTTTCTTTTACAACCAGGTGCTTAGAACAGGCCGCACGCCATGCCTTTGCAGCCAGGCTCTGCCGCGTCCATGTCCATCATGACGCCGCCGGAAATAACGTTCAGCTCATCGTTGTTCAACGCCGCTTCGCCTTCAGCAGCCGGCACCTCGTTCTCAACGGCGTTGGCCAGCGCGTCCTTCAGGTTTGGGTTGGTCATTTTCTTCTCCTATAAATTAATTAACTCGTAGTTTTAAGACATCAAGCATTGATCGGTCTTATTTGATCCAACTTCACAGGTTCAAATTAAAATTCCTGAGGCGCTTGTATTCCCAATATCCAGAGCAGTATTGCTCAATGACATCCAGCTCCCCGGCAGACAATGGGTGCTTTGCCCTGTATGCCGTCAGCAGTAAATGCTGCAATGTAAAGGGCAGCTCGGGCAAAAGGACTTCGGCCATGAAATTTCGGTCCAGGTCCGCACTGCCATCAACCATGCCGTACCAGCGCATCCAGGCGTATTTGATGTCGTCGTTACGCCATGAGCCCATACCCGACCGGATACGTTCAAACATGCTGCCGATAATCGCGCGGTCCCCGGTTCCGAGTATCTTCATCAACAGGGCATCGAAGAAGAAATTCACAATGGAACGCCGCTCTACGGCGGTAAAAAACTGGTCCATGTCAATATTTCGGCCCCGCAGCCGGCCGTTTTGGCCCAGCAGAAAATCGATTGCTCCGAGGGTGACATCCAGCGCCTGGTTCAATTGTCCCCGCGCGACCAAGACGCGCACAATGTTCAATTGCTGGTCCACCATGGCCATCGCAACACGGTGAAAACCATCGTCATACAGCACATCGAAGGCATCCAGCGCGCGCTGCAAGCCAGCGATGGCTTCATCGAAATCGCCTTGCACATAGGCGCGGTATGCCACCACTGCCGAGTACAACCCGGCCATCCCGCTGATTGCCGCTTCGGATGTCAATTGCAGGGGCTTGCTGTCAATCGCGTTAAACAAATAGTCCGTCTGGGCCTGGCCCCCCTTGAGCATGGCCGACATGCATTTCTGGTACTGGTTGAAGGCGAACATCATGTCCATCCGTCCTTCGCTGGATTCTTTAACGCCGCAGTACTCCAGGATGGCGTGAAAAATATGCTGACGCTGAAACGGATCAGTCGGCCTTTGGGCTCCCCGTAATTGAACAATTACGGAAGCATCACTGGAATGCACTAAATTCATGAGTCGTCTCCGACGGTTTCGCTGTATTGAGTCGGGACAGGGGCACAACCTTGTGCACCTGTCTCCGGCGAACGGCAGGCGACTGCCGTTCGCATTCAATCGCCGTGCGTCAGAACACGCCGCAGGCCATGCCCTTGCAAGTTGGCTCAGCTGCGTCCATGTCCATCATCAAGCCGCCGGAAATCACTTCCAGCTCGTCAGCGCCCAGTTCATCTTTTTCAGCGACTTCGCTTTTCTTCACCAGGTTTTGCTCGATGGCATTGGTCAGAACTTCTTTCAAGTTTTCGTTGCTCATGTTTTCAACTCATTCCAAACAGGTTAATAGCTCCTAGTTTTAAGACATCAAGCAAACCATCGGTCTTTTTGCTGCAGCAAAGTCGAGTTATTCCCTGGCGTCGACAGCATCTTGTCCGCCGATCATTTCAGCGATCTTGACCACTGACAGGGGCGGATACACGCCCAGCTTTTTCGCCGCACGCATATTGACCAGATAAGTAAACCGGTTCAGCGATTCGACCGGGAGGCGCGCCGGCGACACTTTCTTGGTCAGTATCTGCACCGCCTTGTGGGCGGCCAGTTCACCGACATTGAAATACGTGCTTACCAGCCCGAGCAGTGCGCCGTCATTACGGATCGGCGCCTCAGTTGCGGCAAACACGGGAATGCGGGCCGCCTGCGCCGCCTGTACCACTTCGTACGCGTTCTTGATCAGGTAGGAATCCGAGGGCAGATAGATGAATTGCGGCTTTTGCGCCACCAGCTCTTGCATGGCCCCCACGACGCCGTCCGATGCCGGCTTGCCCTGTCCATCGAGGCGCAACGGCACAGCCTTCAGGGTCAGGTTAAACTTGGGCGCCAGCGCTTCAAGCTGCTGCACCGCCAGCATCGAGTTTTTTTCCTGCGGGTTGTAAACCACGCCCAGCGTCTGCACCTGACGCATGGTTTGCAGCGCCTGCAACTGGGCTGGCAATGGCACCAGGTGCGAAACGCCGGTCAGGTTGCGTTCCGACGATTTCAGGTCGCGCACCAGGTTGGCGCCGACCGGGTCGGCCACCACATTGAACACCACCGGAATGTCGGTGATGTGCTTGTCACGGTCGACATGCCCTAACTGGCCAACCACTTCCGCGGTGACCGTGGTGCCAAATGTGTAGATCAGGTCGGGTTTGAGTTCGCGTGCTTCCTTGACGAATTCGGCGACTTTGCTGCCATCGGCCTGCGCATCGCGGATGATGTATTCGACCGGCACCTTGTGCCGGCTCATGTAGTCGGTGAAACCTTTTTCCGCATCCGTGGCGCCACGGTACAACAGCATCATGATGCGGTAAGGCTTGGCCTCCGCCAGCGGGGCATGGATCGCGGCACACATGCCGGCGGCCAGGATCAGACTGCGCAAAAACATGGGAAATTTTTCCTTTCTCAGCGTTAGACGGAGGCGTTGGAAAGTCGTGTGCGCTCGAAGCGCACAAACATGACCGACAGCGTGCTGGCGCATACGAACGACAGGACACCGATTCCGAGAAACGCGCCTTTGAATCCAAACTGGGCGATCAGCAAGCCGGCCACCATCGGGCCAAGCACGTTGCCAAACCGCTCAATCAGTCGGAAGATGCCGGTTGCCGTTCCGGTCCCGACTTCCTGCATCACTTCCTTGCAAAAATCATTGATCAGCGACAGCTGCGGTGAGACGCCGATCGCATGGGCAACGCCCAGCAGTGTGATGCTGGCCAGTGTTCCCGCCGTGCTGTCAAATGCATAGATCACAAACATGGCCATAGCCGAAGCAAAACCGCCAATGCTGACAAACCAGCGCAACTGCCCCATACGATCGGCCAGGCGCGCCACAGAAGGCGAAAGCAGGATGATGGCCAACCCGTAGGCCATCATCACGCGGCCCGTCGTCGATTGGTTATTCCCCAGGAATTTGAGGTACAGCGGCGCGCTGTAATACAGGAAGCCGGTCAGCGCGATCTTTGCCGGCACAGCGGCGAGGAACGTGACGGCCACAAATTTGGGGTTCCGCAACAATAAGGAAAAGTCCTTCCAGCCCAGTGCTTTGCGCGCGCTGGCCGCCGTTGCCGAACGCAGGAAGCGCAACACGAACCAGGCCGCCGCCGCGCTCAGCAATGCCGACAACATGATGGTGGGGCTGTAGCCAAGCCGGTCCGCCAGGATGCCGCCGATCGCCGAACCGGACAGCGAGCCGGCAAAAAAGCTGGACAGGAATACCGCCATACCGCGTGTGCGTTGATCCGGCGGCGTGTTATTGGTCACATAGCCTTGTGCGGTAATGAAGACCAGGCCGTAACCAAGGGCAGTCAGCGAACGCCACAGCAGCAAGTCATACAGCGAATGGGCACAGGCTGTCAGTGCCAGTCCGGCGGTCGTCACGGCGGCGCCCACTGCAAACGCCTTGCGGTGGCCAATCCTGTCACTCCACATGCCGGCCCATGGCATGGACAGCGCCCAAGTGAACATGAAAATGGAAATCGGCAGGCCGATCGCCAGCGTGCGGGAAATGCCCATGCCGGGCTCATAGAACTGGCCGACGAACATGGGGAAGAACGACAGTGACAGCGAGTCGGAAAATACCAGCAGGAAGAACGGCCAGCGGATATGGTCAAGTGCAGCCCCATACAGGACGGTATGCTGTCCCGGCGTATGGAAACGGTACTGCCCGAGCCGCTCCCGGACCCGGGTGAGCGTGGCAGCGCCGCCGGCTGCGGCCAGGTTTTCCAGCGCGCGGTAACGCTGGTTGATGGCCGCCATGACCTGGTTGAAGCGCCCGCTCAGCTGGAAAATGCCGCCCAGTTGGTCGAACGGCAGGTAACAGCTGAAATCGCCCTGGCGCACCCGCATCAGGAAGGCGCGCGCCACCTCGACCGGCGTGGCGATCACGAAGGTCAGGACGAAGCGCATCAACTCCAGTGCGATCAAACACGCCACCACCAGCACGGTGATCACGTCATAACTCACTTCGCGCAACGTTTGCTCGACGAACGACACCGGTTGCCCCAGGTGCAAGGTGGCGACGCGGACATTACGGAACACCAGCGGCACACTGGTATTGAAATACGCGCCGGCCTGGGTGGTGCCCGGGCTACCCGACGCAGTAGTCAACAGCCGCTGCAATGCGGCATCCGCCTCCGCTGCTGCGTAGCCGCTCTGATATAGCATATGGCCATTCAGATCGGCAATCGCCATGTAGGCAACCGATGGATTGTCGCGCCGCACTGTACCCAGGAATTCTTCCACACCGACCATCTGTTCAAACGGCACGCCGTTCACATAGGCTTTCTCCAGCACGGCGCTGGCCGAGCGGCTGACCACGGCGACCGTTCGCGCCATTTCAGGCGGCAATTCTTCCTTGAAGTGGCGCAGGGCCAGGCCGGACAACAGCACCGCGGACAACACCAGCAGCGCCGCGACCAGCAAGACCAGGCGGGTTTGCAAGCGCTTCATGGCGTTTCCTTGCCGGCGGCTGCCTGGGCCGACACCACGTCGCGCTCGGCCAAGGCCAACTGCTCGGCAACCAGCGCGGCATGACGGGAAAACTCTTGCACGTCGGCCACCATGGCGCTATCGAACAGGCTGCCATCAGCGGCGCCGCCGGCCGGCGCTGCAGCAGCGTCATCCATTGCCAATGCCACGTTTTCCAGGGTCTGGGCAAAGCCACGCATCAACAGGTAGACCCCGCCCATCGCGCCCACCGCCAGGACAGCCAGCGTCAACAACATGTCCATGCCCAGCCTGGGCAACATTTGCTCTATGTGGTATTCGGCTTCCCGGCGATCATAGGCAATGATAATGGCGCCGGATTTAATACCAAAATTATTCGTGAATGGCACACCTAACTCGGCCACATCCGCATTCATTACCTGCCAGGGGGTATCGATGGAAGTTTTATCCAGTTGCGCATTCCATTTTATTTCGGCTTGCAATGGCATAACGCCATCACTGACGGCAACATCGCGCTCATCCAAGATGCCGATATAACGAATGCTTTTATCCTGGCTTAAAATCTCATTAATCATCGGCGCCAGCCGCGTATTCGCAGAAGGGCGCAAGCCGATATTCAAACCCGCTTCCACGCTCTGCCGCAGGTCTTTGCCGATGACCGAATAGCGGGAATGCGTCAGGTCCAGGAAAGTTTTCCGGTAGTTGGAGAAATTCAGAAAAGAGATCAGTAACAAAACAAAGGCCATCACCAGCACCAGCAAAATACCAATGCGCCACCAAAGCGTCGATGGTTTTTGCAATGTATCTGTTTCGCGTGTTTCAAATACAGCCAATGCGCTCATTTTCGTCTCTCCGTATAGCGCCTTAAAACAAGGAAATCCCGCATTGTTGGAAATCCAAGAAGCGCTCTTGCGTGCAACGAAATATATTGCGAAATATTAAATAAATGAACCCCTAAAAAATTTAACAATGTCCAAAATGAGACATTGACAAATTAAAAATACCACTCAAACCAGCATGTTTTCATTGGATTTCCATGAAAGCAATTTCAGCAAGCTAGCCACGTGGTAAGAATTTTTATTATTGAAATGTTGCTCAAAAAATACAATCACCGCTGAAGCAGCGCAGCAGCGACAGGAGCAGTGCGCTTTCCTGCCCTTGCGGCACGGCTATCATCGCCTGCTCAATGTCAAAAAACAGGAATGTCCATGGTCTGCCGCCTCGCCACAGCCGCCATGCCGATGCGCGGCTATGGCTGAAGGAACCCCTGATCGACGCGGCGGCGCGCCTTGGCGTGCACCGCAACACCAGCTTCCGCTGGCGCCACCGCTTCCTGGCGCTGCCCCGGACCGACCGCGCGCCGCTGCTGCATGGCATTGCCGAGGCCGATGAAATGTTCTTGCTGGAATCGCAGAAGGGATCGCGCCACCTGTCCCGGCCGGCGCGCCGGGCTGCGCACCCGTGGCACGCTGCATGTGCAAAACGTCAATGCTTACCACAGCCGCTTCCGCAATTGGCTGCATCGCTTCCACGGCGTCGCCACGCGCTACCTGTCAAACTACCTTGGCTGGCGCTGCGTGCTTGATGCGCGTCGTATCGATACGCCCGAAGGCATGCTTAAAGCAGCGATAGGACACTTTCCACGGTTCCTGGTGACATAGCCCAATATTATGGACAGGCCTATGTCCACCGGCTCGGGCAGCGCCTGCGCGTGCAAGTCAGCATTGTGGATACGCCGGGACCCGGCACCAAAGGTGGCGCGGTGCAAGGCCCCCCTGGTGTACACATTGCGCTGCCAGCAGTTCGAGGGCGACCATCAGGCCAAACGCACGGTCCTGATGCGGCAGGTCGCGCATGAAATGGCGCGCATCTGGCAACTGAGCGGCGACCATATCAGCGTCGATGACACCTTGCGCGAACGGAGCGTGCGCGAGCACCTGCCAATCGGCGCCGCTGTGTTCGGCGACGCGGTCAAGCAGCCGGGATTGTCGCAGCGCTGAGGCAGCGCAGCCCGGACTTGCGATCCAAGCTGGTTACGGCTCAAACTCCGCCAGCTGTTCGATCCGGCGCTGCGTCAGCAGCGCCTTCCACGCATGGGGCGCCGCGTTGGGATAACGGGCCGCCCCCAGCGCCACCCACGCATCGCGGTACGCTTGCCACGCCTGCTGCGTGGCGCGCAAACCGTCCTTGGTCACGGTGCCAAAGCCCACCAGGTGCGCCCCCGGCTTGCCCGCGCCGCGCGCCATCAGGCGTTCGAACAGCTCGCCCATCTTGCGTTCCAGCTGCTGGTATTGCTGCGGCGTGTAACGCGGCAGGCGGCCCTTTTCCGCTTCCTGCAAATCGCGTGCAAACTGGTCCAGTTCAAAGCTGCGCGCTTCGATCGCCAGCGCGGCGCGCAAGCCGCCGCTCATGTCGGTTTCCTGGTCGGCGCGGCTGGCGGCAAACACTTCCAGCGCCGCCTGCAATTTCGCCGCCACCGCTTGCTGCGCCGGCGGCCAGCCTTTGATCACGGCGCTGACCTTGCCATTGCGCTGGCGATTATCGAGGCGTTCCTGGATCGCGGCGCAATAGTTGCCCATATGGCTGCTGGTGACGTCGTCGCACTGGTCGAAAATCGCCGGGTCATGGCGGCCCACGCGCTCATTCAAGTGCGCCACGCGCGCATCCATTTCCGCCGGCGCGGCCGGCATCGAACAGGCAAATTTCAGCGCCAGTTCATCGTGGCGCGAGACGCCATAGCCATTCGCATACACCATCATCAGCACGGCCGAATCATGCTCTGCCAGCGCGCAATGGCGCACCTGGTCCCATGCGGCCGGACTGGCGGCCACGCGCTGGCGGGTATCGTAGTAACGGTCTTGTGCACCGCAGTTGCGCAACCCGTGCAGCGCACTGGCGGCCGGCAAATCCCGCGCGGGCGGCTGCACTTGCTGAACCGCCATGCACTGGCGGTACCATGTGGTACTGGTGTCGCCCATGCTGCCCATGGCGGAAGTATTCGGGTATTCGGGCGGCTGCGCCATGGCCGGCAACATCACCATCAAACCCGCCGCAGCACTGACCATCGCTCGCTTCATCGACACTCCCATTCGACACAAATTCGACACAATATTGACAGTATATAAGAACGCTACTGTTACAAAAAAAATACTTAGTTTCCGTACGGACAAGTTAGAATAACCACTCACTTATCCACGGGAGTCCTGATGAAGCAGGTATCTGTCTTGTTGTCCATTGCCTTCCTGTGCGGTTCGGCCATGGCAGCCGGGGCTGAAATCGACCCCAGGCAAAACGCAGAATGCCCGCAACCGGATTTCCCTTCCCGCTCGACGTCCACCGAGAGTGTACGCCGGGTTGAGAAATCGTTGAAAGCATGGCGCACGTGTTTCCGCGCCGCGGTGGGACAACAACAAAGTGTGGATGAGATGGTGGCGGCGTCGCGTGAATATCAGCAAGTCAAAGCCCGGCATGAAGCCTGGGTCGCCGCGACGATCCAATACAGCAATGGCCAGGCGTATGGCCGCCTGGCGTCGGCCCGCGTGGAGCGGGATTTTTGGGAAAACCTGATGGCGAAGAACGGCGGTGCACGCACCGCGGCCCGCCGCCCCGATGAGACGATCATTCAGCAAATGGCGGTCAGCGGCAATTAGTGGATGCCCGGACTGAATGCACGGCACCCAGGGCTATTATGTGGATGCCCGGCCTGAAGGCCCGGCACCCAACTTTTTAGGCGGCCTTGCGCTCCACGGTCGCCGCCTCCTCCCTGCGGCGCACCGCCAGCGCCAGCAACGCCGCCACCAGGCAAGCAGCGCCTGCCGCAAACAATGCCGGGTTATACGTGAACAGCAAGGTACGCACCTTGCCCGCGCCAAACGCCGCCACCGCCGCGCCCAATTGGTGGCTCGCGAATATCCAGCCAAACACCATGCCTGCCTTTTCCCGCCCGAACGTGGCAGCCGTCAGCCGCACCGTCGGTGGCACGGTGGCGATCCAGTCCAGCCCATAGAACATGGCAAACAGTGACAAGCCATACAAGGTGAATTCCGAATACGGCAGCCACAGCAGCGACAGGCCGCGCAAGCTGTAATACCAGAACAGCAGCTTGCGGTTGTCATAGCGGTCCGACAGCCAGCCGGACAAAATCGTTCCGACCAGGTCAAAGAGCCCCATCATGGCCAGCACCGATGCGGCCGGCACGGCAGCCAGTCCGGCATCGCCGCACAGGGAAATGAAGTGGGTCTGGATCAGGCCATTGGTGCTGAGGCCGCAAATGAAGAAGGTGCCGGCCAGCAGCCAGAACGTACGGTGCGCCGCCGCTTCCCTCAGCACGGCAAAGGGCGTGCCCAGGGTGAGGCGCACCGGCGCCGCCGGAACCGCCGCGGACGCCACATCGGGTGGCAAGCCGTACGGCGCCAGCCCGACGTCGGCAGGCCGGTCGCGCATCAGCAGGTAGGCCGCCATGGCCACCACCGCGCACGCCACAAACACCGGCCACACCGCCATGCGCCAGCCATACTGTTCGACCAGCCATGCGCCGACCGGCAGGAAGGCCAGCTGGCCGGTGGCGGCACTGGCAGTCAGCACCCCCACCACCAGGCCGCGCCGGGTTTCAAACCAGCGGTTCGACACCACCGCCGACAACACCAGCGCCGTCATGCCGGACGCCACGCCCAACATCACGCCCCACAGCGCCACCAGGTGCCAGAACGCGGTCATCCGCGTGGCCAGCAGCGAGCCGGTGGCGATCAGTCCCAGCGCCGTCACCACCACGTTGCGCAAGCCAAAGCGCTCCATCAGGATCGCCGCAAAGGGCCCCATCAAACCGAACAATGCAAAGCGTACCGCCAGTGCGGACGAAATCGCGTCCACGCTCCAGCCGAATTCCTTCGCCAGCGGCTGCAGCAGCGCGCCCGGCAAGCCCAGGGCGGCCGATGACGCCAGTCCGGTCATAAACGTCACGGCAACGATCACCCACGCGTAGTGGATACCCCGGCGTTCGAGCCGGCGGGACAATGAAGCAGACAACATGGCGCTCTCCAGGCTTAAAAGATGGAAAGCAGTTTAAATTATGAACATCATTTAAACAACCAAAATTTTGCCCCGTGCGAAACGGGGCAATGGAAGGCCCGCACAATGGCGGGCCTGGGTCAGGCTGCGGTAAGGCTTACTTCACCGCTTATTTCTTCACCTGGATCGAGCTTTTCACTTCCGTTACGCCTTTCACACCGCGTGCCAGTTGCACGGCTTTATCGGCTTCGGCTTTCGACGGTACGAAGCCGCTCAGCATGACCACGCCCTTGACGGTTTCCACGTGCACATCAAGCGCTTTGACACCGGGATCGGCGGCCAGGTCAGCCTTGACCTTGGTGGTGATGACGGTATCGCTCATCGCATCGCCAGTGGCGGCGGTGGCATTGCGCGTCGTGTCGGTGGCCGTGGCGGTGGCTGCCGTGGTGCGGTCACGGGTGGTATCGACCACTGCGGCGGTGCGTTCAGCCACAGTCGGGGTCGGGTCGGCCCGTTTTGCATCCGCAATCGCGGATTCCTTGGCCGCTTTGGCATCCAGCTTGCAGGCCTTTTTCGCATTGCCGCTCTGGTCGTCGCATTTTTCCTTGGCCAGGTCATACTCGGCCTTGGCGACATCTTCCCGGGCTTTGCGCAAGTCTTTGACATCGCCGGTTTTATGCTGAGCCACGGCATCGGCTTCGGTGCGGGCACGGGCGACTTTGGCTTCCTCGATGCAGATGTCCTCGGCATTGCCTTTCAACGTCTTGCACTGCGCTTTGGCGGCCTTGTAATCGGCAGCAGCCCGGTCTTTCGCGGCATCAAAGGCAGCCTTGTCATTGTCGGCGGCATAAGCATTGCTGAGAGCCCCGGCCAGTGCCAGGATCAGGAATTTGTTCATGGTGCGTCCTCCCTAAGTGATGGTGTACGCAGCCATTAAACGCCTGACAAGGAATACCCTCTGTACGCTACCCAACATATGCTTTGTCGGGTTCGCACAACAGCACATCAGCTCACTGCACAGCTCACTCGGCTGTCAGCATCGCCTTATTCCACAAGGAATTTGCTTGCTCAAATGGAGCATTTCCAACCAGCACGCGGCCATTGGCGGCCAGTTGCAGCCAAGCTTGCGTGTCATGCGACACATGGGTGTCCGGTTGCGCTGCACGCACCTGGTGCAGCCACTGGTAGACCGCACTGTAATCGGCGGGACGGCGTTGCTGTATCCACGCCAGCGCCGCCAGGTCGGCATACCCTTCTTCGCGCTGGGTGTCGCGTAATTGCCGGGTGATTTCGCGGGTGTCCGACGGTGCGGACGGGGCGGCGGCAGGTTCCTGAAAACCCGCCGGCGCCGCATGCCAGTTGCCCTGCGCATGGCGCCAGCAGTGGCCGATTTCATGCGCGGTCATGGCTTCGATCATCAGCGCCTGGCGTTCCGCCGGCACACCTTTCAGCACATCCTCAGCCGTGTCATTGCCACGCATGGAGAACACCAGCTTGCAGCGGCCGCCGTCAAAGCCCATTGCCAACGGCACCGCGCCAGGCGCCGCCTGCGGCTGCACCACGATATCCACCGGCAACTTCAACTGTCCCTTCGCGTAGGCCAGTACGGGCGCGCCGGCTTGCAGCCAGCGCGTTTCCATTTCCGTCAACTGCGCGGCCCCCGCAGGCGCGGCGATCGTGATCAACAACAGGGTAATGACTTTCGGCATGGCGTTCTCCTTGGAGAAACTATACATGCCTAGCGTTAAGATGTAACCAGATAGCCGGGGCTGTTACAAAATATTTCCTTGTAAAATCAATACTTTATAGAACAACCAACAACTTTCCGGCGCCATGATTTATCGCTTCAACAACGCCTCCGCCGTCGGAAATGACGGACGGATATCATTCGGCACGGTTTTCATCTTGTCCAGCGCCTTTTGCACTTCCGGACGGATCACCACATAGCGGGTCATCATGTCTTTCGCGCGCGCATAGTCACCGGTGGCTTCGATGGTCAGGAATTCACGGTCCAGGTCCAGCACCGCCTGCTTGATCTTCTTGAAATCGACCGAGAACACGCCATCGCCGTGCGCAATAAAACCGCCCTTGTCGAGCAGGTAATTGACCTGGATCGCCATGCCGCGCGCGTGCGAATCCGTCAGGCCGAAGTGCAGGGTGCGGAAGGCCGAGGCCAGGAACGTCGTGTGCAGCTTGCGCTCCGCCTCCTCGCCCTGCCCCAGCGAGTTTTTCAACTGGCCCTTGTCCATCATGTACATCAGCGCATACAGGCCGGTGATGTCGGCTTTGGCTTCTTCGATGGTGGAATACGCTTCCTTCAAATCCTGGCGCGGCGTCGATGGCTGGCCATTGACAGTGGTGGCGTGCGGGCCCAGGCCGTGCATGATTTCATGCGCGAGGATGTGGGTGAAGAAGGAATCGAAATCCAGGTCTTTCTGGTCTTGCGGGCGCAGCACCAGCTTGGAAATCGGCGTCAGCGTCGCCTTGAATTTTTCTTCCTGCACGTTCTTCAGCATCACGCGCTTGGAGCCGCGCTGGCTGATCACGCGCTCGTCGTTCGGCAAGTTATAGGCGGCGGTTTGCACGCCCATGTTGCCGTCGCCCGCGCCATACACCTGGTTGACCACCACCATCGGCGCCAGCGCGCCGACTTTCGGGTTGCGGTATTGCGCGTCGAGCGGCAGGTTGTCTTCCAGTTCCTGCATGTGCTGCGCAAAGAAATTCAGCTTGTCCGTTTCCTTCTGGTCGCGGATGCTGACGTACGCTTCAAACGCCGCCTTGTAGCCGAACAGTTCATCGTTGTACGTCTCATACGGGCCGATCGTCACATCGACCGGCGAATCGAGGTCCATCCACGCGAAATCGGAGGCCAGGTAATCGTTCGACAGGAAAGCGTCGGCGCGCAGGCCGAGGAATTTTTTCAGCGACGCGTTATCGGTGGCGGCCGCCGCCTCCTTCAACAGCTTGGCCAGCTTTTCCAGTTCCGGCCGGTATTCTTCCGAATACTTGACGGCCTTGAACTTCATGTCCGCGCCGGCACGGATGGTGGTGAAGAACCACTGCGCCTGCTCCTTATCCGCAGCCGGCAAGCCGTTGATCCACATTTCCAGCGCCTCTTTCGACACGCCGGCCGGGTAGAAATTCGCGCCTTCCGGCTTCTTGTCGGGAATCGCGATGCCGCCAACGTGCTGCGGCAGGAACGAGGTATGGCCATCGAGGATGGACCACGGCCCCTTGTTCAGCCAGAAGTAATCGAGGCGGGCCTTGCCCAGCGGCGTCTTGTCTTTTTGCAGCGCGCTCCACAGCGCTTCATTGCCGGCCCAGCGCTGGCGCAACTGCAGCACATCGATGACCTTGGCCGCTTCGATCAGTTTGGCGATGGCGCGCTTGTCGCCGGCCGACAGTTTCGCGGCATCCGCCTTCAGCGCCACGGGCGCGTAGCGTTTGGTCATCTTGTGCAATTCATCGACCGTGGCGAGGGCCGCGGTGGCGGCGTTACCCATCATGGCCAGCAGCAGGGGCAGCAGCAGTTTTTTCATTAGACGCCTTTCTTGTTAGAGGATCCCAGGTGCCGGGCCTTCAGGCCGGGCATCTCGTTCTGGAAAGGCGTCAATTGTGACATTGCCGTTTGCGCCTTACCAGACTTTATAGGTCTGGCCGGTCTGCGCCCCGTCCACGCTGCGGCTATAAGCCAACGCCACCCGCGAGGCCGGCGCGGTTTCAAAGCCGATAAAGTACTCGCCATACGTTTCCAGCGATTCCGTCAGCAGGGTCGGACTGACGACATTGATGCGGATGCCGCGCGCAAGTTCAATCGCGGCGCCACGCGCAAAACCGTCCAGCGCGGAATTCACCAGCGACGCGTTGACGCCATTGCGGATCGTCATCTCCGATACGCAGCCGCTGGTCAGCGTGATGGACCCGCCATCGTTCAACGCATGCTGCGCCACCAGCGCCACGTTGACCTGGCCCATCAGTTTGCTGTCCAGGCCGACGCGCATTTGCTCCGGGGTGAATTCCGCCAGCGGCGCAAACGCCAGCGCGCCGGCGGTGACCACCACCGCATCGGCCTTGCCGATGCGTTCGAACAGTGCGCGCACCTGGGCAATGTCCGAGATATCCGCCTGGTATTGGCCACTGTTGCTGCCAACGGTAATGATTTCATGGCGCTGGCCCAGTTGTTCCACGACGGCTTTGCCGATGGTGCCGGTGGCGCCGATCACGATGACTTTCATGCTGTTTCTCCTTGAGGGGTTAAAGTGCAGCCAGTATCGCTTCCGTCACAAAAAGAATAAATGCGCTAGGATTTACAACATTCCAAACTATGGATTAGTAATCATGGATAAATTGCGCAGCATGGAAATCTTTGTCGCCGTCGTCGATGCCGGCAGTTTTACGCAGGCGGCGGAAGCGTTCCGCATCTCGCCCGTGATGGTGGGCAAGCACATCAAGGCGCTGGAATCCTTGCTGGGCGCGCGGCTGCTGGCGCGCACCACGCGCCGCCAGAGCCTGACGGAAATCGGCCGCCAATACGCCGACCAGTGCCGCGCCATCCTGGCGCAGATACGGCAGGCGGAAAGCGGCGCGGAAGCCATGCGTGCCGCGCCCCGGGGCAAGCTGAAAATCACGGCGCCGGTGTCGTTCGGCAGCGAATGGGTCAGTCCCGCCATGACGGATTACTTGCGCGCGCACCCGGAAGTGAGCCTGGATTTGAATTTGAACGACCGCGTCGTCGACCTGGTCGAAGAAGGTTACGACGCCGCGATCCGCATCGGCGACCTGGAAGATTCCGCCATGGTGGCGCGGCCTTTGCGCCCGTATGCGATGGCGATTTGCGCCTCGCCGGCCTACCTGGAGCAGCATGGCGTGCCGCGCACGCCGGCCGACCTGGCGCACCACGAGTGCCTGGACTTCATGCAATGGACGCCGCAAATGCGCTGGCGCCTGCGCGAAGCCGATGGCGAGCGCAGCACCGCGCGGCCGCGCGAGAGCCGCTTCCGTTCCAGCAGCGGCCAGGCGTTGCGGACGGCGGCGCTGAACGGTTTTGGTCTGGTGCTGCAGGCGGAATTATTGCTGGCGCAAGATATCGCGGCGGGACGGCTGGTGCCGGTGCTGGCCGACTGCCTGCCCGTGCCCCGCCCCATGCATTTGATTTACCCGCGCGACCGCCAGCCGACACCGAAGCTGGCGACGTTTATCGACTTTATGCTGGAACGCTTCGGGCCTGCGGCGCCAGTGCCACAGGCCTCGCCAGCGTAACCTTTGTGATGCATTAACGCACCGCGGCCTGGCCCACTTGCGCCAGCGCCTGCGTCGGCTGCCATCCCGCGCCCAGCGCGCGCGCCACGGCGACAGTCGCCAGCAAACGCTGGGTGGTGATTTGCGCGGCGGCGCGGTCGGCGGCCAGCGCGCTGCGCTGCGCATCCGTCACGTCCAGGTAAGTCGACAGGCCACGCTCATAGCGTGCCCGCGCCACCTGGTAGGCGCGGGTGGCCGCTTCACGCGACTGCGCCTGCACCTGCTGCTGTTGCTGCTTTTGCTGCACGTCGGACAACGCGTCTTCCACTTCGCGCAGCGCGGTCAGCAAACGGCCTTCGTGGTTGGCCAGCGCTTCTTCATAGCGGGCCTTGGCCAGTTTCAAATTGGCGTCGTTGCGGCCGCTGTCGAAGACCGGCAGCGACAAGGCCAGGGGGCCGATGCTGAACTGGCGCGAGCCGCCTTTAGTCAAGTCACCGAGGCTTTCCGAGGCAAAGCCGAAATTGCCGGTCAGGCTGATCGATGGATAAAACGCCGCTTCCGCCACGCCGATCTGCGCATTCGACGCGCGCAATGCCGCCACGCTGCCGGCCAGGTCGGGGCGCTGCGACAGCAGGCTGGCCGGCAGGCCGACCGGGATCGCCGGCGGCTGCGGCAGCGCACTGCCGGCGGCAAGCAACCGCATCGACGATGGCGAGGCGCCCGTCAGCACGGCCAGCGCATGTTCCAGCGTATTCCTCTGGCGCACGGCTTCCTGCAAGTCCGCTTCCGCATTGGCGCGTTCGATGCGGGCGCGCGACGTATCGAGTTCATTCGACAGGCCCGCATTGAAGCGCGCGTTCACCAGTTGTTCCGATTCGCGGCGCGTATCGAGCGCGCCATTCAAGATCGCGATTTCCGTATCCAGGCCGCGCAGCTGCCAATAGTTGGACGCCACTTGCGCCGACAACAGCAGCAGTACGCCATCGCGGTCGGCTTCAGCGGCCTGTGCCTGGGCGTCGGTCGCTTCCACCAGGCGGCGCACGCGGCCCCACAAGTCGACTTCATACGACAGCGATGCGCCCACCGAGAAATTGTCTCCGTGAATCGAGCGATGGCCCAGTGCGAGGCCCTGCGAGGTGTTGGCCGAGGTGCGGGAATTCGAGACGCCGGTACTGACATTGACGGCCGGACCCTGGCTCGATTTCACCACGCCCAGTTGCGCCTGCGCCTGCAATAAACGCTGGGCGGCGGCTTTTACGGTCGGGCTGTCGCGCAAGGCGCTTTGTTCCAGGCGGTTCAGGGTGTCATCGCCATACACGCTCCACCATTGCGCCGGCAGGCGCGCTTCCGATGCGGCGCCCGGTGCATGGCGGAAGCTCGCTTCCGCCACATTGTTTGGCGCGGAAAATTCAGGGCCCACGGTGGCGCAACCTGTCAGCGCGAACATCGCGGCAGTGACAGCGGCAGCCAGAGTAATACGTTTGAACATGGTGCTATCCTTTTTCTATCAGTGTGCGCCGGCGCCGCCGCCGGAAGGGGATTTCACTTCGTCCGACAGCCACATCACAGCGATGCACGCCATCAGGATCGCGCTGACAATAAAGAAACCGTCGTTATAGGCCATCACATACGATTCGCGCCGCACAATGCTGTCGATGGCTTTCAGCGCTTTGTCGGCGGCATTGGCGGGATCGATGCCCTTGGCGATAAATGCCTGCGTCATGCTGGCCAGGCGTTCCTGCACCGCCGGCGAGAACGACGTGATGGCTTCGCCCAAGCGCTGCGAGTGGAAGTGTTCGCGCTGCGTCAGCGACGTGGCCAGCAGTGCGATGCCAACCGAACCACCGAGGTTGCGCGTCATGTTGAACAGGCTCGATGCGGACGGCATGTCTTGCGGCGCAATGCCCTGCATCGCGAAGTTCGACAGGGTCAGCATGACGAAAGGCTGGCCCAGTGCGCGCACCACTTGCGACAGCAGCAGCTGGTCATAGCCGGTCGATGCATCCATATACGCATTCATCAGGCACGACACGCCGAACATGAACAGGCCGAACGAGCACAGGATGCGGTTATCGACTTTCGACGACAGCTTGGCCACGAACGGCATGATGAACAGTTGCGGCAAGCCGGCCCACATGATGACTTCACCGATCTGCATCGGCGTGTAGCCGGCGATCTGGCCCAGGTACAGCGGCAGCAAGAATGACGAGCCGTACAGCGCCATGCCGAACACCGCGGACAAGGCGGTCGCCACCAGGAAATTGCGCTGGCCATACAGGCGCAGGTTGACAAACGGATCGGCGCGAGTGGCGCTGGTGACGATCCAGCCCAGCAGGCCGATCAGGGCCAGCGCGGCAAACGCCACGATGAAGCCGGAATCAAACCAATCCTTGCTATTGCCCTCTTCCAGGAAAATCGTCAGCGCGCCCAGGCCCAGCGCCATGAAACCGATGCCGATCCAGTCAGCCTGGAACAGCTGGTGCAGCTGGCTCTTTTCCTTGTCGAGACCATAGGCGATACCGCAGATCAGCAGGATGCCCGGCACCCAGTTGATGTAAAAGATCGAAGGCCAGCCATACAGTTCGCTCAGGTAGCCGCCCAGGGTTGGGCCCATCGACGGCGCCAGCGTGGCAGTCAGGCCGAACACCGCCATGCCGATCGCGCGCTTGGACGGCGGCAGTTTGGCCATCACCAGCGTCATCGCCATCGGAATCAAAGCGCCGCCGCTAAAGCCTTGCGCCATGCGGAACACGATCATGCTTTGCAGGTTCCACGCGGCGCCGCACAGGGTCGAGAAAAGCAGGAACAGCGCGGTAGTGCCGATCATGTAGCGGCGCGCGCCAAACACGCGGGTCAGCAGCGCGGTCAGCGGAATGACGATGATTTCCGCCACCAGGTAGGCGGTGGAAATCCACGACCCTTCTTCCTGCGTGGCGTTCAGGCTGCCGAGAATGTCTTTCAGCGACGCGTTGGTGATCTGGATGTCGAGCACCGCCATGAAGGCGCCCAGCATGCCGGCCGCCACCGCGATCCAGGTGCGGGCGTCGACCTTCTGGCCTTCCAAGGCCAGTTGCGGCGCCCTGTCGAGGGTTGCACTGCTCATTGCGGACTCCCTTGCGAAGCGGCCGGATTAATGGGCAGTTTTCTGCGCGTTGGCGTGCGCGGTGGCCTGCGCTTTTTCAGCGGCGGCCGTCTCTTTCAGCGACACTTCGGCGATCACCGACATGCCCGGCACCAGGCGGCCCTGCAGGGCTTTCAAGTCTTCCTGTTTAAAGGTGATTTTCACCGGCACGCGCTGCACGATCTTGGTGAAGTTGCCGGTCGCGTTATCGGCCGGCAACAGCGCGAATTGCGCACCCGACGCCGGCGCGAAACTATCCACACGGCCAACCAGTTCCTTGCCCGGCAAGGCGTCCACCGACAGGTGCACCGGCTGACCCACTTTCAGTTCCGCCAGCTGGGTTTCCTTGAAGTTCGCCGTGACCCACACGTTATCCTGCACGATGGCCGTCAATTGCTGGCCGGCCTGGACCCGCTGGCCGACTTCCAGCGTGCGCTTGCCGATCCGGCCCGTGACCGGCGCCGTGATGCGGTTATACGCCAGTTGCTGCTGCGCGTCCTTCAACTGCACTTTCAAGACATTGGCTTGCGCCTTCAGCACTTCACGCGCGGCGGTGGCGGAGCCGATTTGCGCCTTGGCGGCAATGGCGTTGTCCTTGCGGGCGGCCAGATCGGCCGTGGCGGCGGCGCGGGCCGCGTTGGCCGCGTCCAGTTCGGCTTTCGACACGGCTTTCATCTGGCTCGAATACAGCTGGCCGTAACGCTCGGCATCTTGCGACGCGCGCAGCAATTGCGCCTGCGACTGCGCCACTTGCGCGCCGGCGGCGGACGCCTGGGCATTGACTTGCGCGATTTGCGCATCGGCTTGCAACACTTGCTGTTCGATGGCGGCGATTTGCGCCTCGATCTGTTCCACGCGCACCCGCTGGTCGAAGGGATCGAATTCGGCGATCACGTCGCCTTCCTTGACCAGCTGGTTATCTTCGATCAGCACCTTGCTGACCACGCCGGCAATGCGGCTCGACACCGGATGCACGTGGCCGGCAACGTAAGCGTTTTCCGTCTCGACGAAGTTATGGCTGCGGTACCACATGCGGCCACCGGCGCCAACCGCCGCCAGGGCGATCAGGCCGGCGATCAGCAGCACGCGGGTATTCGAGGGCGGCGCACCGGCGGCTAGGGTCTGGGATGGGGACTGAGCCGGATGATCGGGGCTGTGGCTTGGGACGGCGCTGAGCACTTTTTGCTCTGCTTGGCTGTGCTGGGTCGGCATGTCGGCGCTCCAAATAATGAAATGGGATAGGTGCATTATTCGCCAAGCAATCGGCCAAGTCAAGAAATGAAACGATTGCATTTCATTTTATTTTGGACTAAAGTCCCCATCTGATAAGATGCCATCTGTCTTCCAGCCTGCACGCCATGTCGAAAACCATTACCCAGGAATTGCTTTCCAAACAAGACCTTAGCTTCCCCTGCCCGGGAGAGCACATATTGCCGTGCCAGCAAAAAACGCAGGGCCGGCCGAAAGCCGCCGACGCGGAAGCTCGCGTCCAGGAACTGGTGATCACGGCAGCCCAACTGTTCATGGACAAGGGCTACAACAAGGTCAGCCTGGAAATGATTGCCAAACAGGCGCGGGTGGCGGTGCGCACTATTTATGTGAAATTCGGCGGCAAGGCCGGCTTGTTTGCCGCCGTGATCGCGGCTGGACGCTCCCATTTCTTTGCCGACATGGACGACGTCGACACCACCACGCGGCCGCTGCGCGACGTGCTGTTCGACTTCGGCCTGCACTTGATGTCCCTGCTGACTTCGCCGGCGGCAATTGCCCTGCACCGCATGGTGATCGCGGAAGCGCAATCGAATCCGGAACTGGCGCAAGCGTTTTTTGACGTCGGCCCCGGCCAGACCCGCGCCCACCTGATCCGCCTGTTTTCCCGCCCCGACATCCGCGCCCAGTTGCGCGACGACGTGCCGCTGGACATGCTGACTGTGCAATTACTGAACTGTTTGATGGGCGACCAGATCCGGCGCTACCTGTTCCAGCCGGCAGGCTTGCCGCCCATGGAAGATATCCACCGCCAGCTCAACATCGGGCTCGACATGTTCCTCGGCGGCGCCCTGCGCCGTCCGGCCACCCCGGCCACTTGAGTTGCCCCGCCGACAGATTTAAATGTGCGGCACCGTACTGAGCATTCTCCCGTGCAGGCGCATCCTGTACCTTTCGATAAGGGAGGTTATATGAGCAAGGTGGATCGGCTCGAATGGAGCAGGAAGGTGGCCTCGCTGAATGAGCGTATCAAGGGTTTTCAATCCAACCCGACCGAGGAGCAGCTCGATGCAGCCATCAATGAATTACGCGCCTATGCCGAGGCGGCGCGATCGGGCGGGATTGAAATCCCGTCACGGTTCATCGCCAGCTAAGAACATGTCACGAACGCTGAAACCGGGCCACTGCCCGGTTTTTTGTTACCCTGACGCAAAGGTGTGTTTTCCACAGCGCAATCTGAGGTAAGCTGAGCCATGGGCCATCGCGAACATTCCATCAGCGACATCATCCATGCCACCCTGTCCGCCACGCGGCCGCAGGCGATGGCGGCGCTGTTACGGCATTTCCGCGACCTGGACCTGGCCGTCAACGCCCACAAGCAAGCCAGCCTCGGCGCCTTGCAGTTATGGCCGCGCACTGGCCTGCCGCGCGATCCGCTGGCCTGGCTGGTCACCACCGGACGCAATACCGGCCAGGAAGCGCTGGGCAGCCGCTATGCCGCGCTGGCCCTGCCCGATGCGGAATTGCTGTTTGGCGCTGGCGCCGACATGCTCGATCCCGACAGCCACATTCCCTACCGCGACGACACCCTGCGCCTGCTGTATATCTGCTGCCACCCGGACTTGCCGCCCTCGCACCAGATGGCGCTGGCCCTGCGCCTGGTGTCCGGCGTCCCGGTCGCCGCCATCGCCCATTCATTCCAGATCCGCGAAGCGGCGATGGTGCAGCGTATTTTGCGCGCCAAGCACCGCGTGTCGGAAGCCGCCACGCCGTTTGACGACATCCTTGAGCACCAGCGCGCCGAGCGCCTGGTGGCCGTGTCGACCCTGATTTATCAGCTGTTCAATGAAGGTTATTCGACCAGCAATGGCCGCCACGGCATCCGCTCGGAATTGTGCGACGAAGCCATCAAACTGGCGCGCTTGCTGGCGCGGCTCTATCCGTATGACAGTGGGACGCTGGGCCTGGCCGCCCTGCTGATGCTGCAACACGCGCGGGCCAATGCCCGGATCGATACCCATGGCGCGCTGGTGCCCCTGGCGCAGCAGGACCGCAGCCGCTGGGACCATGCACTGATCTCGGAAGCGCTGCCGCTGGCGCAGCGCTCCGCCAATTGCAAACCGCTGGGGCCGTACCAGATCCAAGCCTCGGTCGCCGTGGTGCATGCCCAGGCCGCCAGCGCGCGGCGCACCGACTGGGCGGAAATCGACCGTTTATATGGCGTGCTGGAAACCGTGCACCCCTCGCCCATCGTCACCCTGAACCGGGCCGTGGCGGTCGAACATTTGCGGGGACCGTCCGCCGCGCTGCGCATGCTGGAACCGCTGGAACACGACTTGGCCGGCTACGCGTATTACTTCAGCCTGCGCAGCCTGCTGTTCCGCCGCCTGGGCCGCAATACGGAAGCGCGTGCCGCCCTGCAAAAGGCCCGTTCGCTGGTGCGCAGCGCGCCGGTGGCCGATCAGATCGATATGACGCTCAATTTGATTTGAAGTGATTTGATAAAACAACAGCCAAGTTGTTACATCCACCGATTCATGGCAGGATGCCAATCTCACCAACCCAAGGCGTTTTAAATATGAGCACTACTCCTACCACCGACGAACAGTTCATGCAGCTGGTTGATACCTTCATCACCACCGCGAACGAAAAGGCCCAAAACATGGACCGCAACGTCATCGGCCCCGCACTGATGTTTGCGGCGACCCGCTTCAACGCCTACATGCTGGCCATGGCCACCCGCAACGTGGAAGAATTCACGGCGCAGTCCGAACCCGCCCGCAAGTACTACCTCGAGCAGCATGAAAAAATGCTGGCCGATAACTTCAAGGATTTCGAAGCCAACTTCGACAAATACCGCAGCGGTAACTAAGACTATCGCCTGCTAAGCGAACGATAGTACTTTTGGGGCCAGGCCCCGAAATGTCGAGTAAAAAAAAGCCCGGATGATTCCGGGCTTTTGCTTTTACAGCTTGCCTGCTTAACGCTTGCGCGGTGGCGGCAAGTCGGTGCAGACGCCTTCATAGGCTTCCGCCGCCATCCCGATCGATTCACCCAGGGTCGGGTGCGGGTGGATGGTTTTGCCGATGTCGACGCCATCGCAGCCCATCTCGATCGCCAGCGCGATTTCACCAATCATGTCGCCGGCATGCGTGCCGACAATGGTGCCGCCGATGATGCGGTGCGTTTCCGCATCGAACAGCAGCTTGGTGAAGCCTTCCGCGCGGCCATTGGCCACTGCGCGGCCCGACGCGGCCCATGGGAAGTGGCCCTTCTCGACCTTGATGCCCTTGGCTTTGGCTTCGTCTTCGGTGATACCGGCCCACGCCACTTCCGGATCCGTGTACGCGACGGATGGAATGATCTTGGCGTCAAAGTAGGCTTTCTCGCCGTGTGCCGCTTCCGCCGCCACGTGCGCTTCATGCACCGCCTTGTGCGCCAGCATCGGCTGGCCGACCAGGTCGCCGATGGCGAAGATGTTTGGCACGTTGGTGCGCATCTGGCTGTCGACGTTGATGAAGCCGCGATCGGTCACGATCACGCCGGCCTTGTCGGCGGCGAGTTTCTTGCCGTTCGGGCTGCGGCCAACGGCCACCAGCACCATGTCGTAGAGTTGCGGTTCCGGTGCGGTGACACCAGCTTCCGCCGCCTCGAACGTGACCTTGATGCCTTCCGGCAGGGCTTCGACGCCCACCGTCTTGGTCTTGGTCATGATGCGGTCGAAGCGTTTCTCGTTGAACTTCTGCCATACCTTGACAGCGTCACGGTCCGCGCCCTGCATCAGGCCGTCCAGCATTTCCACCACGTCGATGCGTGCGCCGAAGGTCGAGTACACCGTCGCCATTTCCAGGCCGATGATGCCGCCGCCAATGACCAGCATGCGCTTAGGAATCTGGCGCAGTTCCAGCGCGCCGGTCGAATCCACGATACGTGGATCTTCCGGCACGAATGGCAGTTTCACGACCGACGAACCGGCGGCGATGATGGCCTGCTTGAACTGCACCACTTTCTTGCTGCCATCCTTGGCCGTCACTTCGATGTGATTGGCGCTCAGGAACTGGCCGACGCCGACCACGATCTGCGTTTTGCGCGCCTTGGCCATACCGGCCAGACCGCCGGTCATGTTCTTGATCACGCCTTCCTTGTACTTGCGTACCTGGTCGATGTCGATCGTCGGCTTGGCGAAAGTGACGCCAGTGTTGGACATGTGCGCCGTTTCATCGATCACGGAGGCCACGTGCAACAGCGCCTTCGACGGAATGCAGCCCACGTTCAGGCACACGCCGCCCAACGTTTCGTAGCGCTCCACGATCACGGTATTCATGCCCAGGTCGGCAGCGCGGAAGGCAGCCGAATAGCCGCCAGGGCCACCGCCCAGCACCATCATGTCGCAATCGATGTCGATCTGGCCGCTGTAGCCGCCAGCGATCGGCGCCACGACAGGAGCGGCAGGCGCTGCGGCCGGAGCCGCGGCAGCCGGTGCAGGAGCGGCCGCTGCCGGAGCAGCAGCGCCGGCGCCCGCGCCTTCTTCGATCAGCAACACCAGCGAACCTTCGCCCACCTTGTCGCCCACTTTGACCTTCAATTCCTTGACCACGCCAGCGTGGCTGGAAGGAATTTCCATCGACGCCTTGTCGGATTCGACGGTCACCAGCGACTGGTCAACCTTGATGGTGTCACCCACCTTGACCATCACTTCGATGATCTCGACTTCCTTGAAGTCGCCGATATTCGGTACTTTAACTTCGGTCATCCAGGGCTCCTTACAGCAAGATCTTGCGCAGGTCGGCCAGCACTTCAGCCAGATAGGCGTTGAAGCGTGCACCCAGGGCGCCGTCGATCACACGGTGATCGAACGACAGCGACAGCGGCAGCATCAGGCGCGGCTGGAATTGCTTGCCATCCCACACCGGCTCGATGGTGGACTTCGACAGGCCCAGGATCGCGACTTCCGGCGCATTGACGATCGGCGTGAAGGCCGTACCGCCGATGCCGCCCAGCGACGAAATCGTGAACGTGGCGCCCTGCATGTCGGCGGGTTTCAGCTTGCCTTCGCGCGCTTGCAGCGACAGCTCACCCATTTCGCGGGCGATCTGCGACACGGATTTCTGGTCGGCGTTTTTCACCACCGGCACCACCAGGCCATTCGGCGTATCGGCGGCAAAACCAACGTTGAAGTACTTCTTGATGATCAGGTTTTCACCTTTTTCATCCAGCGACGAGTTCACCACAGGGAACTTCTTCAGCGCGGCCACGGAAGCCTTGATGACGAAGGCCAGCATGGTCAGCTTGGCGGCATCCTTGTTCTTCGCGTTGGCGGCGTTCGAGTCCACGCGGAACTGTTCCAGGTCCGTCACGTCGGCCTTGTCGAAGGTCGTCACGTGCGGGATCTGTACCCAGTTGCGGTGCAGGTTCGGGCCGGAAATCTTCTTGATACGCGCCAGCGGCAGCAATTCGGTTTCGCCGAATTTGCTGAAGTCCAGCGATGGCCATGGCAGCACACTGAAGTTGCCGCCACCGCCAACACCACCACCCGCAGCCACCGGGGCAGCGGCAGGCGCCGACAGCACGCCCTTGACGAAGGCCTGGATGTCCGCTTGCGTGATGCGGCCTTTCGGACCGGTACCGCCGACTTTGCCCAGGTCCACGCCCAGTTCACGGGCGAACTTGCGGATCGATGGCGAAGCGTGCGCCAGCTTGCCGGTTTGTACCGAGCTTTGCGACGCCGCAGGTGCGGCGGCAGCGGCTGGTGCGGCTGCGGCAGGAGCAGCGGCTACCGGAGCTGCAGCAGGCGCGGCAGCGGCGGCCGCTGGGGTAGCTGCAGCAGCTGGAGCGGCAGCGCCACCGGCAGCTTCAATCACCAGCACCAGCGAACCTTCAGCAACCTTGTCGCCGACCTTGACCTTGATTTCCTTGACCACACCGGCGTGGCTCGATGGAATTTCCATCGATGCCTTGTCCGATTCCACGGTGATCAGCGATTGCTCGACCTTGACGGTGTCGCCCACTTTGACCAGCAGTTCGATGACTTCGACTTCCTTGAAGTCGCCGATGTCCGGGACTTTGACGTCGACGGGGCCAGCGGAAACGGGGGCTGCGGGGGCCGCAGCTGGAGCCGCCGGAGCGGCAGCGGTTGGCGCCGGTGCGGCGGCGGCCGGAGCCGGCGCTGCGGCGGCGGGAGCGGCGACAGGCGCGGCGCCCGCGTTCGCATCTTCCACCAGCAGCAGCAGCGAACCTTCGGACACCTTGTCGCCGATCTTGATCTTGATTTCCTTGACCACGCCGGCATGGCTCGACGGGATTTCCATCGACGCCTTGTCCGATTCCACGGTCGCCAGCGACTGGTCCACCTTGATGGTGTCGCCAACCTTGACCAGCAATTCGATGACTTCGACTTCCTTGAAGTCACCGATGTCCGGTGTCTTAACTTCCACAATGCTCATAGCGTTCGCTCCGTATTCTCTCATTGGGTCACCGGATTAGGTTTGTTAGCGTCGATGCCGTATTTGGCAATCGCCTGCTCCACGGTGGCAACAGGTACTTTGCCTTCGTCGGCCAGCGCTTTCAGCGACGCTACGACGATATAGTAACGGTTCACTTCAAAGAACTCGCGCAGTTTCGCGCGGCTGTCGGAACGGCCGTAACCGTCGGTGCCCAATACCTTGTAGGTACGGTCTTTCGGGATGAACGCGCGGATCTGTTCCGCGAACGCTTTCATATAGTCGGTGGTTGCCACGATCGGACCGGTGGTGTCTTTCAGCAGGCCCGTGACGTACGGTACGCGCTGCTCTTTGGACGGGTTCACCAGGTTCCAGCGTTCGCAATCCTGGCCATCGCGCGCCACCAGGGTCAGCGATGGTGCGGACCAGACGTCGGCAGCGATGTTCCAGTCGTTCTTCAGCAGTTCCGCCGCGAAGATCGATTCACGCAGGATGGTGCCCGAGCCGACCAGCTGTACGCGCTGCTTGGCGGCTTTGTCGCCTTCCTGCAGCAGGTACATACCTTTCAGGATGCCCTCTTCCTGGCCGGCTTTCAGGCCTGGGTGGGCATAGTTCTCGTTCATGATGGTGATGTAGTAGTACACATCTTCCTGGTTGGTCACCATGCGGCGCAGGCCGTCATGGATGATCACTGCCACTTCGTGCGAGAAGGTCGGGTCGTACGGTACGCAGTTCGGGATGGTTGCCGCGATCAGGTGGCTGTGGCCATCTTCGTGCTGCAAGCCTTCGCCGTTCAGCGTGGTACGGCCGGCGGTACCAGCCATCAGGAAGCCGCGAGCGCGCATGTCGCCTGCCGCCCATGCCAGGTCGCCAACGCGCTGCAGGCCGAACATCGAGTAGTACGTGAAGAATGGAATCATCACGCGGTTGTTGGTCGAGTACGACGTTGCCGCCGCGATCCACGAGCTCATGCCGCCTGCTTCGTTGATACCCTCTTGCAGGATCTGGCCGGCCTTGTCTTCGCGGTAGTACATGACCTGGTCTTTGTCGACCGGCTCGTACAACTGGCCTTGCTGGTTGAAGATACCGATCTGGCGGAACAGGCCTTCCATACCGAAGGTACGGGATTCGTCGACCATGATCGGCACCAGGCGCTGGCCCAGCGACTGGTCGCGCAGCAGCGCGGTGATGATACGCACGTAGGCTTGCGTGGTCGAGATTTCACGGCCTTCCGGGGTTGGCTCCAGCGCGGCCTTGAACGTTTCCAGCGGTGGCACCACCAGGGTTTCATCGGCTTTCACGCGGCGCGACGGCAGGTAGCCGCCCAGCGCTTTGCGGCGCTCGTGCAGGTACTTGATTTCCGGTGCGTCGTCGGATGGCTTGTAGAACGGAATCTCGGCCAGCTTGTCGTCCGGGATAGGAATGCTGAAACGGTCGCGCATTTCGCGGATGGCTTCGTCGTCCAGTTTCTTGGTCTGGTGCGCGGTGTTGCGCGCTTCGCCGGATTTGCCCATGCCAAAACCTTTGACGGTTTTGACCAGCAGCACGGTCGGCTGGCCTTTGGACTCGTTGGCCAATTTGAATGCAGCGTAGATCTTGTGTGGATCGTGACCGCCACGGGTCAGGCGCCAGATGTCGTCGTCGGTCAGGTTGGCCACCATTTCCAGCAGCTTTGGATGCTTGCCGAAGAAGTGCTTGCGCACGAACGCGCCATCCTTGGCCTTGTAGTTCTGGTATTCGCCATCGACGGTTTCCATCATGACTTTTTGCAGGATGCCGTCTTTGTCTTTCTTCAGCAGCGCATCCCAGCCCGGGCCCCAGATCACTTTGATCACGTTCCAGCCGGCGCCGCGGAAGTCCGCTTCCAGTTCCTGGATGATCTTGCCGTTGCCGCGCACCGGACCGTCCAGGCGCTGCAGGTTACAGTTGACCACGATGACCAGGTTGTCCAGCGATTCACGCGCGGCCATGCCGATCGCGCCCATCGATTCCGGTTCATCCATCTCGCCGTCGCCGCAGAAGGCCCAGACTTTACGGCCGGTGGTGTCGGCAATGCCGCGTGCGTGCAGGTACTTCAGGAAACGCGCCTGGTAAATCGCCATCAGCGGGCCCAGGCCCATCGACACGGTCGGGAATTGCCAGAAGTCCGGCATCAGTTTCGGGTGCGGGTACGACGACAAGCCTTTGCCGTCGACTTCCTGGCGGAAGTTCAGCAACTGGTCTTCGGACAGGCGGCCTTCCAGGAACGCGCGCGCATAGATACCAGGCGACGAGTGGCCCTGGATGTACAGCAGGTCGCCACCGTGGTTTTCCGACGGGGCTTTCCAGAAGTGGTTGAAGCCGATGCCCAGCATGTTGGCCAGCGAAGCAAAGGAAGACAAATGGCCGCCCAGGTCGCCGTCCACGCGATTGGCCTTCACCACCATCGCCATCGCATTCCAGCGCATCCACGAACGCAGCTTCTCTTCGTACTCCAGGTTGCCCGGGCAGTGCGCTTCGATGTCAGCAGGGATGGTATTGATGTAAGCGGTGTTGGCGGAGAACGGGATGTCCGCGCCATTGCGGCGGGCCAGGTCGATCAGGCGCTCCAGCAGGTAGTGGGCACGATCCGAACCTTCGGTTTGCAGGACGGCTTCCAGCGCATCCAGCCATTCTTTGGTTTCCTGCGCGTCAGGATCGAGGGCGGTTAGTGCCGTGACCTGGTCGAGTTGAGCTGCCATTTATTGAGTCTCCTAGTGTGAGACGCCCACCCGATTCACCGATCGCGAGGGCGGTGCTGCGTGTTAATTTACTAAGACTTCGAAACTTGGACTTCTGGTGTTACTGAATTAGTGAAAGGATTCTAACAGTGTTTTCAGCGTTTTTCAAATTACGATAAAGCATTTCATATTGTGGAAATTACTTAATGCAGTGACGCTTTATAATGTGGTCTTTCTTCCCACCCTCCCCCCAAAAGCAATCATGTCTGCTCAATTGATCGACGGTATCGCCCTCTCCCAGAAACTGCGCACGGAAATCGCCGCGCGCGCCGCCACCCTGACCGCCCAGGGCAAACAGCCCGGTTTGGCTGTGATCCTGGTCGGCGAAGACCCGGCCAGCCAGGTCTACGTCCGCAACAAAGTCAAAGCGTGCGGCGACGTCGGCATTCATTCCGTGCTGGAGAAATACGAGGCCGACCTGACCGAGCAAGCGTTGCTGGACCGCATCACCGCACTGAACAACGACCCGGCCATCCACGGCATCCTGGTGCAAATGCCGCTGCCGAAGCACATCAACCCGCATAAAGTCATCGAAGCGATTGCCACCTCGAAAGACGTGGACGGTTACTCGGTGCTGTCGGCCGGTGAAATGATGACCGGCCTGGACGGCTTCCGCGCCTGCACGCCGTATGGCTGCATGAAACTGATCGAATCGACCGGCACCGACTTGCGCGGCAAGCACGCGGTGGTGATCGGCCGCAGCAACACGGTCGGCAAACCCATGGCGCTGCTGCTCTTGCAAGCCAACGCCACCGTCACCATCTGTCATAGCACCACCCCGGACCTGGGCGTGTTCACCCGCCAGGCGGATGTCGTGGTGGCCGCAGTCGGCCGCCGCAATACGCTGACTGCTGATATGGTGAAGCCTGGCGCGATCGTGATTGACGTGGGCATGAACCGCGACGACAACGGCAAGCTGTGCGGCGACGTCGATTTCCACGGCATCAAGGAAGTCGCTTCGCACATCACGCCGGTGCCAGGCGGCGTGGGCCCGATGACGATCACGATGCTGCTGATGAACACCATCGAATCGGCTGAGCGCAAGTAACTCATTTAAGATGAGGATGCCCGGCCTGAAGGCCCGGCACCCATTATTGATTAACACATTGGACAACATGACCCTCGACACCACCAACCCGCTGCTGGACTTTTCCGGACTGCCACGCTTTGACCTCATCAAGCCTGAACATGTCACTCCCGCCATCGACCAGTTGCTGGCAACCAGCAGCGAAGTGGTAGCGCAACTGGAAACACCTTCGGAATCGGTCACGTGGGACAACTTCGTGGCGCCGCTGGAAAGCGCCACGGAATTGCTGGGCCGCGCCTGGAGCATCGTCAGTCATTTGAACAATGTGGTCGATACGCCGGAATTGCGTGCCGCGTACAACGACAACCAGCCGAAGGTGACGGAATTCTGGACCGCGCTGGCCCAGAATGAAGCGCTGTTCGGCAAGTACAAGGCGCTGCGCGCCAGCAGTGGCTTTGACAGCCTGGCGCCGGCCCGCAAGCGCATCATCGACAATGCGGTGCGCGATTTCCGCATGGGTGGTGCGGAACTGCCGGACGACAAGAAAGCCCGCTTTGCCGATATCCAGGAAGAGCACGCGAAAGTGTCGACGCGCTTCTCTGAAAACGTGCTTGACGCCACCAATGACTATAAATTGACGGTGGAAAACGAAGCGGACCTGGCGGGTTTGCCGGACGACGTCAAACATGCCGCCAAATCGCTGGCTGACAAGGAAGGAAAAGCAGGCTGGATGTTCTCGCTGCACTTCCCGTCGTATTACCCGATTTTGCAATTCGCGGACAACCGCGCGCTGCGTGAAACCGTCTACCGCGCCAACGCCACCAAGGCGTCCGAACAGGGCGACGTGTTCAGCCAGCGCGACGAGTGGGACAACACGCAAAACATCGTGACCCTGCTGAAGCTGCGCGCGGAAGAAGCCGCCCTGCTTGGTTACAAGAATTTCGCCGAAGTATCGCTGGTGCCGAAAATGGCGCAATCGCCGGAACACGTGATTGCCTTCCTGGAAGACCTGGCGCAGCGCGCCCGCCCGTACGCGGAAAAGGACTACGCGGAATTGCGCGCCTTTGCCAAGGATGAACTGGGCCTGGACGATTTACAGGCGTGGGACTTGCCGTATGCCTCGGAAAAACTGCAGGAACGGCGCTATGCGTTTTCCGCGCAGGAAGTGAAGCAGTATTTCCCGGAACACAAAGTTGTCGATGGCTTGTTCCGCCTGATCCAGTCGCTGTTTTCCGTCACCATCGCCCAAGACGTGGCCCCCACCTGGCATCCCGATGTGCGCTTCTTCCGCATCGAGCGCGACGGTAAATTGATCGGCCAGTTTTACCTCGACCTGTACGCCCGCGCCGGCAAGAGCGGCGGCGCGTGGATGGATGACGCCCGTGGCCGCCGCCTGCGCGCCGACGGCGACGTGCAAACGCCGGTGGCTTACCTCACGTGCAACTTCACGGAACCGGCCACCATCGATGGCAAGGTGCAGTCATCGCTGTTCACCCACGATGAAGTCATCACCCTGTTCCACGAATTCGGCCACGGCTTGCACCACATGCTGACCCTGGTCGATGAAATCGGCGTGTCCGGCATTGCCGGCGTGGAGTGGGATGCGGTGGAATTGCCTTCGCAATTCATGGAAAACTTTTGCTGGGAATGGGATGTGCTGTCCCACATGACGGCGCACGTGGACAGCGGCGAACCGCTGCCGCGCGCACTGTACGACAAGATGCTGGCCGCGAAGAATTTCCAGTCCGGCATGCAGACCCTGCGCCAGGTGGAATTCTCGCTGCTCGACATGCATTTGCACTTCGACTTCGACCCGGCCGGGCCGCAGTCGGTGCAAGACATGATCGATGGCGTGCGCCGCAAGTTTTCCATCGTGGTGCCGCCCGCCTTCAACCGCTTCCAGAATTCGTTCGGCCACATCTTTGCCGGTGGTTACGCGGCAGGCTACTACAGCTACAAGTGGGCCGAGGTCCTGTCGGCCGACGCCTATGCCGCGTTTGAAGAAGCAGCGGCATTGGGCAACGGCGTGCTGTGCACGGAAACCGGCAAGCGCTTCCAGCAAGAGATCCTGGCCGTGGGCGGTTCCCGCCCGGCGCTGGAATCGTTCACGGCCTTCCGTGGCCGCGAACCGTCGATCGACGCGCTGCTGCGCCACAGCGGCATGGCGGCGTAAGCATCATGAAACCGCGCGCCGCCCTCCCGCTTTGGCTGATGCTGCTGATGCTGGCGGTGGGAACGGCCGGCGCGCAAGTCTACAAGTGGAAAGATGAAAAAGGCGTCACTCATTTCTCCGACACGCCCCCGCCCGCCACGGCCCGGCAAGCGGCCGAACTGAAAACCTATGCCACCGGCGCCGCCGCGCCGGTGCTGCCGGCCGAACTGCAAGCCGTCGTGCGCGACCATCCCGTCACCCTGTACACGACGGCCGAATGCGACGCCTGCAACCTGGGCCGGGCGCAATTGCGCAAGCGGGGCATCCCGTACAGCGAAAAAACCGTGCTGACCGCCGCCGACATGGAAGCGCTGAAGCGCGCCGGCAGCAACGGGCGCTTGCCGCTGCTGGTGATCGGCCGCGCGCGCCAGGTTGGCTATGACCAGGTGACGTGGGATGAGGCATTGAGCGCGGCCGGCTATCCGGCGCAAAACCTGCTGCCGCCGGGTTACGCGTATGGGGCGCCGGCATCGGCCGCGCCACCGCCTTCGCCCACCGATGCGGAGCGGGCCGCCGCGGCGGAAAACAGGACGCCTGCCGCCGAAGTGCGGCCCGCCCCCGCCGCCAACACGCCGCCCGGCTTCCGGTTCTGAAAAAGCGGCGCCGGTTTTTCCCGTCGCCCCACCGCAAGCAGCGGTTACAATAATGGCAGTTAGAACCGTTCCCCACTGCCAGCATGACCCGCGTCGATTTCCATACCAATGTGCCTGACAAACTTGCCTACGCGTGCCGCCTGGTGCGCAAGGCCAGCGCCGCCAATAACCGTATTGTGCTGCTGACGGACGACGCGGCGCAGCAGCAGGCGCTCGATGCGCAATTGTGGTCGTTCGTGCCCACTGAATTCCTGCCGCACGTGGCGGCGGGCGACGCGCTGGCGGCGCAAACGCCCATCATCCTGACCTGCGACGATGGCGCGCCGCTGCCACACACGGATTTGCTGGTCAACCTGTCGCGCCGCATGCCGGCCGGTGTCGAGCGCTTCAACCGCGTGATCGAAGTGGTGTCGGCGGAAGAAAACGACGCGGCGGCGGGCCGCCAGCGCTACAAAGCCTATAAGCAGCAGGACTATCAACCCACCCACTTCGTCGCGAATAAATCATGAGCCCCGCGCATCCCTTTGACGCTTCGATCCCCGTCCTGACGGAAGTCCTGCCCGAGGCCGCGCCGGAGGCGCCGGTCCTGCCTGCCGCCCCCACCGCGATACATCCTCAGCCGCAGCCGCACCACGCGCACTTCCCGGCCGCCGCCGCGCACCAGGCGGAAGACGGCCACGTGCTGGACGAGGCGCAATGGGCCGCGCTGGAGCGCCGCCTGTCGGAGCGGGTGCTGCAGCAATTGCAGTCGCGCGTGGATTTTGTGCTGGAACAGCGCATCCGCGATAGCATGGAAGAGGCGCTGAATCAAGCGATCAAGGGATTGACGTCGGAAATTCGCCACGGCTTGCATGAAGCGCTGGGCGCCATCGTCAGCCGTGCAGTTTCGCAGGAGTTGCTGCATCTGCAAGCGCAAAAGAAGTGAATTAATCCAAAAAGCCATACTGCGTCCCGTCTACCGGAACAGCTTCCCATACGTTTACTGAAAAAACCGCCAGCGACTGCTTTGCAGTGTTGTCATTTTGTTGTAACTTCACGCCGTGGCCTTTGTTAATGGCGCAGCAATGTTGCGCGCCGCCGTCATCAATTTTTCGGAGAACGTCTATGCAGTTCAACACCAAGCTGATCCCCTTCGCAATTGCCCTGGCCTTTGCCGGCAGCGCCAGCGCGCAGGACATCGTCAAGATCGGCCATGTCGGCCCAGTCTCCGGCCCTTCGTCCCACCTGGGCAAGGACAATGAAAACGGCGCCAACATGGCAATCGCCGACCTGAACGCCAAAGGCGTCAAGATCAACGGCAAGCCAGTCAAATTCGTCATCCAGCTGGAAGACGACGGCGGCGACCCGAAACAGGGCACGACGGTCGCGCAAAAGCTGGTCGATGCGCACGTCCAGGGCGTGGTTGGCCACCTGAATTCCGGCACCACCATCCCGGCCTCGAAAATCTACATGGACGCCGGCATCCCGCAGGTTTCTCCTGCCGCCACGTCGCCTGACTACACCAAGCAAGGCTTCAAGACCGCGTTCCGCGTGGTCGCCAATGACAACAAGCTGGGTGGCACGCTGGGCGCCTATGCCGTACAAAAATTGGGCGCGAAAAAGATCGCCGTGATCGATGACCGTACCGCGTACGGCCAGGGCGTGGCCACGGAATTCGTCAAGGGCGCGAAGAAAGCCGCACCGGGCGTGCAAGTGGTGGCCAAGGAATTCACCACCGACAAGGCCACCGACTTCAACGCGATCCTGACCTCGATTAAAGCCAAGAACCCGGACCTGGTCTTCTTCGGCGGCATGGACTCCGTCGGCGGTCCGCTGCTGCGCCAGATGAAGGCGCTGGGCATCAAGGCCAAGTACATGGGCGGCGACGGCCTGTGCACCGACGCGCTGCCGCGCCTGGCCGGCGATGCCGCCGCCAACGGCGTGGTGACTTGCGCGGAAGCGGGCGGCGTGACCGCCGACCTGCAAAAGAACATGGACGACTTCCGCGCCCGCTACAAGAAGCAGTACAACCAGGAAGTGCAGCTGTACGCGCCATACGTGTATGACGCGGTGATGGTGATCGCGCAAGCCATGATCGAAGCCAAGTCGTCCGATCCCGCCAAGTACCTGCCATTCCTGGCCAACATCAAGTACCAGGGCGTGACGGGTCCGATTTCGTTCGACTCCAAGGGCGACATCAAGGATGGCACGCTGACCCTGTTCACCTATACCGATGGTAAGAAAACCAAAATGGAAGTGGTCAAATAACCACTATCGGCCAACGCTGATATAAGCAAATAAACAAACAATCGCAGACTGCATAGCACGCAGATGAGATCATTCAAGGTCATCCGTTTTCCAGGATGACCTTTTTTATTTTGGAGCAGGCACGATGCATAAGAAGTTCATTCCTGTGGCGCTGGCCATGGCTTTCGCGGCCGCGGGCGCCCAGGCGCAGGAAATCGTCAAGATCGGCCACGTGGCCGCCACGTCCGGTCCTTCCGCCCACCTGGGCAAGGATGACGAAAATGGCGCCAAGATGGCGGTGGAAGACTTGAATGCGCAGGGATTCAAGATCAATGGCAAACCGGTCAAGTTCGTGCTCTTGCCGGAAGACGATGCGGCCGACCCGAAACAAGGTACGGCGGCGGCGCAAAAACTGGTCGACGCCAAAGTCAACGGCGTGATCGGCCACCAGAATTCGGGCACCACGATTCCCGCCTCGAAGATTTATTACGATGCGGGCATCCCGCAAATCTCGGCCTCGTCCACCAGCCCGGTATACACGCACCAGGGCTATAACACGGCCTTCCGCGTGGTCGCCAACGACAACAAGCTGGGCAGCGTGCTGGGCAAGTATGCCGTGCACAAGCTGGGCGCGAAGAAAATCGCCATCATCGATGACCGCACCGCCTATGGCCAGGGCGTGGCCACGGAATTCGCCAAAGGGTCGAAAGGCGCGCAAATCGTGGCCAAGGAATTCACCACCGACAAAGCCACCGACTTCAACGCCATCCTGACGTCGATTAAAGCGAAAAACCCGGACCTGGTGTTCTTTGGCGGCATGGACGGTGTCGGCGGCCCGCTGCTGCGCCAGATGCGCTCGCTGGGCATCAAGGCCAAGTACATGGGCGGCGACGGCATTTGCACTGAAGGCTTGCCGAAACTGGCGGGCGGCGCCGATGAATCGGTGACCTGCGCGGAAGCGGGCGGCGTTCCGGCGGCGCAGAAAAAACAGCTCGATGAATTCTCCGCGCGCTACAAGAAAAAGTTCAACATGGACGTGCAGATTTACGCACCGTACGTGTATGACGCCGTGATGGCCATGGCCACCGCCATGCAGCAGGCCAAGTCGGCGGAACCGGCCAAGTATTTGCCGTTCCTGGCCAAGGTGCACTACCAGGGCATCACGGGCACCATCGCGTTCGACAAGTTTGGCGACATCAAGGATGGCGCGCTGACCCTGTACACGTTCAAGGACAACCGCCGCGAAGTGCTGGAAATCGTCAAATAATCCGACACCATGTCACCCCCTGGGGTCAGACCCCCGAGTGTGACACCGCAGTAAATAAAAAAGGGGCCTTGCGGCCCCTTGATCGCTTTTGCAAGCGCGTTACATCATTTCTGCGTCAAGATCCATTTCACTAGGGTCTTGGCTTCCGCTTCGCTCACTTGCGGATTGGCTGGCATTGGGACCGCGCCCCAGGCGCCGGAGCCGCCCTTGACGACTTTGGTCGCTAGCTTGGCTTCCGCGTCTTTCTGGCCTGCGTATTTGGCCGCCACGTCCTTGAATGCCGGACCCACTACTTTATTGGCAACCGCGTGGCAAGCCATGCAATTCTTTGCTTTGGCCAGGTCGGCATTGGCCATGGCGCTTTGTGCTGCGAAGGCCGAAACGGCCGCGATACCAACCATCAAGATACGTTTCATCGTTTTCTCCATAGTAACTACAACTATTCTACCTCGTTCTTACAACGCGGGGATCATAGCCCTGGTTGACCCTCGCAACAATATCGTACCCGGTATAGGGCTTTCTTTTGTAAGATGATGTATCCGAGGGGGAACTGCTTATGCCGATTATTATCCTGATTGTTGCTTTAGTGGGACTACGCTACTTCGAAGTCTGGCGTTTTGCCGAAATTTCATGGTGGTACATCGTCGGCCTGATGGTGGCGGCGTTCGTCTGGTTCGAGTTCCTGGAACCGATGCTGGGCCTGGACAAGCGCAAGGCGCACAACGTCGATGAGCAGCGCCGCAAGGACCGCGTGAAGAAGAACTTCGACAAGAAATGAAAAAAGCCGGCAGATGCCGGCTTTTTTATTAAAACACTGGCAATCAGCGCTTCAGCTGCGACAGGTCGCGCACTGCGCCGCGGTCGGCCGACGTGGTCAGCGCGGCATACGCTTGCAGCGCCTGCGACACCACGCGCTCGCGGTTGACCGGCTGCCAGGCGTCAGGGCCTTTCGCTTCCATCGCCGCGCGGCGCGCCGCCAGCGTTTCGTCCGACACGCGCAGCGCGATGGTGCGGTTCGGGATGTCGATGTCGATCATGTCGCCCTCTTCCACCAGGCCGATCGCGCCGCCTTCCGCCGCTTCCGGCGAAGCGTGGCCGATCACCAGGCCCGACGAGCCGCCCGAGAAGCGGCCATCGGTGAACAGCGCGCACGCCTTGCCCAGCCCCTTGGATTTGATGTACGAGGTCGGGTACAGCATTTCCTGCATGCCCGGGCCGCCTTTCGGGCCTTCATAACGGATGATGACGACGTCGCCTTCATGCACGGTGTCGCCCAGGATGGCTTCCACCGCCGCGTCCTGGCTTTCAAACACGCGCGCCTTGCCGGAGAACTTCAGGATGCTTTCATCGACACCTGCCGTCTTGACGATGCAGCCCTTTTCCGCCAGGTTGCCGTACAAGACCGCCAGGCCGCCGTCTTTCGAATACGCGTGTTCCAGGTCGCGGATGCAGCCCGCGCTGCGGTCCAGGTCCAGCGCGTCATAGCGTTCCGCTTGCGAGAACGCGACCTGGGTCGCCACGCCGCCCGGCGCCGCGCGGAACAGCTGGTGCACGGCTGGGTCGTCGCTGCGCTTGACGTCGTTTTGTTCGATCGCGTCGCCCAAGGTTTTCGCATGGACCGACGACACCGAGGTGTCGAGCAGGCCGGCGCGCGCCAGTTCGCCCAGGATGCTGATGATGCCGCCGGCGCGGTGCACGTCTTCGATGTGGAACTTGTCGGTCATCGGCGCCACTTTGCACAGGCATGGCACCTTGCGCGAAATGCGGTCGATGTCGGCCATCGTAAACGGCACGCCCGCTTCGTGCGCCGCCGCCAGCAAGTGCAGCACGGTGTTGGTGGAGCCGCCCATCGAAACGTCCAGCGCCATCGCGTTTTCAAAGGCCGCCATGGTGGCGATATTGCGCGGCAGGATCGAGGCGTCGTCCTGTTCATAGTAACGCTTGGCCAGGTCGACGATCAGGCGGCCGGCGCGCAGGAACAGTTCCTTGCGGTCGGCGTGGGTCGCCACGATGGTGCCGTTGCCCGGCAGGGACAGGCCCAGCGCTTCGGTCAGGCAGTTCATCGAGTTGGCGGTGAACATGCCGGAGCACGAACCGCAGGTCGGGCAGGCCGAGCGCTCGATTTCCGCCACGTCGGCGTCGGACACGGTGGTGTCGCCGGCCTTGATCATGGCGTCCACCAGGTCCAGCTTGATGATTTTCTGGTTGCCGTTGACCACCTTGACGACCTTGCCCGCTTCCATCGGGCCGCCCGACACGAACACCACCGGGATGTTCAGGCGCATGGCGGCCATCAGCATGCCCGGCGTGATCTTGTCGCAGTTGGAGATGCAGACCATGGCGTCGGCGCAGTGCGCGTTGACCATGTATTCGACGGAGTCGGCAATCAGGTCGCGCGACGGCAGCGAATACAGCATGCCGCCGTGGCCCATGGCGATACCGTCATCGACCGCGATGGTGTTGAATTCCTTGGCAACGCCGCCCGCCGCTTCGATTTCACGGGCCACCAGCTGGCCCAGGTCTTTCAGGTGCACGTGGCCCGGCACGAATTGCGTGAACGAGTTCACCACGGCGATGATCGGCTTGTCGAAATCGCCATCTTTCATGCCGGTGGCGCGCCACAGCGCGCGCGCGCCGGCCATGTTGCGGCCGTGGGTGGTGGTACGGGAACGGTATTGCGGCATGATGGGCTCCTCTATTCTGAAATGCGGATAACTTTATGCGGATTACGCCAGAGTGCCTTTCCCATGCCCACAAGTCAAATATGGTTTTTACGCCCCTGTGATACGCTATACATATCACAGAACTAAATTGCGAACGATTCTCATATGAACCTGGAATTACGGCAGCTGCGCTACTTCGTCACGGTGGCGGAAGAGCTGCACTTCGGCAAAGCCGCACAGCGCCTGCACATGACGCAGCCGCCGCTGTCGCAAGCGATCGCCCAGCTGGAAGACTTGCTGGGCGCGCCCCTGTTCGACCGCAACCGCCGTGGCGTGGCGCTGACGCCCGGCGGCGCCGCGCTGTTGCCGGAAGCGCGCCGCCTGCTGTCCCAGGCGCAGGAATTGCCGGCCCTCGTGCAGCGCGCCGCCAGCGGTGAAAGCGGCCGCCTGGCGCTGGCCTTTGTGTCGTCGGCCGATTACAGCGTATTGCCGCCGTTCCTGCGCGCCTACCGCGCGGCCTACCCGCAAGTGCAAATCGTGCTGCAGGAAGCCACCTCGGACTTGCAGCTGGAAGACTTGCTGCACAACCGGATCGATGCCGGCCTCCTGATTCCGCCGTTGCCGGACAAGGCGAAAACCGGCCTCGATTATTTGCCGGTACTGAAGGAACCCCTGGTGCTGGCCGCGCCGCTGGGTTTAATCACGCGGCGGGGAAAGGTGGCGCTGAAAGACTTGCCTCCGCTGCCGCTGATCATCTTCCCGCGCGCGATTTCCCCCGGGCTGTACGACGCCATCCTGTCGGTATTCCGCGCGGCGGGACTGACGCCCGCGATCGGGCAGGAAGCGATCCAGATGCAAACCATCGTCAGCCTGGTCTCGGCTGGCATGGGCATCGCGCTTGTGCCACAATCCGTGTCGAATTTAATGCGCCCCGGCGTAGAATACCGGACGCTGGCCGACCCGACACCATTGGTCGAAACCGGCCTGGCCTGGCGCCGCGACAATCCGTCGCCCGTGCTGCAGGGCTTCCTGAATTTATTACGAAATTTCTAAGGACACTGACTCCCCATGCTGATACACCCGCTGCCCGATCCCGTCGCCTTCGCGCTGGGTCCAGTCAAGATCCACTGGTATGGCCTGATGTACGTGGCGGCGTTCGCGCTGTTCATCCTGCTGGGCCGGGTGCGCATCAGGCAGCCGCACATTGCCCGCCAGGGCTGGACCAACCAGCACCTGGACGACATGCTGTTCTACGGCATGCTGGGCGTGGTGCTGGGCGGTCGCCTGGGGGAAGTACTGTTTTACCGTCCCGAGTATTTCTTCCACAACCCGCTGCAAATCTTCGCGGTGTGGAATGGCGGCATGTCGTTCCACGGCGGCTTCCTCGGCGTGCTGTTCGCCATGTGGCTGTGGGCGCGCAAGCAAGGCTTCAATGTGCTGGACGTGTATGACTTCATCGCGCCGCTGGTGCCGCTCGGTTATGCGTGTGGCCGCCTGGGCAATTTCATCAACGCGGAATTGCCGGGCCGCCTGGCCAGTCCGGAGCTGCCGTGGGCCATGGTCTGGCCTGGCGTCGAAGGCCTGCGCCATCCGTCGCCGATTTACCAGATGGTGGTCGATGGCTTGCTGGTGTTTGCCATCGTGTGGCCCTTCGCCCGCAAGGCCCGCCCACGCCTGGCGGTCGGCGCGCTGTTCGTGCTGCTGTATGGCTGCGCGCGCTTCTTCACGGAATATTTCCGCACCCCGGACTGGAGCATCAACGTGGCGGGGTTGGACATCTCTTCGGGCCAAATGCTGTCCCTGCCGATGATCATCGGGGCGCTGCTAATGCTGGCGTGGTCATACAAAATCTACCCCGGGGCGGCTGGCAAATAAAGCCCCGACGCCATTCCGTAGGGCGGTTTCCGCAACGCGGAAGCCGCCATGCATGCAGGCCGATATGGCGGGCGCCGATGGCTACACACGCATGGCGGCAAGCCTCCGGCTTACCGCCCTACATCAGCAGCTTTTGCAAGGTCTTCCACTGCGCCGGCGTGACCGGCGTGATCGACAGGCGGCTGCCCTTTTGCAGCACCACCATGTCTTCCAGTTCCGGGACCGTGCGCAACTCCGCCAGCGACAGCAGGCGTGTCTTGCGCACCGCCTTGACGTCGACCATCAGCCAGCGCGGCTCTTCGCGCTTGGACTTCGCATCGTAGTAATGGCTGTTGGGATCGAATTGCGTGTCGTCCGGATACGCGGTGCTGGCCACTTCGGCCAGGCCGGCAATGCCCGGTTCAGGGCAGCTGGAGTGATAAAACAGAACGCCATCGCCGGTCTGCATGCCATCGCGCATGAAGTTGCGGGCCTGGTAGTTGCGCACCCCGAACCACGGCACGGTCTGATGGGGCGCCGCCAGCGCATCATCGATGCTGACTTCATCGGGTTCGGATTTCATCAACCAGTAAGCCACGTGTTTTCCTTCGGCTGAATTAAAAAAAGCGGAGGCGCATGAGAAATGCGCAACCGCTTTTTATCGGAATGAGTGCCCCGCCTGTGCCGCTATGCCGGCATCCCGAACCTAACGGCTCAGGTGGTCACAGTTAGTTCAATTTCGGGTTCATCGGGCTAGCGACGCTCACTCCCATCAAACAAATTCCCGCGACCGGTGCAAACAAATGGTTCAAGGAATATAAGGCATCCACGAACACCGCAGGGTGAGTCGCAGTTTACTCCTCCTTGCGTGTTCGGGAAAGAGGAAAAACGCGATCAGAACAGAATTTCTTGCGGCGTCAGTGCACTGTCGAGCACTTTATGCATGGCCGCGATCTTTTCCTGTACTTCCAGCATGGACATGGCCGACAGCGGGCCCGATGGCGCTTTGGACGACAGGAATTCCGCCGCCATGCTGAGCGCGGCCATCACGGCGATGCGGTCGTTACCTTTGACTTTACCTGCGTCGCGGATACCCGTCATCTTCTTGTCGAGGAAGGCTGCCGCCTCGCGCAGCGCACGCTCTTCCTCATCCTTGCACGCCAGCCGGTATGGCAGGCCCATGATGGTCACGTCAATCTGGATCACTGGGGTTCACCCTGGGGTTGCGGCGCGGCTTCGGCCGGATCGGGCGGAATTTGTTCCAACAATGCCGATACCCGGCGCGACGCCTCCGCCAGGCGCAACTGGTAAGCATGCGCCTCCGCCGCCAACGCCACATTACGCTGGCGCAGTTCCGCGTTTTCGCGGCGCAGCGCCATCGTCATTTCGGCCAGTTGGTCGATCTTATCGGAAAGTTCTTGGAATTCTGAAATCATCCCGCCACTATAGGACGCCTTGCAAAGCCGCGTCAACCGTCACACGTGCATGACGCGCATATTCGAACCTTCATTCGAATAACTAAGCAAAATGATAATGGAAAATGCACCACCCCGCCGGGGCGGGATGGTGCACCGTTCAACCGCAGCTGGTGATTTAGCTGCTGACGCCGACCAGCGCGACCCCGGCGGCGCCGCCGGTAATCGATGCCTGCAGCAGATCGGCGAACGTGTGCAGCCGGTCCACGGTCCACACCGACGCCATGTCATACGGGCTGCCGCCCTTGTCCGCCTGCGCGATCAAGTCCGCAAACGCCAGCGCGGCGACCTGTTTGCCGGAAGCGTCCACCAGGTCCAGTTCACTGAAACTGCCTTTCGCATAATCCTCGACCGTGAATTGTGCATACGACTTGCCGCCGCTGACGTAATTGATGACGAGGTTGCTGCCATCGATGTTCGCCTTCACATCCGCGGCGCTCATGGTCACGTTCGAGAACAGTTTGTTGGCGGTGAACTTCAGCACCTCGCCGCTGCCCGAGGTGTCATGGATCACGTCCTTGCCGTCGCCCATCGACATCACATAGGTATCCTTGCCGGCGCCGCCATGCAAGTCGTCATTGCCCATGCCGCTATACATGGTGTCGTCGCCCGCACCGCCCCACAGGCGGTTATTGCCCGCATATTTGTAACCCAGCGTATAGGCCAGGAAACCGGCGATGAAGAAGTCCGCGCCCTTGAACTCGGACAGGTGGGTATCGATGCCCAGGTATTTGCCCAGCCAGTTGATACCGCTGCCGCTGGCGTTCGATGCGGTCTTCAGCGCATCGCCCAGCCAGTCCACGGACGTGCCCAGGGCGCTGCCCACGTCCACGTCGGCCACATAATTCACGCCGCTGGTGACGCCATCGATCGCGGTGTTCAGGCCGGACTTGCCTTCCTTGAGGGCGGTCTTCAACGGCGAGGCGATGTCGAAGTCCGCCGACGACAGGCCGGTGGCGCCGGTAATCGCCGATACCGCCGAGTTGCCCGCATCGCTCATGCCGTCCACCAGCTTGCCGGCATTGGCCGTGGCCTTCGCCAGTTCCGACTTCATCGAAGCGGCAATGCCATTCCAGCCCTTGCTGATTTCATCGGTCATCGTGGTGTTCAGATACTGGGTAATGGCGTCAAAACCTTTGCCCGCATCGGTCCATGCCGCGTTCAAGGTATTGGCATTGCCGACCAGCAGATGGTCGATCACGCCCCAGCCCATGCCCATCATGATGTCATTGCCATTGCCGCCGCCCACATAGGTGCCGGCATTGGTGGCGAAGATGGTGTCGTTGCCGTCGCCGCCAACGATCACATTGCCCACCAGGTTCAGCTTCGACAAGTCGCCCTTGGCCAGCGCGTTGTATTGCGAACGGATGAAGTTCGCGTTCATGGCCGCGCCGACCCAGTCGCCTGCGGATTCATAGTCGTTCTCCACCAGCGCTTCGGCCGCGTTGAACACCGTGATTTCCGCCAGGCCGATGATGGTGTCATTGCCCGCGCCACCCACCGCGATATTGTTCTGGCCCGACGAGACGATCAGGTCGCTACCCGCGCCGCCCATGCCGATGGTGGTGGTGCCAGCCAGGATCATGGTGTCGTTGCCGTCGCCGGCGTGCACGAAGTTCATGCCGGTGTCGATGTTGACCTTGGTGCTGCTGGTGGTCTGCGACTTGTCCGAACCTTCGATGGCCTGGGTGGTGGTGCTGCTGTACGACAGCTTGCTGCCCGCGTTCACGACCACCAGGAAGTCATTGCCGCTGTCGGCCAGCACCACGTTGTGGTCGCCATAGACCACGGCCGTGTCGTTGCCCGCGCCGGTCCAGCCCACGTTCAGCTGCACGCTGCCGGTGGTGTTGCTGGTGGTGGTTTGCTGCGAACCTTCCGGCTGCGTGGTGGTGGTCTTGGTGTTGGAGCCGCCATACGACACCATCACCAGCACGTCCTTGCCGCCGCCGCTGATGACGCCATTGTCGACGCCGACCGTGGTGATGACGTTGTTGCCGTCACCGGCCACCACCAGGTTGCCGTTGGCATTGACCGACTTCGCGGCCGAGCCGAACGCCAGCGCGGTCAGCACATCGTCACCGCCGCCGCCCTCGATGATGTTGGCCTTGCCCAGCGCCGTCACCACGTTGTTGCCCTCGCCCGCCACGATCACGTCATAGGTGCCGATTGCCGTCACCACGTCGTTGCCCGCACCGCTGACGATGCCGGCCTTGCTGCCGACCGACGTCACCACGTCGTTCGACGCGCCAGTCACGATCAGGTTGTTGACGCCCAGCGCGGTGGCCGTGGTGGGGGCGCTGCCGCCCACCAGCACATTGTTCTTGCCAAACGCCGTCATGGTGTCGCGGCCGGTTTGCGTCGATGCCGCGCCGGACAGGCCTGCTTGCGACACCAGGTCGGTGGCGGCCACGCCGGCCGCGATGGAATCGACCAGGCCGACCGCGGTGGCGCCAACTTCCAGGTAATTACCAGACACCAGCAGGTTGTTCGCGCCCGCAGCGGTAATCGCATCGGCGCCCGCATCGCCCCACAGCACGTTGCGCGCGCCGATGGCGGTGATGACGTCATTGCCGGTACCGCTCCACACCACGTTGTTGGCGCCGATGGTGGTGGCCACGTCATTGCCGCCGCCGGTATACACCACGTTGGTCGAGCCGATGCCCGTCACCACGTCGTTGCCGGCCGTGTTGGCCAGCGTATTGCCGATGAACGTGGTCACGGCCTTGGTGGCGCCGCCCGCAGCGCTGCCCAGCTTGGCCGTGACATCGGCCACGCCTTCGCCCAGGCCCGTCACGAGGACGTTGTTGGAACCGGCCGCCGTCACCACGTTGCTGCCTGCCGTGTTGACGACGATGTTGTTGGCGCCGATCGCGGTGGTGATGTTGTCGCCGCCGTTGGCCAGCACGATGTTGTTGCCGCCCGCCGCCGTCACGATATCCTTGCCGGCGCCGGTGTAAATCACATTGTTGCCGCCTACGGCCACCACGGTGTCGGCGCCGGCGCCGCTATTGATGGCGGCGGTCAGCTTGGCGGTGGCATTGGTCACGGCCTTGGCCGCGTCCTTGCTTGGCATGACGTCGGCCAGCACTTTGCCGAGGCCGCCGGTGGCGGCCTTGACCATGCCGCCCAGTTCCGTCAGCACCACGTTGGCGCCGCCGACCGCGACGGTGGTGTTGCCGCCGATCGCGGTGGCGATCAGGTTGCCCGCGCCCAGGCCCAGCGTGGTGTTGCCGCTGCCATTGGCGATGACGATATTGTTCATGCCGACCGCAGCCTGCAGGTTGCCGCCCTGGTTGCTGATCAGCGCATTGGTGTTGCCCAGCGCGCCGATCTTGTTGTTCGCACCGCCGGTGTAGACAATGTTGACCGCGCCGCCCGCGACCACGGTGCTGCCGCCGCCGCCATCGACGATGACGTTGGCGCCGCCGCCGGCGATGATGGTGTCGTTGCCGTCATTGGCGTTGACGCCGTTGCCGCCGCCCAGCGCCAGCACGGTGTCGTTGCCATCGGCGGCATTAACCACGTTCAGGCCACCGATTGCCGTGACACTGTCGTTGCCTGCGCCGCTGTTGATGACATTCGAGCCGCCCTTGGCGTCAACCTGGTCGGCGCCATTGCCGGTGGTGACCACGTTGGACGCCGCCCCCACGCTCACATTGTTGTTGCCGTTGCCGACATTGATGACATTCGATGCCGCTTTGGCGACCACACGGTCGGCGCCGTCGCCGGCGTTGAGCACATTGCTGGCGCCGTTCAGGGTCACATTATTGGCGCCATGGCCGGCATTGATCTCGTTGGAGACGCCGTCAGCCGTGATGGTGTCGTCGTGGCCGCCAGCCGTGATCTTGTTGCGGCCGCCTTCAGCGTTGATGGTGTTGTTGCCGTCGCCGGCATTGATCTGGTTGTTCGCGGCCTTGACGGTAATGCGGTCCGCCCCGCCATTGGTATTGATGACGTTGCTCGCTCCATCCGCGGTGACGGTATCGTCCCAGTTGCCGGTGTTGATGACGTTCGACGCGCCGCCGGCGGTCACCGTGTTGTTGCCGTGGCCCGCATCGACGGTGTTGGCGCCGCCGTTGACCGTGAAGTTGTCATGGCCGTCGCCGTAGGCGGTGACTTTATTGTTGCCGCCGTTGGCGACCACGGTGTTGTTGCCGTCGCCGACATTGATCTGGTTGTTGGCGGCATTGACCGTGACGCGGTCATGGCCGCCGGCCGTGTTGATGATGTTGTTGACGCCATCGGCCGTCACGTTGTCGTCCCAGTTGCCGGTGCTGATGTTGTTCGACGCGCCGCCGGCATACACGGTGTTGTTCCCGTGGTCCGCATTGACGACGTTGGAGCCGCCTTTGACGGTGATGTTGTCATGGCCGTCGCCGGTGGTGGTGACCTTGTTGGAACCGCCGTTGGCGACCACGGTGTTGTTGCCGCCGCGCAGTTCGATATCGTTCCAGCCACCGTTGGCGGTGACGTTGTCGTTGCCGTTGCCGCCGTCGATCTCGTTGTAGGCCGAATTGACCGACAAGGTGTTGTTGCCTTCGCCCAGGTCGACGTCGGCTGCCGCGCCGGCGGCCACGGTGATATTGTCGTCGCCGCTACCGCCCGAGACCTTATTATAGATACCGACGTCAATCCGGATCGTATCGTTGCCGTTGCCGCCGTCCACCACGTTGTAGCCGCCCACCTTGATGGTCAGCGTGTCGTTGCCGTCGTCGCCGTAGATATTGTTGTAGGCGCCCGCAGTGACGCTGATATTGTCGTTGCCGCCATCGCCATGAATGATGTTGGCGCCAAGGGAACTGGCGGTGTAACCATTGTCGCCGTTGCCCAGGCTCTTCTTGGTATAGCCCAGTTCGGTAATTTTCTTGGCAGCGGCGGCCATGTCCTTGCCGACTTCCTCAAAGGCGCTGCCGATGCTGTTGAAGTCGTTGCCCATGTCCTTGACGGCATCCCCGACCTTGTCCACCACCTTTGCGATGGGTTTTACGACGTTTTTATTAATCCAGCTACCCAAGCCCATTGTTGTCTTCCTTTCCGAAGGTTTTAATACACTTGCATTAAAACAATCGAAAATGACAAGTAGCATTACAAGAAGATTACAGCTTTGTAATTTTTACCGGGTCACGTTGACGCCCCTCCCCCGCAACCGGACAATGTCGCAATGAAAGCCCTATTAATAGAAGATGAACAGCGCATCGCCAGCTTTGTCTGCGCCGGACTGCGCGAACACGGCTTCCTGGTCGACCACTGCGACGATGGCAACCAGGGCTACGACTGCGCGCTGAGCCGCGATTACGACGTGGTGCTGCTCGACATCATGCTGCCCGGCCGCGACGGCCTGTCGATCCTGAAAGCCATGCGCCGCGAAGGGCGCGACACGCCCGTGATCCTGCTGACCGCCCGCAATGAACTGGACGACCGCCTGCAAGGCTTGAACCTGGGCGCCGACGATTACCTGGCCAAGCCGTTTTATGTGGAAGAGTTACTGGCCCGCATCCACGCCCTGCTGCGCCGGGTCAGCGGCGAACGGCAAAACATGCTGGCCGTCGGCCCGGTGCGGCTGGACCGGCTGAGCCGCGTGGCCGAAGTCGATGGCCGTTCGGTCGAGCTGACCAGCCGCGAATTCAATTTAATGGAATACCTGATGCGCTCGCCGGGGCGCGTCTACACCCGCACGCAAATCCTCGAACACGTGTGGGGCTACGATTTCGAGCCGCAGACCAATATGGTCGACGTCTGCATCCAGCGGTTGCGCAAAAAGCTGGAATTGCCGGACGACGTGGCGATTGAAGCGGTGCGCGGTGTCGGCTACCGGCTGCGCAAGCCGGAAGGCGCGGCGTGACCGGAGCCGCGCGCGGCAGCCGGCTGGTCGCGCGCCTGCTGGCGCGCTGGCCGCAATTGCGCTCGTTCCGCCTGCGCATCGCGCTGGTCTCCACGGTCATCGCGCTGGTCGCCATCACCGCGCTGTACGCCTCGACCGGCTACATCATCGTGCACCGGCGCGCCGGCATCATCGACCGCATGCTGGCCGCCCAGCTCTCCGGCCCGCTGTTCCAGCTGCAATTGCAAGCGCCCTGGTCCGCCATCGATGCGCACGTCAACGCCAGTTTCAGCGGTTTCGCTCCGAAGGAATCCACCGAGGGCTTTGCCATCCTGCGCGTGCACCATGCGCAGGCGGGTGAACTGTACCGCAGCAGCGACTGGCCGCTGGAATTGACGCCCGGGCGGCTGCCGTCGCCGGCGCAAGGCTTGCAAACCCTGGAAAGCGTTGACCGCAGCTGGCGCGTTGGCGTGGTGGTCAACGGACCGGTCACGGTGTGGATCGGCGTCAACCGCAGCCTGTCCAATGTGCAGCTGCGCGCCACGTTCGGGCGATTCGCCGGCGCGCTGGTCATCATGGTGGCCCTGATCGGCATCCTGTCCTGGTATCTGGCGGGGGGCGCGATGCGTCCCGTGGAGCGGCTGACCCGCGTGATGGTGCGCATCAATGCCATGGACCTGGACCGGCGCGTGTCGACCCAGCAGGAAGACCGCGAATTCGCCGAACTGATCGCCGTGTTCAACGCCATGCTGGACCGGCTGCAGCGCAGCTACCAGCAAGCCGTGCGGTTTTCCGGCGACGCGGCGCATGAATTAAAAACCCCGCTGACGATCTTGCAGGGCGAGCTGGAGCGCAGCTTTGCCCGCGCCGCCAGCGACCCCGTGCTGGAACAGGGCCTGGCCAACATGCTCGACGAAGTGCGCCGCCTCGACTCGATTGTCCGCAAATTGCTGTTGCTGGCGCGGGCCGACGCGGGCCAGCTGCACATTCCGATGGCGCGTGTGAACCTCGGCCCGCAGCTGGAAGAACTGGCGGAAGATATCAGCCTGATGGACGACAGCCGCGCAGTGCGGCTGGACCTGCCGGCGCAGCTGGTGGTCAATGGCGATGCCGAATTACTGGGCCAGGTTTTGCACAACCTTGTCAGCAATGCCATCAAATATGGCACGGCGGGCGGCTGGATCGCACTGGCCGCCCGCACCGAAGGTCAATATTGGCAAATTGACATTTCCAATGCGTCGGATGGCATTGCCGCCGAGCATTGGGACCGTTTATTCGACCGCTTTTACCGCGCCGACCAGGCCCACAACCGCCGTGTTTCCGGCGTGGGACTGGGTTTGTCGCTGGCGCGCGACATCGCCCGCGCCCATGGCGGCGCGCTGGAATTGGCCGACCCTGGCCCCGGAAAAGTGTGCTTCCGCCTGACCTTGCCGACCGCATAAACAAAATACTTTTGTCATCGCGCCTTGAAATACCAAAACACCATCCCTATAATTGGCACTCGTTAGCCGAGAGTGCTAACAAGAATTTTGGGAACAGGGCCAGGCGCGTGCGCCGGCCACGGTTCCAAAAGCACCAAATCCATTGCCCTATCTAAAGGAGTTTTGTATGAATCTGCGTCCATTGCACGACCGCGTAATCGTTAAGCGTCTCGACCAGGAAACCAAGACCGCATCCGGTCTGATCATCCCTGATGCTGCCGCTGAAAAACCAGACCAGGGCGAAGTCCTGGCCGTGGGCAACGGCAAAGTGCTGGACGACGGCAAAGTACGTCCGCTGGAAGTGAAAGTGGGCGACCGCGTTCTGTTCGGCAAATACTCGGGCCAGGCTGTCAAAGTGGACGGCGATGAGCTGCTGGTAATGCGCGAAGAAGACATCATGGCTGTTGTCAATAAGTAATTAATTTACTTATACAACCCCCACATACTGAACTGAACACTGGAGAAACACATGGCAGCTAAAGACGTAGTATTCGGCGACGCAGCGCGCGCCAAGATGGTTGAAGGCGTTAACATCCTGGCCAACGCCGTTAAAGTCACCCTGGGCCCGAAAGGCCGCAACGTGGTGCTGGAGCGTTCGTTCGGCGCCCCAACCGTCACCAAAGACGGTGTATCGGTCGCGAAAGAGATCGAACTGAAAGACAAGCTGCAAAACATGGGCGCGCAAATGGTGAAGGAAGTTGCTTCCAAAACCAGCGACAACGCCGGTGACGGTACCACCACCGCAACCGTGCTGGCCCAGGCCATCGTGCGCGAAGGCATGAAGTTCGTTGCCGCCGGCATGAACCCAATGGACCTGAAGCGCGGTATCGACAAAGCGGTTGCTGCCACCGTTGAGCAGATCGCTACCCTGGCCCGTCCATGCACCACCACCAAGGAAATCGCCCAGGTTGGCGCGATCTCGGCCAACTCCGACTTCTCGATCGGCGAGCGTATCGCTGAAGCGATGGAAAAAGTCGGCAAGGAAGGCGTCATCACCGTGGAAGACGGCAAGTCGCTGAACGACGAGCTGGATATCGTTGAAGGTATGCAGTTCGACCGCGGCTACCTGTCGCCATACTTCATCAACAACCAAGAGAAACAAGTTGCAATCCTGGACAATCCATTCGTCCTGCTGTGCGACAAGAAAATCTCGAACATCCGTGACCTGCTGCCAGCCCTGGAGCAAGTAGCGAAAGCCGGCCGTCCACTGCTGATCATCGCCGAAGACATCGAAGGCGAAGCACTGGCGACCCTGGTGGTCAACAACATCCGCGGCATCCTGAAAACCTGCGCAGTGAAGGCACCTGGCTTCGGCGACCGCCGCAAAGCCATGCTGGAAGACATCGCCATCCTGACCGGCGGCCAGGTTGTTGCTGAAGAAGTCGGCCTGACCCTGGACAAAGTCACCCTGGCGGAACTGGGCCAAGCCAAGCGCATCGAAATCGGCAAAGAAAACACCATCGTGATCGATGGCGCCGGCGAAGCGTCGAACATCCAGGCGCGCGTTAAACAGATCCGCGTGCAGATCGAAGAAGCGACCTCGGACTACGACCGTGAAAAACTGCAAGAGCGCGTAGCCAAGCTGGCTGGTGGTGTTGCCGTGATCAAGGTTGGCGCTGCCACCGAAGTCGAAATGAAAGAAAAGAAAGCACGCGTTGAAGACGCGCTGCACGCGACCCGCGCTGCCGTGGAAGAAGGCATTGTGCCAGGCGGCGGCGTTGCCCTGCTGCGTGCCCGTGCTGCGATCAGCAACCTGAAAGGCGACAACCCGGACCAGGACGCAGGTATCAAGATCGTTCTGCGCGCCATGGAAGAGCCACTGCGCATGATCGTTCAAAACGCCGGCGAAGAATCGTCCGTCGTGGTGAACGCAGTGCTGGCCGGTTCCGGCAACTACGGCTACAACGCCGCCAACGGCACCTACGGCGACATGGTGGAAATGGGCGTTCTGGACCCAGCCAAAGTGACCCGTTCGGCCCTGCAAAACGCAGCGTCCGTGGCCAGCCTGATGCTGACCACCGACTGCATGGTGGCTGAAGTGGTGGAAGACAAGCCAGCCGGCGGCCACGGTATGGGCGGCATGGGTGGCATGGGCGGCATGGACGGCATGATGTAATAGCCGTCTAGCTTCCAAGCTGACAAAGCCTGCAAGGTTCGCCTTGCAGGCTTTTTTAATTTCAGCCCTGGATGCCGGGCCTTCAGGCCGGGCATCCACATGTTAGTATGCCCCCACCCTTAGCTAACAGGTTTTCCCATGGCAGCACGCAAGAATTCATCGACCTCCGCCGCAATTGCCGGCACCCTGGCCGGGCTGTTGGCCGCCGGGTTACTGGGGTATTACCTGTACTGGAACAAGCAGCCGGAACCGCAGGAGCGCCCCGCGCCCATGGCGGCCGTGCTGGCCGACGCGATGCAGGCCTCGGTCGCCGCCCAGGCCGCGGCCCACGCCACCCCGGCCCGCAAAGGTTCGCTGAGCCGTGACCAGGCGGTGGCCACCCTGATGGCCTTGCCGGAATTGCAGGCGTGGTCGAAGCAGATTGAAAAAGCATCCGGTGGCAAGGCGCACGGCGCCATCATGGAATACGACGACCAGTTGCGCGAACATGGCGGCAAGCGCTATTACCAGCTGAGCTTTATTGAAAACAGCGACGACGCGGCCCAGCGCTGGGAAAGTTTCCTGGTCGGCCAGTCCGATGGCGACATCCTGGTCGATGACGATATCGATGGCACGGTCTTGAGCCTGGCGCAGTGGCGCGAAACAAAAAAGCCGCTGCAACGCAGCGGCCCGGGCACTTAACATCTGAAAAACAGCGGTCAGCGAATACCGTAGGGCGGCATTGTCACTGCCGCCCTACGGGACTCAGGCAACTCCTTTAGCTGGCTGCGCGGCCGGCATGCCCTGTACCCTCCCCACCCACAGCAACGTCACCACCGACAACCCCGCCGCCACCCACCCGATCGTGCCATACCCTTCGATACGGCCCGCCGCGTCGGTCGACAGCATCAATCCCCCCAGCATGGCGCCGCAACCGGTGCCGATCTGCATCAGCGCCGCATTCGCACTGAGGAAGGCGCCACGGCGCGACGGATGCGGCACGGTGGTCAGTAGCGCCTGCAACGGTATGCCGCGCCCCGACACCACCATCATGAACAGCGGGAACAGCAGCACCAGTCCCCACAGCGGCCAGTGCGGCAAGTGCGTCAGCATCAGCATCGGCACGACGGCGAAGCCGGCCAGGCAGCGGTACACGTGGTGTTTGCCGGCGCGGTCCGACCAGGCGCCGATCACACGGGCCGACACCAGGGTCGCCAGGCCACCGGCCAGGTAGACCCACGTGACCTCGGCCGGCTTGACGCCATAGTTCGCCACCAGCACCGGCGAGATGAATGGGATGATCAACATGCCCGACACCATGTTCACGCCCGACAGCGCAAACGCCTTCAAATGCGCCGGCACACGGAACATGCCCACCAGTTCCGGCAATACTTGCGACAGTGGCGTCGGCACGGCCTTCAAATGGCCGGTCAGCGAAGGCAGCACGCTGGCCGCCACGAACCAGATCGGCACGGAAAACAGCACCAGCAAATAAAACGCGGTAGCCCAGCCGAAATGCGCCGACAGCATGACGCCGGCCGGCACCCCTGCCACGGCGGCCAGGCTGAAGGACGTCATCACGATGCCCGTCGCGGCGCCGCGGCGGTTCGGCGGCACCAGGTCGCTGATGATAGCCATGCCGATCGCGCCCAGCACGCCACCGCTCAGCCCGGCAAACGCGCGGGACAGCACCAGCACGTGGAAGTTCGGCGCCATGGCGCACGCCAGGTTGGACAGCGAAAACAGCGCGAACATCACCAGCATCAGGCGCTTGCGGTCAAAGCGGTCAATGTACGCCATGGCCAGCAAGCCGGAAGCACCGGCGCACCACGAATAGATCGACACGGCGCCCGACACCTTGGCGGGGCCAATCTGGAACGCCGCCATCATTTGCGGCGCCAGCGGCATCATGACCATGAAGTCCATGATGACGGTGAACTGGATCAGCGCCAGCAGCCACAGGATGATGCGCTCGCGCGCGGGAGTGAGTTCAGTGGTAGACATGGACCTCCTTTAATCGAGTGCATTGATATCGGCGGCGGCTTTGCGCAGGATAGCGCGGATCGCCTCGAGCCGTGTTTCCGTGACGGAGCCATCGCGTGCGCGGCCGATGACGGCTTCCTTCAGCGCATGCATCAAGGTGCGCAAATCCCCGCCCCCCTCGGCCGGCTCCGACAGCCGCGCCAGCACGGCATCGACCATTTGCCGGTTGTCATCGAGGAAGGCTTGCCCTTCCGGTGTGATCGTGTGCAGCTTTTTCGCGCCTTCATGGGAAATCGAGACGTGCCCCATGTCATACAGCATGGCCATCAGCGGATAGATCGCACCCGGGCTGGGCGTATAGCTGCCGCCGGTGCGGGTTTCCAGCTCCTTGATGATTTCATAGCCATGGCGGGGCTTTTCCGAAATCAATTGCAGGACGACGTAGCGCATGGCGCCGGAATCAAACATTTTCGGACCGCGCCCGCCTCCGCCGCGGTGATGGCCGAAAAAGCCATGGCCGTGCATGTGGGGATGGAAATGGCGGTGTCCTTTGAACAAGTGGAACATGGAAAGTCTCCATAAGATATATCGAAGTAAGATATATCTTAAACTATTTCATTCCTGTTTCAAGGACTTTTTTTCACTTTCTTCAGCTTGCCGTATCATGGTGATGATTCCACGCATGCTTTGATAACCGATGTTCAAGAAATTGCTCGCCCTGCTGGGTTTCAAGTCCACGCCGGCTGCCGCCGATAGTGGCGCGCCCACGCCTGCCCAGAATGGTCCGGCAAGCGCCGCCGCGCCCAGCGGGTGGACGCCCGCCCCCATCGCGCCCTATGCGCGCGAAGACCTGAACCTGGTCTACAACTTGCTGTTCTGCGACGACGCGGCACTGTTCAAGACCACCGATGACGCCACCCGCTCGTTGTTTGCCGATGGCACGGAACCAACCGTGGTGCGCGCCATTGCGGACGACCGCGACGAAGAAAGCCGCGTACGCATGCTGGCGTATAACTGGCTGCATGAAAACGCGCAGCCGGTGCCGCCGAAAGAAACCCTGGGCGTGGTGATCGAAGTGCCACTGGAACAGGGCCTCGACGTGCTGGCCGCCTATGCCGACGGCACGGTGCGCTACATCAACCACATGGGTTCGATCAGCGTGTATGAAAGCCACCCGGCGGAAATCGCCGCTCAAGCCAAGGAAATCGTGGAAACCGCGCAGGGCATGGTGAAACAGCAGCCGGTCGGCACCCGCCGCCGCCAGGCGCCGCCCACCCTGGGCGACGTGCGGCTGACGGCGCTGGTGTCCGATGGCCTGTATGTGGGTCAGGGCGCGTTTGAAGCAATTGCCACCGGCAAGCAGACCGCGCCCGTGCTGCAGGGCGCGCAGAAGCTGCTGGATCTGATCGTGCGCCAGGGGCGGCCGAAAGCGGATTAATAACGTTAATGGGCGACGCCGGACGGATCGTTCTGTTCAGGCGTCTCGGTATGGGCGGAAGCTACCCACCGGCCATCCTTCTTGACCCAGGTGGTGGTGTCATACACGACCATTTCATGGCGCTTGCCATCCATGGTGAACGATTGCTTTGCCTTGTAGGAAGCGATCGCCACTTCCGGGACAGGAAAAATGACCCGCTCGTCGAAGAATTCAAATGACGTAATGCGCGCAGTGTCCGATTGCGCCATCTCGCGGTATTCCTCCGGCTTGAAGTAATGAATACCGTGCGCGCCGGCAGCGCTGGATTGCTCATCCAGAAGAGACACAGCGGTATCGACATCCATGTCCACCATGGATTGCCAGAACTTGCGTTCCAGACTCATGATTTCAGCTTGCGTAGTCATCATGCACCTCTCGCTTGTGAAAAAGAGGAACGTAGCATGACGAGAATTTAAGCAGCGCCCGCCTGTGTGAAGAGTCCGACGTCGCCGCGATCTTATTCGTACTCGCGAATCTTGGTGGCCAGGAACGAAACGATATCCGACGGAATGCTTGTCCCATAGGTCAACAGCAGCTGAAGTATCTTCTCAATGTCAGGCTTCCCGTCGGCATGCAGCACCGGCGCCGCCTTATATTTCGATTTTGAAAAACTCTCCCCATCATCGACTTCATCGTGAACAAAGCCGCGTTCCGGTTTCCAGGTCAGTGCCCGTTCCCTGCGGCCTTTGTCATACGTGAATTGAAATCCCACGGGGATGCCGGACTCGCCACACCAGACGAATAGATCCAGTGTCGGCGAAGTAAACCACCGGCGGTGTGGTTCGCCGGGAAATTGGCGGACCTCAGGTATTTCGCGAAGCTTGGTCATCGTTAAATTTCAGGTATCAGGAATTACATACGGCAGCGAGCGGGTACGGAACAGTCCATGGCGCTTCTCGGAGAAATGCAAGGTCAACTCAACCAGTGTCCCCATTTGCGCGGACTGGGACAACCCGGAAACGTGAAAGCCCGCTTGCAGCTTGGCGATGATGACAGGGTTGTTCAGTACCGAGTGCTGTGACCGCATGGCCACCGCGCCATTGGCGCTGGCGTGGTCCCGCATGGCTGCCAGCAGCAATGAATAGATGCCCTTGCGCCGATGAGACGGCACCACGCCGCTATTGGCCATGTAGAAGACGTTACCCCGCTCCATCCAGCCGCACGACCATCCTATCAATTCTTCTCCCAGGTAAGCGCCAAGGCGATACATCGGCGGGTGGGCCAGGCCACCGGCGGCGCTGGCGGAGGCTTCCTCGGCAAGGATAGACGCAAGCTCGTCCGATGGCCGCTGGACGTCTGCGAAGACCACCCGGCTCAGCCGTGCAAAGTCGGGCTCAGGGAACTTCTCGACTTGACGAATGAGGATCGAATTCACGCTTAACGCCCGCTTGATGGAAGGCTCAGGCCACTCAGAGGTCAGGTGCATAGCGCATGGCCATCGCCTCCCGCGTTTCTGCGGGAGCGTCAATGCCGGTCTGATCGCTGATCATTTCCGAAGCGGAGGGAAGCGCCGAGCGGTCGACGAAGGAATCAGGCTCCCACAGCCTGGAACGCATGAATGCCTTGGCACAATGAAGGTAAGCAGCCTCCACCGATACCCGAACCACGAGCTTCGGCGCGCGCCGCTCGGTGGTGCAAGCGGCAATGTCTTCCGCAGTCATGGAAAGGATGGCCGATCCATTGACCCGCAGCGTTTCGTCAACGCCTGGGATCATGAACAGCAGTCCGACTTTCCGAGTGGAGACGATGTTTTCGAAGGAATCGAGCCGATTGTTGCCCGGCGAGTCTGGAATGAGCAAGGCGCCGCAGTCACTGACCTTGACGAATCCCGGCTCCCCTCCGCGGGGAGAAGCGTCCATGTTGTGCTCGTTATCAGACGTGGCAAGGATCAGAAAGGGCGACAGCGCAATGAACCGCTTGCAGTGGACGTCCAGATGCGGGATCTGCTTCTTGACTGCACGGTCCTTGGGTTCGGAATATAGCTGGCGCAATGCAGTGAGGGAATTGATGGTCATTGGATGAGGGCTATTAAGGTGCTTTGCGCAGCAGGACGTCAACCAAACTAGCATTAAGGAGTGGGCCGCCCCTTCATAACATGATCGACTACTTCGCTGCCGGCACGGCCGACTCGTGTGTCATGTCAGGACAGCGCGAGAACCGAATGTATGATCTTGTAGCCTAGCGTGCGGGCACTGGGCGAATCATAATAGGCAGAGATCTGCGCATATCCACGACTTGAAATGACATAGCCTGAAATAGAACGATATTCCGCATTGGCGCGCTCTGGATCAATTTCAGTTAGCTCATAGGTGAGGCGGGTGATAACGCCGCCCCGATCAATTTGCTCGTCGCTCCGATTATCGCTTGCACTGTTCAGTATCGCGTTAAGTTGTTGATCAACGGTAAGCTGATTATCGTTATTCCACACATTAATCCAGAACGTCAGCTCGGGTCTCCAAAGCACCAGGCTTCCGTCTTCGATACGGCGATTGAACTCTTCGGGCAATGAGACACGCCAACCGGTCGTCATAAGATAGTCCCCCGACACCACGGGGAAGTCAGGATGCAAATCAGCCGTCACAGCGTCTATTCCCTTTACAAATCCAGGTGCGAAATCAGCAAGCGCCGGCTATCCTGCACATCCCCCGCCTTGTGCTCCAGCACCAGCGACGCATTTTGCTCGTCGAGCGAAATCCCCACCGACAGGATGTCGATCAGCAGCAATTGCAGGATGCGGGAAATCATCGACAGGAAGGTCGAACTGTCTTCGCTATGATCGACCGCCAGGCACACGGTGGCTTTCTTGGCCAAGGCGGACTGGCTGGTGGTAATGGCGATCACGTCCGCGCCTGCGGCGCGGGCCGCGTCCACGGCCTCCAGCAATTCCGGCAACTTGCCGGAATTGGAAATCGCAATCACCACGTCGCCCGGTTTCAGCAACTCGGCCGCCAGGGTGAACAGGTGCGAATCGCCGTAGGCTGCGGTCGGGATGCGGAAGCGGAAGAATTTGTGCTGGCCGTCCAGCGCCACCACGCGTGAATTGCCCATCGCGTAAAACTCGATGCGCTTGGCTTTCGCCACCAGGGCAATTGCCTTGTCCAGCGAGCGCACGTCGAGCTGGTCGCGGAATTTCAAGATCGCCGACACGGTGTTGTCGATGACTTTCGCGCTCAGGTCGTGCGTGCTGTCGGACACCCGCACCTGGCTGTGGCGCACGGGAATCGCGCCGGTCAGGCTGCTGGCGAATTTGAGTTTGAAGTCGGCCAGGCCGGAAAAACCCATCGAGCGGCAGAAGCGGATCACGGTCGGCTGCGACACGTCGGCCAGGCGCGCGATGTCGGCAATCGGTTCGTTCAGCACCAGGCGCGGCTGCTCGATCACCAGGTGCGCGACGCGCTGCTCGGCCGGCGTCAATTCATGCTGCAAATGCTGCACGCGCTCCATCAGGGTATTGGCGCCGCTGCGGCCACGCAGGTGCTCGGACAAGATCGTCGCCACGCCATAGAACGCCGGGTTCGGCGTGGTGATGACATAGGTCGGGATTTCCGCCAGGTAGCTGGTGAAACGGCCCTTGGCTTCGAAGCGCGCGCGGAATGGGGATTGGGCGAACCATTCGCCCATGCGCGGCACGATACCGCCGCCGATAAAGATGCCGCCAAACGCGCCCAAGGTCACGGCCAGGTTGGCGCTGGCGCCGCCCAGCATGGCGCAGAAGCATTCCAGCACTTCCATGCACAGCGGGTCTTTGTCGGTCAGCGCGCCGGACATGATTTCCTGCGCATTCAAGTCGCGCACGTTGCGGCCGTTGCGCTTGGCCAGCGCCTTGTAGATGATTTCCATGCCGGGGCCGGAAATCAAACGCTCGGTCGAGACGTGCGGCCAGGTTTGCCAGGCATATTGCAGGATCGCGATTTCACGCTCGTCGGCCGGCGCGAAGTTGGTGTGACCACCTTCAGAACCCAGCGTGACGAAGCCGTCCACGGTCGGGATCACGCCCGACACGCCAAGGCCGGTACCCGGTCCCAGCACGCCGATCACGGAATTGCTGGCCGGCTTGCCGCTGCCCACCTGCATCAGGTCAGCAGGTTTGAGGCCCGGCAGGGACATCGCCAGCGCGGTAAAGTCATTGACCACCAGCAGCGTATGCAAGCCAAGGATACGGCGCACTTCGTCGGTGGAGAATTCCCAGTCGCGGTTGGTCATGCGGACGTAGTCGCCGCTGACCGGGTTGGCCACCGCCAGCGCCGCGTGGTTCAGGGTGATGCCCTGGTGGTCGGCCAGGTAAGTGCGCAGCAGCGGCACGATCCCGGTGAAATCGTCGCACTTCAGGACGCGTACGGCGCGGAACTCGGATGGCCCCGTCTGGAGAGCAAAACGCGCATGGGTGGCCCCGATATCGGCCAGCAGGCGCGGACCGTCGGCAAACGCGGTGCGGCTTGTTTTTTGGTCAGCTTCAGCTTGTTTCATCGTCTCGATTAGTTCTCATGCCGGGAATGCCCTTGAAGCCGGCAAGGATACCCGATTTATACGGCGGACAACATAGGGGTGCGGCATGAAGCCCCACGCCCCTCGCAAATCATCACGCGACCTACCTGGCGTAGGGCGGTTTCCACGCCAGTGGAAGCCGCCATGCATGCAGCCCGGTGTTGCCAGCGCTGGCGGCAACGCTGGCATGGCGGCTCGCAAGCGAACCGCCCTACGCACTTATTGCACGTAGCCGAACCAGGCGCCGTAGGCCGGCAAACTCACCGTACCGTCCGCCGCCACCGCCCCCGGCAAGCCCGGTTCGGTGATCGTTTGCGCCCCCGCCGCCTGCGGCAGCGGCAAGGTTACCGCATCGCGCCCCAGGTTGAACACCGCCAGCACGCTACGCTCGCCGTCCGCGTCGCGGCGCAGCGCCAGCACCGGTTCCGGCGCGTCGAAGAACGTGATGTCGCCGCGCGTCAGTTGCGGCATGGTGCGGCGCCAGGCGATGAAGTGACGGGCAAACGCCAGTGGCGATTGCGGGTCGCGTTCCTGCACCGACGCGGCGCGCGCAATATGTTTTTCATCGACCGGCAGCCATGGCTTGCCTTCCGTGAAACCGCCATTGGTGGCGGCGTCCCACGCGATCGGCGTGCGGCAGCCGTCGCGGCCCTTGAATTCCGGCCAGAACGTGATGCCATACGGGTCTTGCAGCAGCTCGAACGGCACGTCGCTTTCGGTAAACGCCAGTTCATCGCCCTGATACAGGCATGGCGTGCCTTTCAGCGACAACTGCATGGCCAGCACCAGCTTGGCGAATTCCGGGTTCGGCTGACCGCCGCCCCAGCGCGTCATGACGCGCACGGCGTCATGGTTGCCGACCGACCACGACGCCCAGCCATCCTTGACGCGGGCGCCGAATTGTTCGACCTGGGTGCGGATGTGTTTTGCCGAGCATTGCGGCGTCAGCAAATTGAAGCTGTAGGCCATGTGCAGCTTGTCGCCGCCTTCCGTGTATTCGGCCATCACGGCCAGCGAATCGTCGGCGCCGACTTCGCCAATGGCGACGGCGCCATATTCATCGAGCAGCTGGCGGATGCGCTTCAGGAACGCCACGTTTTCCGGGCGGGTCTTGTCGTAGATGTGCGCCTGCATGCCGTACGGATTGACGTCCGACACGGTGGCCGTGTCGCGCACCAGCGCCGGCGGGTTGCTGCGCAGTTCCTGGTCGTGGAAATGGAAATTGCACGCATCCATGCGCACGCCATCGACGCCGCGCTCGAGCCAGAAGCGCAGGCAATCGAGGTGCGCCTGCTGCACTTCCGGGTTGTGGAAGTTCAAGTCCGGCTGGCTGACCAGGAAGTTATGCAGGTAATACTGGCGGCGGCGCGTATCCCACTGCCACGACGAACCGCCAAACACCGACATCCAGTTGTTCGGCGGGTTGCCGTCCGGCGCCGGGTCGGCCCAGACATACCAGTCGGCTTTCGGGTTGTCGCGGCTCTTGCGGCTTTCCTCGAACCACGCGCACTGGTCGGAGGTATGCGACATCACCTGGTCGATCATGATTTTCAAGCCCAGGCTGTGCGCCTTGGCGATCATCGCGTCGAAGTCCGCCAGGGTGCCGAACAGCGGGTCGACGTCGCAGTAATCGGCAATGTCATAGCCGAAGTCTTTCATCGGCGACTTGAAGAACGGCGAAATCCAGACAATGTCCACGCCCAGTTGCGCGATGTAGTCGAGCTTGGCGGTAATGCCGGGGATATCCCCCACGCCATCGCCATTGGTATCGTTGAAGCTGCGCGGGTAAACCTGGTAGATGATCGCTTCGCGCCACCAGTTCGGGGACAGTTGTTTGGTCATGGGTCGTCCATAGAGTTGGGGTTTGTAGAGAATATACATCAATAATTTAGTTTATTCAAATCGGTTTGAATTCACTTAATTACATCTATATCTTTTGTTTTCAACGAGTTACATAACAAAACAAGTAAAGCACCGCTCTCCGACTAGTAGTCAAACTACACAAAAGCCACAAACCGTAGCGTTCCTGCAACTTGCATATACCGGTTGCCAACGGCAACCCATCCGGCATAGCATCGCGGTCAGTTGAAATATGGAGGTTATATGGCCAACCCTGCTGTACAAACAGCGCCCGCTATGGATCAAGAGTCCGGCAACGGACCGCTGCCCCGCCAAATCCCGTTCATCATCGCCAACGAGGCATGCGAACGGTTCAGTTTTTACGGGATGCGCAACATCCTGACCCCGTTCCTGGTCAGCACTTTATTACTGTTCCTGCCGCTGGCCGACCGCGCCAGCGAAGCCAAGCACGTGTTCCACACGTTCGTGATCGGCGTGTATTTCTTCCCGTTGCTGGGCGGCTGGCTGGCCGACCGCTTCTATGGCAAGTACAACACGATCTTCTGGATGAGTCTGATTTATGTGGCCGGCCACGCCTGCCTTGCCATCTTTGAAGACAACCTGAATGGCTTTTATTTCGGCCTGTTCCTGATCGCGCTCGGCGCGGGCGGCATCAAGCCGCTGGTGTCGGCCTTTGTCGGCGACCAGTTTGACAAGACCAACAAGAAGCGCGCCAAGGTGGTGTATGACGCGTTTTACTGGTCGATCAATTTCGGCTCGTTCTTCGCATCCCTCTTGATGCCGCTGTTCCTGAAGAATTACGGTCCGGCCGTGGCCTTCGGCATTCCCGGCCTGTTGATGGCGATTGCCGCCGTGATTTTCTGGGCCGGTAAAAACCGCTATGTGCACGTGCCGCCGGCCGCGCCAAATCCGGATTCGTTTACCCGCGTGGCGCGCACCGCGCTGCTGGCGCACAAGCCTGGCCAGGGCCGTCCCGGCCTGGTGGTGGCCGTGATCGGCGTGATCGGCGCGGTCGGTTCGCTGTGCATGGCGCCATCGTGGGGCTTCGTGATTTCCGCCTGCCTGGCCCTGGTGCTGCTGCTGGCGTTTGGCGGCATCGGCACCGGCATGCAGCTGGAACGGGCGCGCGGCCTGCATCCGGATGTCGCGGTGGAAGGCGTGCGCGCGGTATTGCGCATCCTGATCGTGTTTGCGCTGGTGACGCCATTCTGGTCGCTGTTCGACCAGAAGGCATCGACCTGGGTCTTGCAGGCAAAAGAGATGGTCAGCCCGATGCTGTCCGTGTTCGGCTTTGAATTCCAGCTGCTGCCGGCACAAATGCAGGCGGTCAATCCGATCCTCGTGATGCTGCTGATCCCGCTGAACAACGTCGTGCTGTACCCGATGCTGCGCAAGATCGGCATCGAACCGTCGCCGCTGCGCCGCATGACAGCCGGCATGGTGTTCAGTGGCGCCGCCTGGATCGTGATCGGCTGGGTGCAGCTGCAAATGGATGGCGGCACGCCGATGTCGATCCTGTGGCAATTGCTGCCCTACGCGCTGCTGACCATGGGTGAAGTGCTGGTCTCGGCCACCGGCCTGGAATTCGCGTACAGCCAGGCGCCGGCGTCGATGAAGGGCTCCATCATGAGCTTCTGGATCTTGACCACCACGGTTGGCAACCTGTGGGTGTTGATCGTCAACTCCAGCGTGAAGAACGACGTGGTGCTGGGCCATATCGCCAGCAGCGGCTTTGGCCTGATCACGTTCCAGATGTTCTTCTTTGCCGGCTTCGCGCTGCTGACGGCGCTGGTGTTCGGGTATTACGCGACCAAGTACAAGATGGTCGATAACTACCGGACGGAAAAGCTCGGGTAAACCGCGCCCTCGGCGGAAAACCGCACGCCTGATTCTGGTTTTCCGCCCTGCCCGCACCGTCCCTCCCGGTGCGGGTCTTTATAAATCAAAGACTTAACATTCCACACTGCGCTGGCACACTTGCTGCTCTAAGGCTGGTTATACCAACCACAAAAGGAGACCAGCATGTCACGCATTCGTCTTTCCCTCCTCGCGGCCGCCCTCGCCGCCACCGCCACCTCCGCCAGCGCGGAAGACGTGGTCCGCCTCGGCAACCTGAAGTTCGCGCATTACGGCGCCGTCTCCTATATCAAGGAAATCGCCCCCAAGTGCGGCATCAAGGTCGAAGAACACATCTTCGCCAAGGGCCCGGACGTGATGCAAGCGATCCTGGCCGGCGAGCTCGACGTCGGCGCCACCGCGTCGGAAGCGGCGATCCAGGGCCGCGCCAACGGCGCCCCGATCTACGTGGTGGCCGGATTCGCCAAGGGCGGCGCACGCCTGGTCGCGCGTCCCGACAGCAACATCAAATCCATCAAGGATTTGAAAGGGAAAAAAGTCGGCGTCACGCGCGGCGGCATCCATGAAGTCTTGCTGATCGCGGAACTGGCGCAGGCCGGCCTGTCCGCCTCCGACCAGCCGGGCAAGGACGTGCAACTGGTGTTCCTCGCGTTTGCGGACTTGAACCAGGCGCTGATGGGCAAGAACCTCGACGCCATCATGCAAAGCGAACCGCAATCGTCGCAAGCCATCAACAAGGGCTATGGCGTGGAAGTCATGAAACCGTACGACACGCCGATCGGCGAACCGGTGCGCACCATGGTCATGAGCGAAAAGTTTTATAAGGACCGCCGCGCCGTGGCGGCCCGTTTCATGAATTGCTTCGTGCTGGCCACCAAGACCTTCATCGACAGCAAACCGACCGCGGAAAAATACGTGCGCGAGACCCTGTTCAAGAACCAGATCACGTCCGACGATTTCCAGGATGCGATCGCCAACTCGCCTTACACGTATGACGTCACGGCGCAGCACATCCAGATCACCACCGACGTCATGGCCCGCTATGGCACAGGCAAGATGCGCCTGCCGCCCACCGCGAAAGACTGGGTCAAGCTGGACTTGCTGGACGAAGCCAAGAAAAGCCTCGGCATCAAATAAGGAGACGGGATCATGATCAAAGATTGGAAAGGTGTCGCCACCGGCACCGTGGCGCCGGTGGTCATCATCGCGCTGTGGCAGGCTGCCGCCACGCTGGGACTGGTCAATCCGCAAGTGCTGCCGTCGCCCCTGGCGGTGGTGCAAAAGTGGATCGAATACGCATTGCCGCTGCAAGCGTACGACGCCACGCAAAGCTCGTGGCTGATGTGGGCCGTGTCCGGCGAACTGTGGGCCGACACGCTGGGCAGCATGTACCGCGTGCTGCTGGGCTTTGCCATCGGCGCCGGCCTGGCGCTGCCGTTCGGCCTCGTGATGGGCGCCAGCAAGCGCGCCTATGCATGGTTCAACCCGCTGCTGCAAGTGCTGCGCCCGATTCCGCCGATCGCGTATATCCCGCTGTCGATCCTGTGGTTCGGCCTCGGTAACGCCCCGGCCGTGTTCCTGATTGCCATCGGCGCCTTCTTCCCGGTGCTGATGAACACCATTGCCGGTGTGCGCCAGGTGGACGGCATTTATATCCGGGCCGCGCGCAACCTCGGCGTCGGCCAGCGCGCCATGTTCGTGCGGGTGATGCTGCCGGCCGCCGTGCCCTATATCCTGTCCGGCGTGCGGATCGGCATTGGCACCGCCTTCATCGTGGTGATCGTGTCGGAAATGATCGCCGTGAACAATGGCCTGGGCTTCCGCATCCTCGAAGCGCGTGAATACTTCTGGTCCGACAAGATCATCGCCGGCATGATCAGCATCGGCTTGCTGGGATTGATGATCGATATCGGCATGAACAAATTGAACAACCATTTGCTGCGCTGGCACCGCGGCCTGGAGAACTGACATGAGCAAGATGGATTCCTTTAACCATATTCAGGTCCGTGGCGTGAATAAAGTGTTCTCGACCGGCGGCCGCGACGTGGTCGCGCTGAAAGACATCAACCTGGAAATCCCGCAGGGCCAGTTCGTCTGCCTGCTGGGGCCATCGGGCTGCGGCAAGTCCACGCTGCTCAACGCCATCGCCGGCTTCTCGCTGCCTTCGACCGGCGAAATCATGGCCGATGGCCAGCTGGTGACCGGTCCCGGTCCCGAGCGCGGCATGGTGTTCCAGGAGTACGCGCTGTTCCCCTGGATGACAGTGGAAAAGAACATCGCCTTCGGCCTGGAAATCAAGGGCATGGCGCCACAGCGCATCAACGACACCGTGGACCAGTTGCTGCGCATGCTGTCGCTGACGGACTTCCGCCACCGCTATCCGAAAGACCTGTCGGGCGGCATGCGCCAGCGGGTCGCGATTGCCCGCGTACTCGCGCTCGATTCGCCGATCATGCTGATGGATGAACCGTTTGGCGCGCTCGACGCGCTGACGCGGCGCAACCTGCAAGATGAATTGCTGCGCATCTGGGCGGAACTGAAAAAAACCATCATTTTTGTGACGCACAGTATCGAGGAAGCGATTTACCTGGCCGACCGGATCGTCGTCATGACCTACCGTCCCGGCACGGTCAAGCGCGACATGATGGTGGAGCTGCCGCGCCTGCGCGACCCGTCGTCGTCCGACTTCAATGCCTTGAAGCGCGAACTGGGCATGCTGGTGATGGAAGAACAGCAGCGCCACCACAACGATGAGATGCGAATGGCGGCGGTGGACTAAGGCGCGCGTTTTGCCCATGTACAATCAGCGCATGCGCACAAAATCGCACCTATCGCACATATCGCTCATCTCATTGACGCTCCTTGCCGCCCTGCTGCTGGTGGCGGGCGCGTATGCACTGGGCGCATTGCGGGCGCGCGCTGATTTGCTGGAACAGGGACGGCGCCAGCTGGAATTGATGGCGCCCGACCTGCAGTCGGCCATGGATAAATATGAAACCCTGCCCTTCGTGCTGGGTTTCCAGCCCGACCTGGCGGACGCCATTGCCCGCCCGTCGGACGCCGCGGTGATCACGCGCCTGAACCGCACCCTGCAAACCATCCAGCGCCAGTCGCAGGTCGGGGCGATTTATTTGATGGACCGTTCAGGCCTGACGCTGGGTTCCAGCAACTGGGACCAGCCGACTTCGTTCGTCGGCAAGAATTTTTCCTACCGCCCGTATTTCCGCGAAGCGCAGCAAGGACGGCCCGGCCTGTTTTACGGCATCGGCACGGCCACGGCGGAAGCAGGCTACTTCATTGCGCAGCCGGTGTACCGCGACAGCACCGACGGCGGCCCGGTGGCCGGGGTGGTGGCGGTGAAAATCAGCCTGGCGGAGTTTGAACAGACCTGGCGTTCCAGCGAACACACGATTGCCCTGGCGGACCGGCATGGCGTGATCTTCCTCAGCAACCAGCCGGACTGGCGCTACCGCAGCCTGCGCCCGCTCGATGCCGGCGCGCGGCAGGAACTGGCGCAAACGCAGCAATACACCGGGCGGCAGATCGCGCCGCTGGCCCAGGCGCTGCCGGAATACGCCATGCGCCCGGTCGGCAAGCTGGGATGGCAATTGATGCTGTTCCCGTCGCAAGTGCGGGTGCAGCGCGCCGCGTTGCTGTCGGCCGCCGGCATGGCGCTGTTGCTGGCCTGCGCAAGCGCCTTGTGGTGGGCGCTGCACCAGCGCCGCCGCCGCCTCGAAGAGCAGCGCGAATCGCGCGCGGCCTTGCGCCAGGCAGCCCATGAACTGGAGCAGCGCATTACCGAACGCACCGCGCAGCTGCAAGCAACCAATACCGACCTGGAAAACAAGTACGTGACCCTGCAGCAAACGGAGCACATGCTGCGCACCACGCAAAATGAACTGGTCCAGGCAGGCAAGCTGGCCATGCTGGGGCAAATGGCGGCCGGCATCACGCATGAACTGAACCAGCCGCTGGCCGCGATCCGCGCCTTTGCCGACAATGCCCGCACCTTCCTCGAACGCGGCCGCCCCGAGCAGGCCGAGGCCAACCTGGGCCACATCAGCGACGCCAGTGCGCGCATGGGCGCCATCATCGGCCAGTTGAAAGGCTTCGCGCGCAAGGACCAGGCGATCACCCAGGTCAACCTGGCGCGTTCGGTGCAGGCGTCGGCGCTGTTGGTGGAGAACGATTTCAAACGGCGTGGCGTGGTGCTGGATACCAGCGGCATCGGCGGCAGTGAACTTACTGTCGCGGGCGACGCCGTGCGCATTGAACAGGTGCTGATCAACCTCTTGCGCAATGCGCTGGACGCCGTGGCCGCGATGGACGAATCCCGTCCGCGCACCGTCACGGTGGCGCTGGAACGCCTGGAAGGCTGGGCCGAAGTGCGCATCAGCGACACCGGCCCCGGCATCCCGGAACAGGTGGCGGCGCATCTGTTCGAACCGTTTTATACGACCAAGCCGTCCGGCCAGGGTCTCGGCCTGGGGCTGGCGATTTCTTCCTCGATTGCGCAAGCCATGAATGGCCAGCTGGCGGCGCACAATCTCCCGCAGGGCGGCGCGCAATTCATTTTGCGCCTGCCGCTGCAGGCCAACGAACCATGACCATGCAAGCAATCCTGATAGAAGACGAAGCCGCGCTGCGGCTGGCGACACAGCAAACCCTGGAACTGGGCGGCTTCACCGTGCAAGCCGTGGCCAGCGCGGAAGCGGCGCAGCCGCTGCTGCGCGCCGATTACGACGGCGTGATCGTCACCGACGTGCGCCTGCCCGGCAAGTCCGGCCTCGACGTGCTGGCGCAAGTGACCGCGCTCGATGCGGAATTGCCGGTCATCGTGGTGACGGGCCATGGCGATGTCGAGATGGCGGTGGCGGCCATGCGCGCGGGCGCCTACGACTTCATTGAAAAACCGTTTGCCGCCGAGCGCCTGATGGATGCGGTGCGGCGCGCGCAAGAGCGGCGCAATCTGGTGCTGGACAACCGCCGCCTGCGCTCGGACCGCGCGCTGCATCCGGACACGCCGGACCTGATCGGCCGCTCAGCCGTCATGGAACGCCTGAAAACCCTGGTGCGCAATGTCGGCCCGGCCGGCGTCGATATCCTCATCAACGGCCAGACCGGCACTGGCAAGGAAGTATTGGCGCGCGTGCTGCACGCGGCCAGCGGCCGCAAGGGCAATTTCGTCGCCATCAATTGCGGCGCGCTGCCGGAATCCGTGTTTGAAAGTGAAATTTTCGGCCATGAAGCGGGCGCCTTCACCGGCGCGCAAAAACGCCGCATCGGCAAGCTGGAATATGCGCAGGGTGGCACGGTGTTCCTCGATGAAATCGAAACCATGCCGCTGGCGCTACAGGTCAAGTTGCTGCGGGTGCTGCAGGAGCGCAAGCTGGAACGCCTGGGCGGCAACGACGGTATCCCGCTCGACTGCCGCATCATCGCGGCCAGCAAGGCGGACTTGCTGGCGCTGTCAAGCCAGGGCTTGTTCCGCGAAGACTTGTATTACCGCATCGGCGTGGTGACATTGGACATGCCGCGCCTGCGCGACCGGCGCGACGACATCCCGCTGCTGCTGGCGCACTTCGTGCGGGAAGCGGCGCTGCGCTACCAGCGCCCGGCGCCCGACTGGTCGGCCGAACAGATGACGGCCTGGCAAGCGGCCGACTGGCCCGGCAATGTGCGCGAACTGCGCAACTTTGCGGAGCGGCTGGTACTGGGCGTGGTGCAAACCGTGCCGTCCGCACCGCTGGCGGCGCCGGCGTTTGTCACGGCGGGGTTGCCCTTCCCGGCCGCAGCCGGCAGCGCCGCGCCTGAACCGCCTGTTGCTGCGGAGGCTGGGGACCATGCAGCCACGTTGCCGCAACAAGTCGACGATTTCGAACGCGCCCTGATCGAACGGGCGCTGGCCACCGCCGGCCACAACGTGGCGCTGGCGGCGGACAACCTGGGCGTGCCGCGCAAGACGCTGTATGACAAGTTGAAGAAGTATCAGATCGGGACGGGACGGAAATAAAACTGACGGATATGAACCAAGTCGCACGACTAACCTTCATAGCGACGCCCATTCATGCTCGGCTCATCTTTTTTCCTCGATCTCAGTATGCATTCGGGCCAATTAAATCCCGGCACATGCCAGGAACGCTTTGCCAGAGATCGACTCGACATCCTTCCCCTTTCCGTCACTTATCTCGAAGCGCTTGTCGAAACTCTTCCTTTTTTTCCAAAACTCAAACTGCCATCGCGAGAGGTTTAATCTCTTTGGCGATTGCCTTCCCAACCGAGATCTCGGCGACACGAAGTTCATACGCGCTTTGCAAGTTCAGCCAGCCTTGAGCCTCACTACCAAAATAACGCTCGAGACGAAGAGCGGTATCAGCCGTAACGCCTCGCTCGCCCTTGGTAATCTCGCTGAGGCGTGAGTATGGGACGTTCAGGGCCAGAGCCACAGCGCGCACGCTGACGCCCATAGGCTTGATGTAGTCTTCCAGCAAGATTTCGCCGGGATGGACAGGACGCATTCCGTTTTTGAACATGATGCCCTCCGTGGCTGTTCATAGTTTCGAATTGGGCAAAGCCCGGTTCAGTGCGGGTCTTCTATCAGTACATCATAGGGACCATTCACACCCCACTTAAAGGTTAGCCGCCATTGATCGTTGATCCGCACATGCCAAGCACTGTCATACTCCTTCAGATCGTTGCCCGGTGGAGCCTTCATAAAGTTCACCGAGGGTGCCGCATCGAGTTGGGCCAGTTTACGCTCAGCTACGCCTTTAATGTTGACAAAGCGACGACTCTTACCCGTGGTAAAAAGGGCCTCAGTATCGGGGCAAGAAAAGGATTGGATTGGCATGCGCAGACATTATCCGTTAACCGGTTAACAGTCAACTATTTTGAATAGAGATTTATCGCGCTGAACGCAATCCTTGTACTGGCTGACATCCACTAGCACCGCGCAACTCATCGTACGATTGCCAAAGGGAAGAATACGACGCTCGTTAAAACGTAGTAAAGCTACACAAATTGATTTACCATATGACGAGAATTCCACGTGAATACTGGAAAATTTGTAGCAATACTACTAGGAGACACAGATGCCGGCATCCCCGCAGCGCGCCACCGCGCCCTTTTCCCGACTGACACTGGGCGCCGCGCTGGTGCTGTCCGCCTTTGGCGCGCAGGCGCAACAGCCGATCCCCCAGTCGGCCTGCGAGGCGCCGCACCAGACCGTGCTGCAGGCCGCCGCCGTCCAGTATGACGCGCGCGCCGTGTGGCTGGACCGCACGCTGCTGAAATGGCCGGGCGCCGATGCCGGCGCCACTTATCAACTGTATTACTCGGTGGCGGGCGCCGTGAACGCCACGGCGGGTGGCAAGATATCCGGCGCGGACGGCTCCGTGGCGCTGGCGCGCCACAGCGGCCAGCTCGACGCCACCACCGCGCAACGCTTCAAATATGTGGCCGATGGCGCGGTCCTCGCGCTGCCGGCCGGCGCCAACGCCGCCGACCTGCTCAAGCAGCAATTGGTGCTGGTGCAGCAGGGGCCGGACGGCACCGTGATTGATGCCACCACCATCCAGGCGGCCGGTGCGCTGGACGACCTGTATGCGGCGGCGGAAAAAGTCCCGGACCTGGGCGCCACGCCGGCGCGCGGCGCCACCCGCTTTAAAGTGTGGGCGCCCACCGCGCATAACGTGGCGGTCTGCACCTATGACAATGGCTATGCGAAAGCGTCCGCCATCGAACCGATGCGCTTCGATGCCGCCACCGGCGTGTGGAGCACCAGCCGCCATGCCGACCTGTCCGGCAAGTACTACACCTATGTGGTCGACGTGAACGTGCCGAATACCGGCCTGGTGCGCAATCTCGTCACCGACCCGTATGCCGTCAGCCTGACCACGGATTCGCTGCGCACGTACATTGCCAACCTGGACTCGCCCAAACTCAAACCCAATGGCTGGGACAAGGCCCAGCCGCCGAGGAAAGTCACGGCGCCGACCGACCTGACGGTCTATGAATTGCACGTGCGTGATTTCTCCATCAACGATGCCACCGTCAGCGCCGCCAACCGCGGCAAGTACCTGGCCTTCACCGAACACAAATCGAACGGCATGAAACACCTGGCGGCATTGAGCCAGGCCGGCATGACGGACATCCATTTGCTGCCGGTGTACGACATCGGTTCGGTGCCGGAAAAAGGCTGCGCCATGCCGCAGCCGTCCGGCGGCGCGGACAGCGACAGCCAGCAGGCGCTGGTCGGCAAGACCCGCTATACCGATTGCTACAACTGGGGCTATGATCCGTTCCACTACAGCGCGCCGGAAGGCAGCTACGCGTCCGATGCGGCGGACGGCGCGCGCCGCATTGTCGAATTCCGCCAGATGGTGATGGCGCTGCACAAGACCGGCCTGCGGGTCGGCATGGACGTGGTGTACAACCACACTTACCGCGCCGGCCAGGACAAGCAGTCGGTGCTGGACCGCATCGTGCCCGGCTATTACCACCGCCTCAGCGACAAAGGTGCGATCGAAGCGTCGACCTGCTGCTTCAACACGGCCACGGAAAACCGCATGATGGCCAAGCTGATGATCGATTCCACGGAATTGTGGACGCGCCATTACAAGATCGATTCATTCCGCTTCGACTTGATGGGCCACCAGCCGCGCGCCGCGATGGAAGCACTGCAGGCGCGCGTCAACAAGGCGGCGGGCCGCAATGTGCATTTGATCGGCGAAGGCTGGAATTTCGGCGAAGTGGAAAACGGCAAGCGCTTCGTGCAGGCGTCGCAGCTGTCGCTCAACGGCAGCGCCATCGGCACCTTCAGCGACCGTGGCCGCGACGCGGTGCGCGGCGGCGGCGCGGGCGACGGCGGCAAGGACATGTTTGCGCGCCAGGGTTACATCAATGGCCTGGTGTATGACCCGAATGCGGAAGCGCCGCAGCGTCCAAAAGAAGATCTCTTGCGCGCCGCCGACATGGTGCGGATTGGCCTGACGGGCACCTTGCGCAGCTATCCGCTGCCCACCTACCAGGACCGCACCGTGGAAGCGCAAGCGATCGATTACGCGGGCCAGCCGGCAGGCTACGCCAGCGAACCGTCGGAAGTGGTCAACTACGTGGAAAACCACGACAACCAGACGCTGTACGACGCCAACGCCTTCAAGCTGCCAGCGGTCACCACCAGCCTTGATCGCGCCCGCGTGCAAGTGCTGGGCGCCGCCATCAATGCCTTCAGCCAGGGCGTGGCCTACTTCCACGCGGGCCAGGACATCCTGCGCTCGAAGTCGCTGGACCGTAACAGCTTCGAATCGGGCGACTGGTTCAACCGCCTCGACTGGACTTACCAGGATAATTACTTCGGCACCGGCCTGCCGCCGCAGGAAGACAATGGCAAGGATTACGCGCTGTTGAAACCCGTGCTGGCCAATCCCGCCATCAAACCGTCGCCGGCCGACATCGCGTTTGCGCGCGACGCCTTCCGCGATTTGCTGAAGATCCGCTCCGGTTCAACGCTGTTCCGCATGCGCACCGCGCAAGACATCAAGCAGCGCCTGCACTTCTTCAATACCGGATCAAAGCAGGTGCCGACCGTGATCGCCGCCCGCCTCGATGGCGCAGGTTATCCGGGCGCGGGCTTCAAGACCGTCACGTACCTGATCAACGTGGACAAGGTGGAACAATCCGTGACGGCGGAATCCGAGAAGGGCAAGCGCTACAGACTGCACCCGGTGCAGGCGGCGCCGGGTGCGGCGGATGCCCGCGCGAAGGAAGCCCGCTACGACGCGGCCACCGGTCAATTCACCGTGCCGCCGCGTACTGCCGTGGTGTTCGTGGATTAACGTCCGCGCGCCGCCTGGCGGCGGCGCACTCCCAGCAAGCCGGTGGCGCCGAGCGCCAGCAGCGCGAGTCCCCCCGGTTCAGGAACCCGTGCCGGCTCAGGGGTGTAGCCTGGCACGATATGGGCGGTTTCAATCGCCTGACCCGATTCCAGATATGCGGCCAGGTTCTGATCGAGCATACCCTCCGACACGAACCCGCTGGTGATGGTCCGGTATCCAGGTGCGCCGTACAACCACTCCGGCTCCATCTGCGGCGACTGGCTGTTCCAGCCTTCCACCCCGTAAGTCCCGGCAGTGGATGTCGTGCGGAAGCTGACACCCAGGTTATAAATGATCGTGTCCTGGTTATTGAAGGCGGTAAAGTTCGTCGGGCCCGCTCCCATGAAATGCGTGGAAGAGGAATCGATATTGCTAAATATCGTCGAGGGGTAGAACTGGGCCCCATGCATACCGCCCCCCGCAACATTCACCTGGAAATACGCAATGGACTTGTCGCCGGTATTCTGTACGAAGTAGCCAGTCAGCGATCCGCCGTCGGAAAACGTCACGCCTGAAAAGTCGTACTGGATAAATCCCGCCTGTGCGCTGACGCACATCATTGCCGCAAGCAGTCCGGCTACCAGTTTGGATTGTCGCATGACCCTGCACCTCCCTGAAGTTTGGAAACATGCGGATAAGCAATATATGAGCCAAGCGGAAAGTTTTCTTATTTTTCAATAACTTGCATTATTAGAAATTATAAATTCGACATCTTATGTAAAAAACCTCGACAGTTGGCCCCGGAGAATTACAGGCGCGGCAGCCACATCACCATCGCCGCCATGCCGATACCGACCGCCATCGCGCCCGTCAACACCAGCAGCAGGCCTGCCACAGTCAGGCGCGCCGCCACGCCACCGCGCTCCCGCACCCGCATCGTCAGTTCCAATATCGCCAACGGCGCCAGGTATTGCGCAAACGCCAGGAAATTCAGGAACGGCCCGGTAAAGGACTTCGGATCGAAACCCACCGGCCCCTGGTTCACGGCAATCCAGAACATCAGCCCCACGCGGAAAAACCAGACCGCGCCCACCACCAGGAACAGCCGCAGCGCCCAGCGGCGGTGTTCCGTGAATTGGCGCTGGCGCGCATGGCGCACCGCCATCACGGCGCACAGCAGGATCAAGGCCGCCGCGATCGTGATGCCGATATCCTGCACCAGACGGCTGCCATCGCCACGGAACCACACCATGTACAGGCCGGTCAGGCTGGCCACCACGGCCAGGGTAACGTAGACACGGCCCGTCCAGCGGTGCAGGCGTGGCGCGGCAAGGCGCAGGCGCGGCAGCAATTGCAGCGCACCGCACGCCATGATCACAGCGGCAAACAGCACATGGGTGCCCAGGGCGGCATTGCTTGCCGTTTCACCTGGGGTATAGCCATGCGGCAGTACCTTGTTCCAGTCGCCGGGCGTCCCCCGCAGCAGCGCACCGCCATAAAAAACCGCCACATACAGTGCAAACAGCAACTGGCCGGCAATGGCTGCGCCGCACCAGAGCGCGATGGCGCCATGCAGGGCGCGGTTGGCCAATTGCAGCGGCGCATAGGCGACAGCCGGCTGGCCGGGTGAAAGGACGCTGGACATGCTCGATCTCCGTAAGTGAGTAAATGAATGTATGGAAATCATAGGCAGCCCTCCCGGGCAGGCGGGCGGCGGGGGCGGTTCGGTGCGACGAACGGCGGGTTTTGATGCTTGAATGACGGCCACCGTGCGGTTATTCTTGCCGCATGCTACGCGCCTACCTTCCCACCTGGCGGCAACTTGCCGCTGTCGAGCTGTACACGGTCTTGCTGGTGTGGGGCCTGACGGCGTTGACCCGCCAGCCGTTCGTGGAAGCCTTGTTCCACGTGGTCCCCGTCAGCCTGGTCCAGCTTGCCGCCTATTGCGCGGCGGGCCCGCTGCATCCGCGCTGGATACCATTGTCGCTGGCACGCATGGCCGCCGTGGGTTTAAGCGCTCCATTCGCGGCCGTCGCGATGATCGCCCTCCCGCACCATCGCCATTCACCGGCTTATCTCACCACCAGGGAAGGCGCCGCCAGCGCGTTCGCGCTGACCGTGATCACCGTGGTGTTTGGTTTGTGGTTTACCGGCGCGGCGCTGTATTGGCAGCGCAAGGAACGCGAGCGCCAGGCCGAGCGCGAGCGGCTGGCGCTCGAACGCGATTTGCTCGACGCGCGCCTGCGCCTGCTGCAGGCGCAGATCGAACCGCATTTCCTGTTCAACACCCTGGCCAACGTGCTGGCGCTGGTGGAATCCGGTTCGGCCCAGGCCGCGCCCGTGCTGCGCCACCTGATCGCCTACTTGCGCGCCGCCATGCCGCGCCTGGCCGACGCCGACGCCACCCTGGACACGGAATTGCAACTGGTGCGCGCCTACCTGGAACTGATGCGCATGCGCATGCCGGACCGGCTGCAATTCGAGCTGGCGGTGGCGCCGGAACTGGGCCGCCTACGCTTCCCCGCCATGACCCTGCTGACACTGGTGGAAAACGCCGTCAAGCACGGCATTGATCCCGCCACGACGGGCGGGCGGATCGATGTGGGCGGGCGGCGCGAACAGGACGGCGTGGTGTTATGGGTCGAGGACAGCGGTGTCGGCCTGGCCGAATCGGCCGGTCCCGGCACCGGACTGGCCAACGTCAAGGCGCGCCTGCAAGGCTGCTACGGCAACAGCGCGCGGATCGAAATGCATGAGGCAGCGCCGCATGGCTTGCGGGTCGAGCTGCATTTTCACTGTGAGGACAAAGAATGCACACCCAGCCCGTCACCGCCTTGATCGCCGACGATGAACCGCTGCTGCGCGAGCACTTGCGCAGCCATCTGGCGCGCCTGTGGCCGGAGTTGGCGCTGACACCGGATGCGCGCAACGGCATGGAAGTGCTCGAGCTGTTCGATGCGCATCAGCCGCACATCGTGTTCCTGGACGTGCGCATGCCGGGTATGGACGGCATCGCGGCCGCGCGTGCGCTGGCGCGGCGGGCGCACATCGTCTTCATCACCGCATACGAGCAATACGCGGTGCAGGCGTTCGAACAGGGCGCCATCGATTACCTGCTCAAGCCGCTGGAACCGGAACGGCTGTCGGACACCATCGCGCGCTTGCAGGAGCGCCTGCGCGCGCCATTTGCCAACAATGCCGCACTGGACGCGCTGTTGGAGCAGTTGACTGCCGGGCGCGCCGCCCCGGCGCCGCGCAAATGGCTGCAATGGATCAAGGCCTCGGTCGGCAGCGGCGTGCGCCTGATCCCGGTGGAGGAAGTGGCGTTCCTGCGGGCCGAAGACAAGTACACGCTAGTGGCGTGGGAAGGCGGCGAAGCGTTGATCCGCAAGGGCATCAAAGAATTGGCAGAGGAGCTCGACCCGGATGCCTTTGTACAGGTTCACCGTTCCGCCATCGTCAACCTGCATTACGTGCAGGAAGTGGTGCGCGGGGTGAATGAAACCGCGGAAGTGCACTTGCGGGGACACAAGGAAGTGCTGCCGGTCAGCCGCAGCTACCTGCACCACTTCCGGCAAATGTAAGGCTTACGCTTCGGACTTACTTCGCGATCAGCGCCACGCCGCCTTTGACGCGCAAGGTCACGGCGCCGTTTTTCACCACGGCGCTGGCGCCCGAATAGTAATCCTTCACCGTCACGCCATCGGCAAAGGCGCCACCCACCTTGATGGTGGCGTTGGCATCGGCCGGCACATCGAGCGCCACCACGACCTTATCGCTGATACCGTTTTTCTCGTAGGTGCGTTTAAACGTGTAGGGGCCATCGGCGATCTTTTCGTGAACGCCCGCGCCAACCGCCGGGTGCGCGCTGCGGAACAGGCCCAGCTTGCTGTAGTGCGCGCGCACGTCGGCAATCTTGTGGCCTTCGCGCCGCGCGTTCTTTGCCAGCTCGTCCCAGTTCATATAGGAACGCAACTTGGCGTCGCCCTGCGCATCGCTCCAGTTCAACAGGCGCGAGGTCTCATCGCCGTAATAGATTTGCGCGGCGCCCGGCGCCAGCAACAGCTTGGTCGCGGTTTCCAGTGGCTTGACGCGCGCCGGGTCGAACGGATAGCCGTCATCGTGCGACGCGGTGTAATTCATGACCGAGAGGCCCGCCAGCGGGCCGCGCAGCGCCGCGTCATATTTGCTGAACAGCGTTTCATAATCGTGCTTCGCATCCCACACCAGGCCGAAGTTGATCAGGCTGTCGAATCCGTACTGGTAGTAATCCACCTTGTCGCCACTGCCCAGATCAAACTGGCGGCCATGGGCGATGTTGTAGCCATAGAGCTCGCCCACCATGAAGAACTTGCCGTCGCCCAGCACCTTGGCGGGATTCGCACGCTTCCAGCCATCATGGGCGGCCTCCGCCACCGTGCGCAACTCCTTCCACACCGACGGTTCGACGTGCTTGATGGTGTCGGCGCGGAAGCCGTCGATGCCGAACTTGCGCACCCAGTCCGCATGCCACTTCATCAGGTAGTAGCGCGGTGCGCGCGGGAAGCCGGTGCGGGCAAAGAATTCGTCCAGTTCCGTCACTTCCCGCTCATAGCGCCCTTCGGCCTTCCACTTCGCCGTTAAGAACGCCGGCAGCGCCACGTTGGCGTTGCTGTTGGTGAGCACATCATTCAAGCCGGGCACCAATGTGCAATCCACATTGGTGGCCAGGCTTTTGAACGTGCAGGCCGGTTCCATGCGCACCCAGTCCGCAGGCCAGGTCCCCGGCGCGGCGGCGGCCGAAGGTTCAGTATGGTTCATCACGACATCGAGCAGCACGCGCATGCCGCGCGCATGGGCCGCGTCCACCATGTCACGGAAATCCTGTTCCGTGCCGAGGTTGCCATCGACCGACGTCCAGTCGTGCGTCCAGTAGCCATGGAAGCCATACGAACGGCCCGTGCCCTCATCGGTGCTGCCATGCGCCTGTTCCACGGGGGGCGTCAGCCACAGCACATCGATGCCCAGGCTGTCGAAATAGCCGGCCTTGATTTTCTCCGTCACGCCTTTCAAGTCACCGCCCATGTAGCCGCGCAGCGGCGCCGCATCGGCCTTGCGGCCATAGGCCAGGTCATTGCGCTTGTCGCCGTTCTGGAAGCGGTCCGTCACCAGGAAGTACACCGTTGCGTTCTCCCACAGGAATGGCTTGGCCGCCGCGGTCTTTGCCGGCGCGGCCGCCACTGCGGGACCGGCAATGGCGGCGCCCAGCAGCAAGGCCAGGGACAGGGCGATGGGAGTACGCTTCATAAACTACCTTTCTATTGGTTTATGTAATGACGGACGGGCTGGAACGCCCGGTCTGCAGGGTAATGGAAGCAACGCTGTCGGCCGCCGCAATCAGCGACGCCAGCGCTTGCTGTACCGGCCGGCGCTGCCGCGCCGGGTCGGGTTCATATAATTCGAAATACACGCGCAGGGTGGCGCCTTCGGTACCGGTGCCGGACAGGCGGAACACGATGCGCGAACCATCGGTCATGACGATGCGGATGCCCTGCTGGTGCGCGGTCGAGCCATCGACCGGATCGGTGTACGAAAAATCGTCGGCCACTTCCACCGTATGGCCATTCAGGTTTTGGCCGGCCAGGGCGGGCAGCTTGATGCGCAAATCGTCCATCAGCAAGTTCGCCGCGGCCGCATCGATCGCTTCATAGTCGTGGCGCGAATAATAGTGGCGGCCAAAGCGGGTCCAGTGCGCGGCCACGATTTCTTCCACGCTGTTGCCGCTGGCGGCCAGCAGGTTCAGCCAGAACAGCACGGCCCATACGCCATCTTTTTCCCGCACATGGTTCGACCCGGTGCCATAGCTTTCTTCACCGCACAAGGTCGCCATGCCCGCGTCCAGCAGGGTACCGAAATACTTCCAGCCGGTCGGGGTTTCATGGCATGGGATGCCCAGCGCCTGCGCCACCTTGTCGGCCGCGCGCGAGGTCGGCATCGAGCGGGCGATGCCTTGCAGTCCGGCGCGGTAGCCCGGCGCCACGGTGGCGTTGGCGGCCAGCACGGCCAGGCTGTCCGATGGCGTCACGTCGAACTTGCGGCCCACGATCATGTTGCGGTCGCCATCGCCATCGGAAGCGGCGCCAAAATCCGACGCATCGGGCCGCGCCATCAGCGCGATCAGTTCAGCGGCATTGACCGGGTTCGGGTCCGGGTGACCGCCGCCGAAATCTTCCAGCGGCACGCCATTGATGACGGTGCCTTGCGGCGCGCCCAGCATGCCTTCCAGGATCGCCTTGGCATACGGGCCGGATACCGCGTGCATGCCGTCAAAGCGCATCGTGAAACCGCGTGCAAACAGCTGGCGGATCGCATCGAAGTCGAACAGGCGCGCCATCAGTTCCGCATAGTCGGCCACCGGGTCGATCACTTCCACCCGCATGCCGTCCAGCTCATGGATACCGATGCTGTCGATATCGATGTCCGGCGCATCGCTGATGCGGTATTGCGTGATGCTTTCCGTCCGCTTGTAAATCGCGTCGGTCACGCTTTCCGGCGCCGGGCCGCCCGCCGCGATGTTGTACTTGATGCCAAAGTCGCCGTCCGCGCCGCCGGGATTATGGCTGGCCGACAGGATCAGGCCGCCGGCCGCGCCGCGCTTGCGGATCACGCAACTGGCGGCCGGGGTCGACAGGATGCCGCCCTGCCCCACCAGCACGGCCGCATAGCCATGCGCCGCCGCCATTTTTAAAATCGTCTGGATCGCCGCACGGTTGTGGTAGCGGCCATCGCCGCCCAGCACCAGCGTTTTGCCAGGGGTGTGGTCAGGATCGTCACCGAGCGTGTCGAACACGCTTTGCACGAAATTTTCAAGGTAATGCGGCTGGCAAAATACCGCCGTTTTCTTCCGCAAACCGGAAGTACCGGGTTTTTGGCCCGCAATGGGCCGGGTTGCAACCGTCTGGATCGCCATGCTCAACTCCGCGTAAGTGTAGGTTGCCGCCGGTGCTTAACACCCGGCGGCGTGCTGCCTTTTTAGCATGTTTGCAGGCGTAGCGGCGTCCCGGTGGGCGCCGCCATTGCAGGAGAAATTACGAGGCTTGTTGCAACGCTTCCGGCATGGCGCTGCGGCGCGCCAGCGGTTCGCGCACCAGCAGCGACAGCAGGCCGCCGATGATCATGCAGGCGCCGCCCAGCGCCAGCGTGCTGGCCGCATGGCCGTTGAAGAAGTGCTTGGTGACATAGCCCAGCAGCAAGCCGGAGGCAATTTGCGGGAGTACGATGAAGAAATTGAAGACGCCCATGTAGAAGCCCATGCGGTGCGCCGGCAGCACCGCCGCCAGGATCGCGTACGGCATGGTCAGGATCGAAGCCCAGGCAATGCCGACGCCGATCATCGGCACCATCAGCATGTTGATGCTGTGGATGTACATGATGCTCATCAAGGAAACGCCGCCGATGATCAGGCACACCATGTGCACGAAACGGCGGCTGGTGTAGCGGGCGAAGACCGGCAGGATGAAGGCGGCCAGCGCCGACACGCCGCTGTAGACGGCAAACATCTTGCCGATCCAGTTGCCCGCTTCCTGGTACGCCGCCGATTGCGCATCGGTGGTGCCGAACACATTGTCGGCCACGGCGCCCGTGGTGTAGATCCACATGGCGAACAGCGCGATCCACGTGAAGAATTGGACGAACGCCAGCTGCACCATGGTCTTCGGCATACGGAACAAGCCGCCAACGATTTCCGTCAGCGCGTGGCCGACGCCCAACTGGCGCTCTGCGCGGAATTTTTCCAGGTCGTCCGGCGGGATTTCCGTGGTGGTGAAGGTGGTCCACAACACGGCAATCGCATATGCCGCGCCGCCGACATAGAATGAATAGCGCACGGTGTCCGGAATCGAACCATTGACCGGTACATTGGAGACGCCGACGATGTCGGCAAAGATGGCCGGCAGCAGCGAGGCAATCACGGCGCCGCAGCCAATGAAGAAGGTTTGCATGGCAAAGCCGGTGGTCTGCTGCGATTCATCGAGCTTGTCGCCGACAAAGGCGCGGAACGGTTCCATCGACACGTTGATCGACGCATCCATCATCCACAGCACGGCAAACGCCGCCCACAGCGCGGTACAGTTAGGCAGCAGGAACAGGGCAATGGCGGCCAGCACGGCGCCAATGAAGAAGAACGGACGGCGGCGGCCCCAGCGCGGATGCCAAGTGTTGTCGCTCAGGTAGCCAATCACCGGCTGCACCAGCAAGCCCGTGACCGGCGCAGCCAGCCAGAACAGCGGCAAGTCTTCCAGGCCCGCGCCAAGGGTGGAGAAAATACGGCTGGTGTTCGTGTTTTGCAGCGCAAAACCGAACTGGATGCCGAAAAAGCCGAAGCTCATGTTCCAGAGTTGCCAGAACGTCAGCCTGGGCTTGGTGGAAGTCGTTTGCATGCTGCCTGTCCCCGCTTATAAGAATACGATTTGTAGTAAAGTAACATGCTGATTTAGGGGTGTCAATGGCAAAATTCCCCGCAAATTATGTACAAATATACAAAAATGTAGTCGAACAACATAAAATCGTGTTTTTCCGGCCAGCCAGGATTACAATGGCCACGTTATATTTATAAACGCCCACCCAGCCGCTGAAACCATATGACATTCCCTGCCCGCTTTGCCCCGCACTTCCCCTTGCTGCTGCTCCTGATTGCCACCCCGCCAGCCATGGCCCAGCAAGGCCGCACCTTTGAGTCGGCCGCCATCAACAATGGCCGCCTGGAAGTCGCCACCTCCGATGGCGCTTACCTGATCCGCTCCTATACACCGCAGATCCTGGAAACGACTTTCGTGCCGAAAGGCGAAGCGTTTGATCCCGCATCGCACGCGGTGGTGCTGGCGCCGGCCAACCAGGCCGCCGCGCTGAAGGACGACGGCAAGCAACTGACCTATGAAACCGGCGGCGTCACCGTCACCATCACCAAGGCGCCGTTCCGCATCGCGTATGCATACAAGGGCAAGTCACTGGTGGCGGAAAAGCAGGGCTATGTGAAAAAGGACGGCGCGGAAACCATTAACTTCGAATTGGACAAGGACGAAGCGCTGTATGGCGCCGGCGCCCGCGCCACCGGCATGAACCGCCGCGGCAACCGTTTCACGCTCTATAACCGCGCGCACTACGGCTACGGGGACCGCTCGGAACTGTTGAACTTCACCCTGCCGATCGCCATGTCGTCGAAGCTGTATGCGCTGCACTTCGATAACGCCGCCATCGGCCACCTGGATTTCGACAGCAAGAAAGACAACACACTGGCCTATGAAACCATCAGCGGGCGCAAGACGTACCAGGTCATCGCGGGCGACAACTGGGACGAGATCGTCGCCAGCTACACCAGCCTGACGGGCCGCCAGCCGCTGCCGCCGCGCTGGGCCTTCGGCAATTTCGCCAGCCGCTTCGGCTACCACAGCGAGCAGGAAGCGCGCGACGTGGTCAACAAGTTCAAGGCGGAGAAAATCCCGGTCGACGCCATCGTGTTCGACCTGTACTGGTTCGGCAAGGACATCAAGGGCACCATGGGCAACCTGGCGTGGGACAAGGATAACTTCCCGACGCCTAAGAAAATGGTGGCCGACTTCGCGGCGCAAGGCGTGAAGACCGTGCTGATCACGGAACCGTTCGTCCTGACCTCGTCGTCCAAATGGCAGGAAGCCGTGGACCGCAAAGCCCTGGCCACCGATGGCCAAGGCGCGCCGGCCAAGTATGATTTTTACTTCGGCAACACCGGCATCGTCGACCTGTACAAGGCGGAAGGACGCGACTGGTTCTGGAACATTTATAAAAACCTGCGCAACGAATATGGCGTGGCCGGATGGTGGGGCGACCTGGGCGAGCCGGAAGTGCATCCGTCGTGGGTGCGCCATGGCGCCAACGGCGCGCTCGGCGCCGACCAGGTCCACAATATTTATGGCCATGACTGGGCGCGCCTGATCCATGAAGGCTACCGCAAGGACTTCCCCAACGAGCGTCCGTTCATCCTGATGCGCGCCGGCTACTCCGGTTCGCAGCGTTTCGGCCTGATCCCATGGTCGGGTGACGTCGACCGAAGCTGGGGCGGCTTGAAGTCGCAGCCGGAAATCGCGCTGCAAATGGGCATGCAGGGCATCGGCTACATGCACTCGGACCTGGGCGGCTTTGCCAATGCCTACCTGGACGATGAGTTGTATACGCGCTGGCTGCAATATGGCGTATTCCAGCCGATGTTCCGTCCCCACGCGCAGCAGGAAGTCGCGTCGGAACCCGTGTTCCGCGAGGAAGCCACGAAAAACCTGGCGCGCGCCGCGATCCGCCTGCGTTACAGCCTGCTGCCGTATAACTACACGGCCGCCTTCGACAACAGCCAGACCGGCGCGCCGCTGATGCGTTCCATGCTGTTCGAAGAACCGGGCAACGAGAACGCCCGCACCAATGCCGCGTCTTACCTGTGGGGCCGCGACTTCCTGGTCGCGCCCATCACCGAGCCGGGCGCGCGCCGCAAGGAAGTGACGTTGCCGGCCACCAGCGCGGCGTGGTTTGATTTCCATAGCGGCCGCCGTTACGACGGCGGCATCACGGCCGTGGTGCCGGTGACGCTGGACCATATCCCCGTGTTCGTGCGCGGCGGCGCCTTTATTCCAATGGTGCAGCCGGTGCAAAGCACGCGCGACTACTCGACCCGCAAGCTCGACCTGCACTACTGGCACGACGCCGCCATCACGGCCGGTCACGGCAAGCTGTATGACGACGATGGCGCGACGCCGGACGCGTATGCCAAGGGGCGGTATGAAATCGTGCGCTTCACCAGCGCCTTGAAGGGCAAGGAACTGGCGATCGGCGTGGCGTCGGAAACCGGGGCGCACTACCAGCGGGTGGAGCGCAGCGTGGCGCTGACCGTGCATAACATTGCGGCAAAACCTGCGCGCGTGCTGGTCGATGGCCAGCCGGCGAAATCCGTGTGGGACGCGAAGACGCGCCATCTCACCATCGATATCGGCATGGGCAAGCGCGCCAATGCCGCGATCGCCATCACCCTGTAACGGAGACATGCCGATGCTGAAACCTTTATTGCTGTCGGCCGCCCTGCTGGCGGCCCTGCCCTCCTATGCGGCTGAAGCGCTGAAAGTCGATTCCGGCCGGATCGAACGGCTGGAACAATTCCCGTCGCGCTTCATCGATGCGCGCCATGTCGATGTATGGCTGCCCGCCGGCTACGATGCCACCGCCAAGGACAAGCGCTACAAGGTCTTGTACATGCACGATGGCCAGATGCTGTTCGACGCGGCCACCACCTGGAACAAGCAGGAATGGCAAGTCGATGAAGTGCTGGGCAAGCTGATCCGCGAAGGCAAGGTGCCAGACACCATCGTGGTCGGCGTATGGAACAGTGAAAAATACCGCCATCCCGAATACTTCCCGCAAAAGGCGCTGGACTTCATGCCGGCCGAGGCGCGCAAGATCATCAATGAACGCGCGCTCGGCAACAAGCCGCGCGCCGATGATTACCTGCGCTTCCTGGTGCAGGAACTGAAACCCGCGATCGACAAGAAATACGCCACGCGCACCGGCCGCGATGACACCGCCATCATGGGCTCTTCCATGGGCGGCCTGATTTCGCTGTACGCGATCAGCGAATACCCGGACGTGTTTGGCGCGGCGGGCTGCGTCTCGACGCACTGGCCCGGCGCCGGCCCGCAAAACGCCGTGATGCCGCTGGGCTTCTTCAATTACATGCAGGCGAAGCTGCCAGACCCGAAGACCCATCGCATCTACATGGACCACGGCGACCAGGGCGTCGATTCACATTACGGCGTGCACCAGGCGTTTGCCAATATCCTGGTGCGCGAACGCGGCTACGACGACCAGCACTTCCTCAGCAAGGCGTATCCGGGCACCGACCACAGCGAGAAATCGTGGGCGGCGCGGCTGGCGACGCCGCTGGAGTTTTTATTGGGGCGGTGAATTATTTCCATTAGTCAACAAAAAGCGGAGGACAGGAAGGTTCCTACACCACACCAGTCCCCATTCCGACATGGCATACTACCGGCTCGCGTTAAGCTTTCCGTACCTTGATCTACACGAGGGAAATGCCATGGTTGACTCGAAGAAACCTCAGCCTGCCCACAGCAGCGGAGACGCCAACCGCCGCCACCGCACATCGGAAAAAGCCGATGAGAAAGCCAACGGCGGCGCCATCGGCGAGACCGACCGTCACCAGCGCTTGCCGCGCGATGACGACGATGCTGCTTACGGTACCGGCAAGCAGCGCCGCCTCGACCACTAAGCGAGGTTGTTTTGCAACATCACACGGGCAGCCAGCGCTGCCCGTTGCTGTTCTGACTACCCCTCGCTAGAATCCGCGGCATGACTAGCTAATGAATACTATGCCGCGTTCCCCTCTCTTCACTGCCGCGTCGCGCACCTGCGCGGCGATTGCCGGCGGTTATGCCTTTGCCGCTGCGGCGGCCGCCTTGCTGGCGGTATGCCTGCCCTTGCCGCGCACCGACGCCGTCGTGACGGCCACCCTGCTGTCCTTTGCGCTGTATGCCGCCGCCGCGCTGCGCGCCTTTGCCACGCCCAGCGCGTGGCGCGCGTGGGCGGAATTGCTGCTGCCCGCCGTGGCGATGGCGCTGGCCGCCAGGGGGTTGGCATGAACGGTTCGTTCCGCCTTCGCATGGCATCGCTGCATACCTGGGCCGGTTTGCTGGTGTGCTGGCTGCTGCTGTTGATGTTCACGTCCGGCACCGCCAGCTATTTCCGCGATGAGGTCAACCTGTGGATGAAACCGGAACTGCACGGCGCCGCCATGCGGCCGGCGTCCGCCACGCAAGCCGGCGAAGCCGCCGTGCGGGTGCTGCAGCAGCGCGCCGCGCAGGCCAAACACTGGTTCGTCACCCTGCCCACCGAGCGCACGCCCTATCTCCGCGCCACCTGGAGCGGGCCGGATGGCAAACTCAATACCGCGCTGATCGATCCCGCCACGGCTGCGGAATTGCCAGCCGCGCGCGATACCCACGCCGGCGCCTTCCTCAGCCCCCTGCACTTCGACCTGTATTACGTGCCGCCGCAAACGGGCCGCTGGATCGCCGGCCTGTGCGCGATGGCGCTGCTGGTGTCGCTGGTGTCCGGCGTCATCATCCACCGCCGCATCTTCCGCGACTTCTTCACGTTCCGCCCCGGCAAAGGCGCGCGTTCATGGCAAGATGCGCACAACGCCGTCGGTGTGTTTGCCCTGCCCTTCCACCTGATGATCACGTACACGGGGCTGGTGACCTTGATGTTCATGTACATGCCGTCCGCCGGACAGGCCGTCTACAAGGACGATAAAGGCGCGCTGCTGTCCGATATCTACCCCAGCGTCGGCAAGCCGGCCAAGGCGGCCGGCGTCCAGGCGCCGCTGGCGCCGATCGGCCCGATCCTGGAACAGGCGCAACGCCACTGGCACGGCCGCGCGGCCGGCACCATTGGCATCGCCAATCCGAACGACGTCAACGCCCGCATTTCCGTCACGCGCGCGGCGGGGGGTGACCTGTCGAACAAGCAGCCGGCCATGCAATTCGACGGCGCCAGCGGAGCACTGTTGGCAAGCAGCGGCGACAACACAAGCGGCGCGCTGGCCACGCACGGCGTGCTGTATGGCTTGCACATTGCACGCTTTGCGGAACCGCTGCTGCGCTGGCTGTTCTTTATTTCCGGCCTGGCGGGAACCGCGATGGTGGCGACCGGCGCGCTGCTGTGGGCCGCCAAGCGCCAGCGCCAAAGCGGCTTTGGCGCGCGCCTGGTGCATGGGCTGAACATCGGCTGCATCGCGGGTTTGCCGATTGCTTACGGCGCGTACTTCTGGGCCAATCGCCTGTTGCCGCTGGACCTGGCGCAGCGCGCCGACCGTGAAGTGGCCGTGTTCTTTGCCGCCTGGGGCGCCGCCCTGCTGCTGGCGCAATGGCGCCCGGGCCGCGCGATGTGGCGCTGGCAACTGGCGGGCGGCGCGCTACTGCTGGGCGGCTTGCCGCTCCTGAATGCCGTCACGACTTCCACCCATGCACTGTCCGTGCTGTTCATGCATAACGCCCCACTGTCCGTGGCGGCGTTCGATATGACGGTACTGGCGCTTGGCGCATTGCTGGCAGTGGCCGCAGTGCGGCTGGGACGCAAGCCAAAACGCAAACCGGAAACGCTGGCGCCACTGTCGGCCATGCGGGAGGCTGCGAAATGAATGCATTGGCCATATTTGCCCTTGCCTACACGGGACTGAGCGCCATGAGCCAGTCGATGGCGCGCCACCATGCGGCGCTGGTGGCGTACAAAGTGCCGCGCTCGCCGCGATTACGCATTGCACTGCGGCTTGGCGCCGTGGCGTGCTGGCTGGTGGCGCTGGCTGCCGCCATGCGCCATGCCGGCGTGGCGCAGGGTGTACTGCTGTGGATCGGCGCGCTGGCGGTGACGGCGCCGGCCGTGATGCTGCAGTTGACCTATGCGCCACGCACCTTGCGTCCCTGCACCGGGGCTGCCAGTGCGGCGGGGCTGCTGTTTGCGCTTCTGGGCGCAATCTGACGGGGTATCCGCTGGCGCCGCACCCGTGCGCCAACCGCAATGGATTTGGCTACACTGGCGCTCTCACCCACCCGAGGAGACCAATGTGCTGAAAACCTACCATGGCAGTTGCCACTGCGGCGCGGTGCGCTTTGAGGCGGATATCGACCTGGCTGCCGGCACCGGCAAATGCAATTGCTCGATCTGCCAAAAAACCCGCAACTGGAGCGTCACCATCAAGCCAGATGCTTTCCGCTTGCTGAGCGATGAAAACACGCTGTCGGACTACCAGTTCGCCACGAAAAGCGGCCACCACCTGTTTTGCCGCACCTGCGGCGTGCGTTCATTCGGGCGCGGCTACGTGGAACAGATCGGCGGCGACTACGTCGCGATACAAGTCTCTTGCCTGGATGACGCGACACCCGACGAACTGGCCAATGCGCCCGTCAAATACTCGGACGGGCGGCACAATAATTGGTGGAACGCGCCGGAAGAAACACGGCATTTGTAACACTGAACTATTTTCAAGAGGGAATTCTGCAGGGGCCGGTGTATATTACGCGCTTCATAAAACCATAAGGAGACCGCGGTGACCAAACCCCTGTACCAGAAAGCTCTCCCGATCGCCGTGATGGTGGCCATGGGCGCTTTCCAAGTTGCCCATGCCGCCGAAGCGGCGAACGCGACGAAACCGGCCGCTACAAGCAAGGCCGGCAAGCCGACCGTGGCGGAAGCGGAACGCTTCCTCAACGAGACGGAAGCGAAGATGGAAAAACTGAACCTCGACGGCGCCCGCGCGCAGTGGGTGGCGCAGAACTTCATTACCGACGACACGGAAGCGCTGGCCACGTACTTCGGCGAGAAGCAGCTGTCGCTGTCCGGCGAAGCCGCCCTGGCGGCGCGCCGCTACAACGGCCTGAAGCTGAAAGACGATTACGCGCGCAAGCTGAAGTTCCTGCAGCTGACCCTGATGCTGCCGGACCCGAAAGAGCGTGAAGCCTACGCCGCCAAGCAGGCGTCGCTGAACGCGGCCTATGGCAAAGGCAAATACTGCCCGCCAGGCCAGGAATGCATGCCGCTGGGCGAACTGGAAAAAACCCTGGCCACAAGCCGCGATCCGGCCAAGCTGAAGGAAATCTGGACCGGCTGGCATGCGCAATCGCCGGCCTACAAACAGATGTACGTCGATTACGTGGCGCTGTCCAACAAGGGCGCGCGTGAAATGGGCTTTGCCGACACCGGCGCGCTGTGGCGCTCCCAGTACGACATGGCGCCGGACGCCTTTGCCGCCGAGATGGAACGCATCTGGCAACAGGTCAAGCCGCTGTACGACTCGCTGCACACCTATACCCGCCACAAGCTGCGCCAGGCTTACGGCCCGGACGTGGTGCCGGCCACCGGCCCGATCCCGGCCCATCTGTTCGGCAACATGTGGAGCCAGAGCTGGGAAAACATTTACCCGCTGCTGAAGCCTGCCGCCAATGCCGGCAACTATGACTTGACCAAGGTGCTGGAAGAGCGCAAGACCGACGCCAAGCAGATGACGCAGTATGCGGAAAAGTTCTACACGTCGCTGGGCATGCGCAAGCTGCCGGACTCGTTCTATGAGCGTTCGCTGCTGACCAAGCCGCGCGACCGTGAAGTGGTGTGCCACGCCTCGGCCTGGACCATGGACGGCAAGGACGACGTGCGCATCAAGATGTGCATCCGCCCGACCGACGAGGAATTCAAGGTCATCCACCACGAGCTGGGCCACATCTATTACGACCTGGCCTACAACAAGCAATCGTTCCTGTTCCAGGGCGGCGCCAATGACGGCTTCCATGAAGCCATCGGCGACACCGTGGCGCTGTCGATCACGCCGGATTACCTGAAGAAAATCGGCCTGATGGAGCAAAACCAGCAAGCCGGCGACGACGTGTCCGAACTGATGCAGCGCGCGCTGGCAAAAGTCGCGTTCCTGCCGTTCGCCTACATGGTCGACAAGTGGCGCTGGGACGTCTATGCCGGCAAGGTGCAGCCGGCCGACTACGACAAGACCTGGTGGCAGTTGCGCGAACAGTACATGGGCATGTCCCGTCCGGGCGGCATCACCGCCAATGGCTTTGACGCCGGCGCCAAGTATCACGTGGCGGCGGACGTGCCGTACGCGCGCTACTTCCTGGCCCACATGCTGCAGTTCCAGTTCCACCGCGCCCTGTGCAAGGAAGCGGGTTATACCGGCCCGCTGCACCGCTGCTCGATCTATGGCAACGAAAAGGCCGGCGCCAAGTTCCAGAAGATGCTGGAAATGGGCGCCAGCAAGCCATGGCCGGAAGCCCTGAAAGCCATCTCCGGTGAAGACCGTATCGATGGCCAGGCACTGGTGGATTATTTCGCACCGCTGAAGAAGTGGCTCGATGAGCAGAACCGCCAGCTGGCGGCGGCTGACAAGAAGTAATCGTGTGATTCAAGCGGGCCGCAAGGCCCGCTTTTCATTTATAGGGAGTAGAAGCTGTCGGCTGCCCTTCAGCGCACATTGGCGCTATAGATGCGCTGTGATATTGTCCGTCGAAGAAGAAACAATACGTCACAAAGTCACAAGACAACAAAATTATGAAGCTATTTAGCAGTTTAGGCGTCGCGGTATGCGGCTTAGCTACGTCAGTACTGGTTGCAGTCGCCAACACCGCCCTGGCCCATTACTCCGGTTTCAACTTGTTTACGTTGTCAATCTGGGTCATCGTTCCGTTAGGCGCCATGATTACGGGCGCAGCGGCCGCAGGTGGATACTACGTGGGCGCTGTCTATTTCCAATCGCCACCTGGCAAAGCCTTGATACTGCAAATGGTCGTCATTGCCGGGTTTACGCAATTGCTGATTTATTGGCTGGGCTACATGACGGCAGTACTGGGAGACGGCACCAGACTGTCCGACTTTGCGCCATTCAGTCAGTACCTGGACATCATACTGACCAAGGGGCACTATCGTGCCACCAAGGCTATGTTCGACATGGGGGAAGTTGGCAAATTCGGCTATTTCCTGGCGTTGCTGCAGTTTGCCGGTTTCATGCTTGGGGGTGGATTCGTCGCCATCGTTTTGAAAGCCAAACCTGCATGCGCAGAATGCAAGCTTTACCTGCGGCGCTTCGCAAAAAAGGAAAAACGCTTTTACAACGCGCAGGCGGCCGGCCTCTATTACAACGACTTATTTAAGTTGCCGATTGATGGTCCCGAATTCGCCAAGCTCATCCGAAGTAAGGCCGAGATCAATTCGGTTTCCAGCGGTGCGATGAAGGTGACGACTTGTCTGCTGGGCTGCCCCAAGTGCAGTCGGCAACAGATCAACGAAGATGTGAAGCGTGCCATCAGCAAGCTGGAGTGGGAGAACCAGCCTGACCTGGCGCGCAGCGTCGCGGTTCCCGCCGGTATCGACCTGAGGCCAGTATTTCGCAGTTAAGAAATTGGCGGCGGCTGATAAGACTTGATGAATTAATGTAAGCGGGCCGCAAGGCCCGTTTACATTAGAGTTCGATCCCGACTGATTTCTCACCAACCAATCGCTTTGAAAAGGAATAATCGCTCATGCCGATCACCAGCACTTGCTACTATAAAGATGTAAAAACAGGGGAGTGGAAAGAAGGCGGGGATGGCGAAGCCGCACTGGGTGACTCAACCCATGCGGAAATCACCGCCTACAATAAGACCAGGCTCAAATCCGGCGACGCGAAAGAATTCCGTTTCGAACAAAACGCATTCCCTTGTGCTGAATGTACGACGAAATTCGCACGGGACGGCGTGATGGGAGGCCGGGAATTTGAGTTTATTTGCACCAATACCGGTTCCTACGCGGTGGAATGCGGCTACCTTCCGCCTAGCCACGCTGGCAAATTCAGCGCTACGACCGCCGGCACCTTAACCATTTCGCGGGGCGACGCCATAGGCCTGAACGGAAGAGTCACGAATTTTTTCACGGCGGCTCCGAAGGAAGAAAAAAAGACGGGAAAGAAGAAGCGCTAACCGGGCAATGCGACTTTCACCACCGCTAACATCTTGCTGGTCACTTGCTTGTTGTTACTCATGCTTTCTTCCCAGGCAAAGCCATGGGAGTGTGTCTTTTTTGAAATGACGAAAAAGACACACTCCATTAAATTACCATCCATCCTGTCAATTTGCTTGCGATAAAATTTCGACAATATTAGTCGGAGATTACGCCATGCAAATTGCCACCCTGCTGAAAACCTCCCTGCCAGCGGCACTGCTGTGCCTTGCCGCCCACGCATCGGCGGCCACCGTCGCCACGTTCGACAACCTGCCGCTGCAACCGGCGATCGACCTCGGCACCGGCATCCAGTACACCAATCCTGGCAACAACCTCGACTACGCGGGTGTCACGTGGGATGCGCGCTTTTCCGTGTTTGGCGACCAGTACCGCGTCGGCGGCCCGTCCGGCCCCACGTTCGGCATCGCGCATTCCGGCCATTATTTCGTCACCAACCAGGATGGCGGCTCCGGCCTCACCATCACCACCAATCAAGTACTGACCGGCGCCTGGTTCGGGCGCAACCAGTACTATGGCTTCAGCGAAGGCGGCGCCGACCAGGTCACCATTGTCGCGCTGGGCGGCGCCGTGGAACTGGCCTCGGTCGTGTTCAATTTGCCGGAAAGCCATCCGGGCCTGGCGGAACCGCTGTCCTTTGTCGACACCAGCAGCTTTGCTTCACTGTCCGGCATCACCGGCTACCGCATCGACCGGCACGAACTGGGCACCTTGAGCGGCCACTGGGTGGCCGACGATTTCCAGTTCACGGCGGTATCGAATGTGCCGGAACCATCGACGTGGGCGATGCTGGCGGCGGGGCTGGGATTGCTGGGGTGGCGCCAGCGCCGCCGGGGATAAGCAGCAGCTTGGGCGCGGCGGCGCTGCACTGCTACACTCGCGCCCATGAATACTCCACGCTACAAACTCGCCGCCGCCGCCGCGTTCGCCGCGCTCAGCACAGTGGCCTGCAACGAGTGGCGCACGCCAGCCACCGATCCCAATCCCAACCCGGTTAACGCCAACCGCCTGCGCGCTCAGGAAGTGTTGCGCAGCGTGTGCCCTGTCTCGCGCGATGCGGAACAGGTGCGCAAGATCGGCGCGAACATGGCCGCGCATGAAACGGCGCGCACACTGATCTGGTCCGGCCCGCAACTGCTGTATGCCAGCGATCCCGCCTTCACGGCGCCCGCGCCCCTGCTGACGGGCGCACAACGCGCGGAGCCGGGCTGGGTCGGCTGGGCCGAAGTGGATTTGCCGTGCGGCTTGTCGGTGCAGCGATTCCAGAAAAAGTAAAAAAACCCGCCACTTGCGTGGCGGGTTTTTCGCACATTATCCGTTGGGAGTAACGGAGGGGGAGAAACTCAGCTTAGAACTTGTAGTTCGCGCCCACCAGGATGGTGCGGCCGTACTTCTGGTATTCCAGCTGCTGGCTGCGGGAACCGGCATAGGTTTCGTAGGCGGCGTTGCGCAGGTTGTTCACCTGTGCGACCAGGCCCAGGCCTTTCAGTGCGCCTTGCGTGAAGTTGTAGCCGACCTGGAAGTCGATCACGTTTTCACCGACCACGTAACGCAGGGTACGGTCGTTGGAGAAGTTGCCGATCTCACCCACGAAGTCCGAACGCTTGCGCTGGTTCACACGGGCTTCGAAGCCAGCCTTCTCATAGTAGAAGGTCAGGTTGGTCACGTGCTTCGACAGGCCTGGCAGCGGGATGTTGGTGCCGATATTGCTCGAAGGATCTTCGATCGCAATCGTGCTGTCGCTGTAGGTGTGCGATGCCTGTACGCCGAAACCGTCCAGGGTCTTGGTGACCATGCCCAGTGGCAGCGATGCCGACAGTTCCAGGCCTTTCAAGGTGCCGCCATTGCCGTTATACGGTGCGCTGTAGTTGCCGATCGCCTGCTTCGCCTTGGTGCCAGGGATGAACTTCGAGAAGTCGTAATCCTTGGTCTGGGTGAAGATGTAGGTGTTCAGCTTCTTGTAGAACGCCGCCACTGCAACGTAGGCCTTCTTGTCGAAGTACTTCTCATACGACAAGTCGAAGGCATTGGCGCGCCATGGGTCCAGCTTGGCGTTACCGCCGCTGCCGCCTGGTTTGAAGTCGGTGTCGGACACGCCAAAGTCCAGGGCCGAGCGCAGCTGGTCCACGCGTGGGCGGGCGATCTGCTTGGCGGCGCCAACGCGAACCGTCTGGCCATCGTCAAAGCCAAACACCAGGTTCACGTTCGGCAGGTAGTCGGTGTACTTCTTGCCATCATGCACAGGCTTGACTTGCTGGCCGGCCGGGGCGGTGCCGTCCCAGTAGTTGGCATCCGACGACTGGTCGGTGTGCTGCGCCTGGACACCGAAGTTACCGCGCAGGGTGGCCCAGCCCAGTTCCGTATCGATGTTGCCCTTGATGTAGGTGGTCGTGATTTTCTCGTTCACGTCCCAACCCTTGGCGATCAGGTAGTTCAGGTTGTCGACCGGGTTGAAGGTCATGTACTTGGCCACGACGCCAGGCACGTTCCAGGTCGGGATCATGCCGGCGCCGGCAAAGCCCAGGTCGGTCAAGCCATATTGCAGGTCATCCGAGATGGTCGATGGCGCGCCCTTCAGGTTGATGTTGCCTTCAGGCTGGCGTTTTTTCTTCGAGCGGTCGCTGTAGTTGATACCGAAGTCGACACCGGAAACGAATTTCTCGATCGCGTCAGGCACCGGCGCGTTGAACGCCAGCTTGTAGCTCTTCAGCTCGTCTTCCACCTTCGGGGTCTTGCCGTAGCCGGAACCGTAAATCGTGTTACGCACATACAGCTTGGACGCGTCGCTGTAATTGCGGCCCGGGGTCATTTGCGTAAAGCCGCCATTGCCGATGCCGAAACGCACCGCGTCCAGGTAGGGATTGCCGGCCGCATCGCTGATTTGCAGGTTGTTTTCCAGGCTCAGCTCGTTACGCTTGGCTTTCGAGAAGCTGATGTCGCCCACAACGGTCCAGCCGCCATTCTTGTACTGGTTGTTCCAGCCCAGCGCCTTGATGGTGTCCTTGCGGTCGTTGTACATACCGCGCACCAGCGGGTACACGTTGTTTGCCACGCCGCCGGTGAAGGCGCCGCCTGCAGTGGTGATGTTGGTGAATTGCAGGCCTGGCTCGTAGTTGCCGTTATAGCCGCCGACGTGGATTTCAATCTGGTTCTTGGTGTCGGTTTGGCGGAATTCGGACGCATACATGTCCACGATGGACGTGAATTGCTTGTTTGGACGGAACTGCAGCACGCCCATCACGCCATCACGCTTGTTGACGCCGCTGCGCGCCACGGCTTTCATGCCGTCCATCACGTAGGTGCCACCCGGCACACCTGGGCGGGAATCTTTTTTCCATGGCTCGTACAGACCGGTCTCCTGGTACAGCATCGGCGATTCCAGGTGCGCAAAGCCCAGCGCGACACCGATCGTGCGGTTGGCAAACTGGTCGATGTACGACGCGGAGAAGCGGTTGCCGGTGTCTTTCGCGTTAGCGATCTTGCCCAGCGAATTCTTTTCCATACGGGCATTCATTGCCACGGTACGGGAACCGAACGCCAGCGGACGCACGGTCTGCATGTCGATGGTGCCGGACAGGCCCTGGCCGATGATGGCGGCGTCCGGGGTTTTGTAGATGGTCACGCCCGACAGCAGTTCCGATGGATACTGGTCGAATTCCACGCTGCGGTTGTCGCCGGTCGATACTTGTTCACGGCCATTCAACAGGGTGGTGGCGAAGTCCGGCGACAGGCCGCGCACGGAAATCACCTGGGCACGGCCGCCAACGCGCTGGGCAGCCAGGCCTGGCAGGCGGGCGATGGATTCCGCGATCGACACGTCCGGCAGCTTGCCGATGTCTTCCGCCGAAATGGCTTCCACGATGGAGGTCGAATCTTTCTTTACCGAGATCGCGTCTTCGATACCGCGGCGGATACCCGACACGGTCACTTGCTGGACTGCGTCGGCGGCTGGCGCGGCGCTGGTCTGCGCCTGGACGTTACCGGCCAGGGCGGAAACAAACACGGCGCACGCTGCGGCGACCGGGCTCAGTTGCAGGGCTGCGCGCTGGCTGCGCTCAGTTGCGAAATTCTTCATCAGGTGTCCCCTCTTCATCACAAGTAAAAATTCCCGCAACTGCAACCTGTCGACGCTTTATTTCGACTACACGGGATCCGGGAAAGCAAACGTTCTATCAGACGTCCTGAACAGAATTTTGTATTAAAACTAGATCCAGTGTCAATCAAAGTTGTTCAATACTACGGAACAACACTGTTTTAGATCCTTGATTTCTCAACGGAACAGCCGCTGACGTTGTATTTCGGGTACAGGCTTAGGGGAGGAGGATTGTAGTGGGACTACAGACTTTGCAAAAAAGTTACGAAATGCTAGCCGCCTGCATTTGGCAACAAAAACCGCAGCGGAATATCGACCCGGCTACGCCATGCGGCTTCGCTGTGGTCGGCGCCGGGGTAAGCCTTGGTCACCACATCGATGCCCTGGCGATAACCCTTGACCCGCAAGATGGCATCCATTTGCTGCTGGTACGGCGCATACAAGGCGTCGAGCGTGGCGTCGCCATGGTCAAAATACAACTTCAGTCCGCCGGCGCGCGGCAGGGCCTTGCCCAGCCAGTCAAACCAGGCCGAGGCGATGCGCACCGGGCGCATGTCGTCCTTGTCGAACAGCATGTTGAAATTCGTGGTGACCGGCCAGTGCGTAGACAGGCAGGCCGCGCCGCCGAACACTTCCGGGTGGCGCGCCACCGCATACAGGGAAATCAGGCCGCCCATCGACGAACCAGCGATCAACGTGCCGGCGCGCTCTTTCTGCGTGCGGAAGCGGCTGTCGATGGCCGGCTTTAACTCTTCCACCAGGAAGCGCAGGTACTGGTCCGATAACGGCGGCAGGCCGCCGGGCGTGGGCGGCTCTCCCAGCAGGGCCGCGCGCAAGTCCGGCGCCAGCCGCTCCACCGCCGCGGCCGGACCATATTCACGGGCCCGGTCGCGGTTGCTCCAGATACCGACAATGATGGCGGGCCGGGCGGCGCCGGACGCGATCAGCGACGCCAGCACCCTGTGCACTTCCCACGCCTGGCCACCCATCGCGGTGTTCGGGTCGAACAGATTTTGGCCATCATGCATATACAGCACGGGATAGCGCTGCGTGGCGCCGTCATAGCCGGGCGGCAGCCACACCACGACCTTGCGCGGGGCGACATGGCGGGACGGAAACGCATCGAGCGTGACGAAGGTTCCGTCTCCGCCTTGCGCCAGCACCGGCGCCGCCGCCGCCACCGCCACCAGCGCACTGCACGCCATTGCCGCCTTTAATACCACCCGCCTACCCCGAACCACCATGAATATCCTTCCAAACCGCAAAGCCACAGCATAGCGCGGCTCTTGCAACATCCCGACAATGTACCTAAACTAGATTGTTAAATCCGTTGCGTATGCACCAACTTCCTTTCATACTAAGGAGTTATAAACAATCGTGTAGCACAACTACCATAAGAAATGTTGGAGATCGCTTGACGTCCTCCCCTCCCGAAAGAGAGGGGATTCCTGCTACCAGCGTCGCACGTCCGCGACGGAGAATGTTTATTGCCGCATTGAGATCACGATCGTGTACCGCACCGCAATCACTACACTGCCATTCTCTTATTCCAAGGTCTGCGATACCTCTCGGCCGCGAGTCAGGCATCGCGCCGCAACTCGAGCAGATCTGGGTAGTGAATCGTTCATTCACTTCTTCAAATATGGCGCCATGCTTAACGGCCTTGTACGCCAGTTGAGTACGAAGTGTCGACCAGCACGCGTCCAGTACCGACTTCGCCATGCTGGTTTTGGCGAGCCCTGCCGCGTTCACGTTGCCGACCACGATATGGTCGAACTCGCGCACCAGGCGGGTGGACAGTTTGTGAAGAAAGTCATGCCGACGGTTGGCAACCTTGGCGTGGATGGCTTGCACGCGCCGTTTCTTATGCGCCCGCTGCGCAATGGCCAGCGTCGGCTCGGCTTCGCGGTAAAAGTTGGGGGCAGGAATCCGTTTACCACTCGACAGCGTAGCCAGATCGTGCAAGCCCAGGTCAATGCCAACCCGCTGTACGGGTACCTTGCCCGGAGGCGCCGCCAACTCAAGCACAATATTCAGGAACCAGTTGCCGCGACGGTCACGGGAAAAGTTGGTGCCATCGACAATTTTCCCTTCCGGCAGAGGACGCGAGTGAAACACGCGGAAAGTATTGCCCGCAAAGCGAAACGCATTACCCTCCCGCTTGAGCTCGCGTCCCTTCAAGGGCACCCAGCCCAGCGATTTGCGGCCACGGTAACGCAGGTAGGGCTTGTTGAATTGATTGCGCGACTTGGCGTATTGCTGGCAGACGTCGTTGATCGTGCTGGAATGCAGCCCAAGCTCCTTGCTGCAGCCAGTGGTCAGGTTAATCAAGTCAAATCCCGTGTGCCAACGGCGATTGAAACGCAACGCATCCTTCTGCCTGTCATTGCAGAAATTCCAGACGAGATTCACCTTCCGAGCCTGCTGATTCAGCAGGCCGGTCAGGGATTTCACGCGGTATCGGTAGACCAGGTTCATACCCCTTTGACTAAGCGGGTCGGAATTGGTTCCCCATTTAATCGAAAGTGTGTTCGGCGGCTGCGCCGCCGGCTCCTTTCCCTCCCCGCCCTAAAGGGCGGGGTTTCCCGGAGCAAAACCTGATGAAACGAACCGCGCTGGCAGTGTTAACCGCGGCCGCCTGCCTGGCGGCAAATGCCCAGGATTACCGCATCGAGCACATGGAACCAGCGTTCTGGTGGGCCGGCATGCAGCACAAGACGCTGCAGTTGATGGTGCACGGAAAAAACATCGCGGACCTGGCGCCCAGCCTGAATTACGCCGGCGTGCAGATCACCGCCGTGAAACGCGTCGCCAACCGTAATTACCTGTTTGTCGACCTCACCATCGATGCCTCGGCCCGGCCCGGCAAGTTTGATATCGCGTTTGCCGCACCCGGCAAAGGCTCGGTGATTGTCAACTACGAGTTGCAGGCGCGCGCCGCCGGTTCCGCCCAGCGCAAGGGGTTTTCCAGCGCCGATGCGATTTACCAGGTGATGCCGGACCGCTTCGCCAACGGCAATCCCGCCAACGACACGGTCAGCGGCCTGACGGACAAACTGGACCGCAAGAACGTGTCCGGCCGCCATGGCGGCGATTTGCAGGGCATGACCAATGCGCTCGGCTATATCGCCGACATGGGCTACACCATGGTGTGGCCGACGCCGCTGGTGGAAAACAATATGCCGGCGTATTCGTACCACGGCTATTCCGGCACCGACCTGTACAAGATTGATGCGCGCTATGGCAGCAACGACGATTTCCGCACCTTCTCGCTGAAGGCGCGCGAAAAAGGCATTGGCGTGATCCAGGACGTGGTGCTCAACCACATCGGCTTGCAGCACTGGTGGATGCGCGATTTGCCGATGCCGGACTGGATTTCGCACAACGGCAAATTTGCGCCGACCCAGCACCACCGCATGGCCGTGCAGGATCCCTATGCGTCGCAGGCGGACCGCAAGGATTTCACCACGGGCTGGTTCTCGCCCAACATGCCGGACATGAACCAGGCCAATCCATACATGGCGACGTACCTGATCCAGAACAGCATCTGGTGGATCGAGTATGCGGGGCTGGCCGGGTTGCGCGTGGACACCTACGGCTATTCGAACAAGGCCTTCCTGGCGGACTGGTCGCGCCGCATCCTGGCGGAATACCCGAACCTGAACCTGGTGGGCGAAGAATGGAGCCCGCATATCGCGGTGGTCGCGCACTGGCTGAAGAACAAGCAGAATTTCGATGGCTATGTGTCGCACATGCCGAGCATGATGGACTTCCCGCTCAACGACACGCTGCGTAAAGTGCTGGCCGGTGACGAAGGCTACAGCCTGAAATCCCTGTATGAAGCCGCGGCGCAGGATTACCAGTATCCGGACGCGGCCAACATGACCCTGTTCGAAGGGAACCATGACATGGCCCGCATCTTCAGCGTGGCCAACCACGACGACGCGCTGTTCCGCATCGCCATGGCCTATACACTGACAATGCCACGCATTCCGCAGCTGTACTACGGTACGGAAATCCAGATGACCAGCACCACCAAGGGCCGCGACGATCCATCGTACCGCCAGGATTTCCCCGGCGGCTGGGCTGGCGACAAGGTCAACGCCTTTACCGGACAGGGGCTGACGAAGCAGCAACTGGCGGCGCAGGCTTACCTGAAAAAGCTGCTGAACTGGCGCAAGGCGCAAAGTGTCATCCATCACGGCAAGCTGATGCACTTCGGCCCGGAAAACGATACCTATGTGTACTTCCGCTATGACGGCTCAGGTGTGGGCGCCAGGAAGGTGATGGTCGCCATCAATATGAACCAGAAAGCCATGCCGGTGAAAACCGCCCGCTTCGGCGAAATGCTGGCCGGCGTGGCCGAAGGCCGCGACGTCATCAGCGGCCAGCGTTACGGCTTGAAAGACGAAGTCACCCTGCCGGCCCGTTCGGCGCTGATCCTGGAACTGGAGCAGCCGCGCGGCGCCGTGCGCATCCTCGACGAGATCGACTCGCCGCAATTGGGTAACCGCCGCACATTGCGGGTGTACCTGCCGCCCAGCTATGCCACGCGCCCCGACTTGCGCTACCCGGTGCTGTACATGCACGACGGGCAAAACCTGTTCGATGCGAAGAGCGCCGCGTATGGGGTCGAATGGGGCATCGATGAAACCATGGACCGCCTGATCTCGGAAGGAAAAATGGCGGAAACCATCGTGGTCGGCATCGACAATACGCCGGACCGGATCGCCGAATACACGCCATGCTGCGACCCGCAGCATGGCGGCGGCAAGATCGACCTGTACGGGCGTTTTATCACGGACACCGTGAAGCCGTACATCGACCGCACCTTGCGCACCCGCACCGGGCCGCAGGATACCGCCATCATGGGCTCGTCACTGGGCGGCATCGCCTCGGTCCACCTTGCCGCGCAGCGGCCGGACGTGTTCAGCAAGGCCGGCGGTGTGTCGAGTTCCTTCTGGTGGGGTCAAGGCAGCCTGATAGCCAAGCCGCCGGCGCCGGGCGGCGTGCGGTTTTATATCGACGCGGGCACCGACAAGGATGGCGTGGAGGAGACGCGCCGCATGCGCGACGCGATGGTCGCCAGCGGTTTTACGCTGGGCGGCAACCTGTATTACCACGAAGCGCAGGGCGGCATCCACAACGAGAAGTCATGGGCGGAGCGGGTGCATTTGCCGCTGCAGTGGTTCTTTCCCGCTGTCGCGCCGTAATTTCGCGCCGTAGTTAGTTGAGCAGCGGGCGCCGGGTGGCGCCCTGCCCTTGCAGCTTGAAGATACTGACCGCGTCGGTCAGGCTGTGCGCCTGCTGTTGCAGCGCATCGGCCGCGGCGGACGCCTGCTCCACCAGCGCGGCGTTTTGCTGGGTCACACCCTCCATCTGGTTGATGGCTTCACCGACCTGCGCAATGCCATCCTGTTGTTCCGTGCTGGCGACCGCGATGTCATGAATGATGGCCACCACCCGCTCGACGCTGGCCACCACTTCCGTCATGGTCTCCCCCGCGCGCGATACCAGCTGACTGCCCTGGTCCACCCGCGCGACGGAATCGTCAATCAAACCCTTGATTTCCCGGGCCGCCGCGCCCGAGCGGTGCGCCAGGTTGCGCACTTCCGTCGCCACCACGGCAAAGCCCCTGCCCTGCTCGCCGGCGCGGGCCGCTTCCACCGCGGCATTGAGCGCCAGGATATTGGTCTGGAACGCGATACCGTCAATCACGCTGATGATGTCAACGATCTTGCGCGACGATTCATTGATCTGTCCCATCGTCCGCACCACTTCCGACACGGTCTCGCCGCCCTTTTGCGCCACGTGCGACGCATCTTCCGCCAGCCGCTGCGCCTGTTCCGCGTTTTCATGGTTTTGGCGCACGGTCGTGGTCAGCTGCACCATGGACGCCGCCGTCTCTTCCAACGAACTGGCTTGCTGCTCCGTGCGCGTCGACAAATCCAGGTTGCCCGATGCGATTTCCGTACTGGCGGTGGCAATGGTATCGGTCCCTTGCCGCACTTCCCCCACGATGCGCGACAGGTTGCCGGTCATCTGGTCCAAGGCCCGCAGCAATTCGCCGATTTCATCGCGGCGCGCCGAGGCCGTATCACACCGCAAATCCCCGGCCGCCACGGTCTGCGCAATCGTGATCGCCTGCGCCAGGGGCTGGGTAATGCTGCGTGTCAGCCACACCATCAACGCACTGCCGGCCGCCAGGGCGAGCGCCACCATCACGCCCGCCTGCAACAGGGTGCGTTGATAGGCCGCCTCATTGTCGGCCACCATGTCCTTGACTTCACTGGCGGAGTGCTTGCCGATATACGCCACGATGTCATCGATCTTGGCGGTCGGCGCCCGGTCCATGCCTTTGACCAGGCCATCGACCACCTTGTAGCTTTCCGGGTTGGCGGAATCGAATTGCTTCAGCGCTTTCAGGTAATTGGCGCCCAGCTCTTCGTGCATGCGCAAGGCCTCATCGACCAGCGGGGTCGACAGGTTCAGCTTGTCCAGTAAAGCCTTCAGCCGGCCCAAATCGCCGTTCACCTGTTTGCCGGTCTTCACGAACGCCTGGCTATATTTGTCGAGGTTGGCCGGATCATGGCCGCGCACCAGGATGTTTTTCCATTCCTGCACCTGGATCTTGAATTCCACTTGCGAGCTGCGCGCCACATCGACCGCCTGCGTCAGCAAGGCGGCACGCTGCATGCCTTCCGCATTGCGCGCCTTGATGGTGGCCAGCGTATACCAGCCAGTGGCGCCGACCGCCAGCAATGCAATAAGAAAGAAGCCGCCAAGCAGGCCGAGCCGCACGCCGATTTTCAGGTCTGCGAGTTTCATTGTGTTACCCCAAGAAAAGAATCGAATTACCGGATGGTCTGACGCCACGGGTTTTCGGGGGCGGACGCTTGCATAAAGAAACTATCACTATGCCAACACACATCTTGCGCCCCGCCCCGGCAAAAGCCAAGCGAGGGGCGCGATTGTGTCAGGAGTTTTGCGGGTACGCAACAATCCTTGATCACTTAAAAATCCAGGCGATACACATTGCTGTCGCCCTCGTAGCCCGGGAGTTGCTTGCGCTCCACAAATTGCAGGCCCAGCTCTTCCAGCAGCGCAATCGACACCTGGTTGTCCGGGTGGGTAATGGCCACCAGGCAAGGCAGCTTCAACGTCTCGCGCGCATAGGCCAACACGGCGCCGGCCGCTTCGCGCGCATAGCCATGGCCCCAGTAGCGGGGCGCCAGCGCGTAGCCGATATCCGTGCCTGGCAAGAAGTCGCGTTTCAGCAGGCCACACAAGCCCAGCGGCGCCCCATCGCTGCGCCGCTCCACCAGGTACAAGGAATAACCGAGCCGCAAGTGCATCGCCACCGGCCCTTCCAGCAAGGCCGTACGGGCCGCTTCCACAGTCCGGATGCCGCGGTCGCCGATATTGGCGATCCAGGACGGGTCATTGATCAGTTCCAGGTAAAACGGTGCATCGTCGGCATTCACGGTGCGCAGGTTCAAGCGTTCGGTGGACAGGATCAGCATGGTGTTCGTAAAGAAAATGAAGAGCAGCCATGTTACCGCGAGAAACGATCCGCCACACCGGCTTGCCGATGTTGCAGTGCGCTCATCAGCGCCGGCATGTAGGTGCGGCTGACGCGCATCGCCGAACCGTCTCGCAAGCGCAACAAGGCGTCGCGGTTGGTCAGCGCGCGCAGTTCGCTGACGCGGTCCAGGCGCACAATGGCGCCCCGGTGGATGCGCTGGAAGTGCGCGGGATCGAGGCGCGACGCCAGCGCATGCAAGCGCTCCCGCAACAGGTAGGCCTTGCCCGCCACATGCAGGGTCGCATAGTCGCCATCGGCTTCGATCCAGTCGATGTCCGCGCTGTCCACGATGACCGTGCGGGCGCCCACCTTGACGGTGAAGGCGCGCGGCGGCTCCGCCGGCTGCGCATCGCCTTGCCGGCGCTGGTAAGCATAGTTGCGCTGCGCGCGTTCCAGCGCTTCGTCAAAGCGATCATCGTCGACCGGCTTCAGCAGGTAATCCAGCGCCGCCAGCGCGAAGGCCTGGACCGCGAAATTGTCGTAGGCGGTCAGCAAGATGGCCATCGGCCGCATTGCCGGCGGCAGCCCGGCCAGCACGTCGAGGCCGCTCTTGCCCGGCATGTCCACGTCCAGGAAGACCAGGTCCGGACGCGACACCGGCAATCCTGCCGCCGCTTCATCGCCGTAGCCATATTCCGCCACGATGGCAAATGCCGGCCGCGCTTCCAGGCGCACCCGGACGGCCAGCCGGGCCAGCGGTTCGTCATCGATGAGCGCGACCCGGGTCATGCGTTAGCCTGGCCCACAGGGCTCGACGGGCTCACCGGCGCCACTGCGCGCAGTGGCAACGCCAGTTGCACATGGAAGCGGCCGTCGTCGCGCCAGCCGGCGTCGATCCGATGCATCGTGCCATACATGCCGCGCAGGCGCTCCGCCACGTTCGGCAAACCGATCCCGCCGCTGGCGGGCGCCGCCGGCGCCGCGCCATCATTGCGCACGTCCACCAGCAATTGCCCGCCATCGCGCGTCACACCGATATCGAGCTGTCCGCCGCCCTGGCACGGCACAATGCCATGCCGGATAGCATTCTCGGCCAGCGGCTGCAACAGCAGGTAGGGCACGGCCGCATCGAGCACGTCGGGACCGATGCGGGTCGACACGCGCAAACGCGGGCCCAGCCGTACTTTTTCAATGTCCAGGTAGGCTTCCAGCAACGCCAATTCTTCGACCAGCGCATGTTCGTGGCGGCCGTCATGCGCCAGCGTGGCGCGCAGGAAATCGGACACGCGGCCCAGCATGCGGTTTGCATCGCGGTTTTCATGGGCCGCCACCAGCGCCAGCCAGCAGCCATCGAGGCGCGCAGCAAGCCGCCGTCGTGGCGCGTCTCCAGTCCCAGCGCCATGGCCAGCCGCTGGCCCAGCAAGTTGTTCAACACCGACATGGCGTAGCTGACCGCCAGCAATGCCGGCGCCATGACCAGCCAGCTGCAGCGGCGGCGCCACAGCGCGCGCTGCAACAGCGCCAGCGGCAAAATCCACGCCATGCAGGCGACGAAATACAGGAGGCGGAATTCGGCGGCATATTGCAAACCGATCGCGGGCAACCCCAGGATCACCATGCAGACCGACACCGGCAATGCGGCCAGCACGGGCACCAGCAGTGGCGTTTCGTCTTTAGCGTCCAGCATGGGATGGATCGATTATCAAAAGCACCATTGTAGTGACCACGGGGCCGGTGCTGGTTGAAACAAAGTCGGCAAACTCTTTCCATGTCGTTGACGTCCTCTCCGCCCTAAAGGACGGAGATTCCTGCAGCCAGCGTCGCACGTCCGCGACGGAGAATGTTTATCGCAGCATTGAGATCACGATCATGGAACGCACCGCAATCACTACACTGCCATTCTCTTATTCCAAGGTCTGCGATACCTTTCGGCCGCGAATCGGGCTTGGCGCCACAGTTCGAGCAGATCTGGGTGGTGAAGCGTTCATTCACTTCCTCAAATATGGCGCCATGCTTAACGGCCTTGTACGCCAGTTGCGTGCGAAGTGTCGACCAGCCCGCGTCCAGTACCGACTTCGCCATGCTGGTTTTGGCGAGACCCGCCGCGTTCACGTTGCCGACCACGATTTGGTCGAACTCGCGCACCAGGCGGGTGGACAGTTTGTGCAGAAAGTCATGCCGGCGGTTGGCCGTCTTGGCATGGATGGCTTGAACACGCCGCTTCTTGTGCGCCCGCTGGGCCATGGCCAGCGCCGGCTCGGCCTCGCGGTAAAAGCTGGGCGCAGGTATCCGTTCGCCCGTCGTCAGTTTGGCCAGATCGTGCAACCCCAGGTCAATGCCAACCCGCTGTACGGGCACCCTGGCCGGAGGCTCCGCCAACTCAAGCACAATGTTCAGGAACCAGTTGCCGCGACGGTCACGGGAAAAGTTGGTGCCATCGACAATTTTCCCTTCCGGCAGAGGACGCGAGTGAAACACGCGAAACGTATTGCCTGCGAAGCGAAACGCATTTCCCTCCCGCTTCAGCTCGCGTCCCTTCAATGGCACCCAGCCCAGCGATTTGCGGCCACGGTAACGCAGGTAGGGCTTGTTGGATTGCTTGCGCGACTTTGCGTATTGCTGGCAAACATCGTTGATCGTACCGGAATGCAGCCCAAGCTCCTTGCTGCAACCGGTGGTCAGGTTGATCAAATCAAATCCGGTGTGCCAGCGGCGATTGAAACGCAACGCATCCTTCTGCCTGTCATTGCAGAAATTCCAGACGAGATTCACTTTCCGTGCCTGCTGATTCAGCAAGCCGGTCAGGGATTTCACGCGGTATCGATAGACCAAGTTCATCCCCCTTTGACTATGCGGGTCGGAATTGGTTCCCCATTTAATCGAAAGTGTGTTCGGCGGCTGCGCCGCCGGCTCCTTTCACTCCCCGCCCTGAAGGGCAGGGTTTCTCGGAGCAAAATCTGATGAATAGACCTTGACCGCCTTCGGGTTGCGGGCCTTGGCTTTCGCATACTCGGCATCATCGAGCACCGTCAGCCAGCTGTTGTGCTCCGCCAGGAACAGGCTGCCCAGGGTTTTACCATCCTTCGCGATGAGGGCGGCCTGGAATTGCCGGACCACGTCCTGGATCGCGGCCACGTCGCCAGGCGCGGCAGGTGTGGCGGAAAAAGCCGGCGCTGACAGGCACAGCGCGCAGCACAGCATGAGGGAGCGGATCGGGCGCATACAGGGTCTCCATTGAAAAAAACCTCACGGTACGCGCTACCCGGCCCGCCGTCGCTCCCGATGCGCCGAACCGTGCATGGAATGCGGCAAAGCGATGCCGGCCATGGACGACAAGTGGCGTTACAAGCGGAAATCCACGCTGGCCGGCCGTCCCGGCAAGTGCAGGGTCGCCCCCGTGCGCGGCATTTCACTGATGACCTTGCCGCGCCGCATGACCAGGAGGCGCGCCGCGCGCAGCCGGATCGCCTCCACCGGGCCGGCCGCATCGAGCAACACCAGGTCGGCATAACAGCCGGGCGCCACGCCATAGCCTTCGAGGCCCAGGATGCGGGCCGGGGTGGCCGTCACCGCCGTGAAGCACGCGCGCATCGCGTCCTGTCCCGTCATTTGCGCCACGTGTAAGCCCATGTGCGCCACTTCCAGCATGTCGCCCGAGCCCAGGCTGTACCACGGGTCCATCACACAATCGTGGCCGAACGCCACATCAATGCCGGCCGCCAGCAATTCCGGCACGCGCGTCATGCCGCGCCGCTTCGGATACGTGTCATGGCGGCCCTGCAAGGTGATGTTAATGAGCGGATTGGCTATCGCCGCCACGCCCGCTTCACGCATCAGCGGCAGCAATTTGCTGACATAGTAATTGTCCATCGAATGCATCGAGGTCAGGTGCGATCCCGCCACCCGCCCATGCAAGCCCAGCCGATGCGTTTCACTGGCCAGGGTTTCAATGTGGCGCGACAGCGGGTCATCCGATTCGTCGCAATGCATATCGACCCGTAAGCCCTGGTCGGCCGCGAATTCGCACAGGATGCGCACCGATTGCGCGCCATCGGCCATGGTGCGTTCGAAATGCGGGATACCGCCGACCACATCGACACCCATCGCGATGGCCCGTTTCACATTGGCCAGCGCGGTCGGGCTGCGCAACACGCCATCCTGCGGAAACGCCACCAGTTGCATGTCCAGGTAAGGCGCCACCTTGCGCTTGACGTCCAGCAGCGCTTCGACCGCCAGCAAGCGGTCGTCGCACACATCGACGTGGGTGCGGATGGCCAGCAAGCCGCGGGCGACAGCCCAGTCGCAATAACGCAACGCGCGCTCCACCAGCGCTTCCTGCGTCAAATGGGGTTTTAACTCCCCCCACAACGCAATCCCTTCCAGCAAGGTGCCGGACTGGTTCACGCGCGGCAAACCGTAGCTGAGCGTGGCATCCATATGGAAGTGCGCATCGACGAACGGCGGCGAGACCAGGTCGCCGCCCGCATCGATTTCCCGCGCGCCGCGCAGCGCCAGCGCCGGCCCGACTTCCACGATGTGCTCGCCCCGCACAGCGATATCGACGCCGCGCCGGCCGTCCGGCAAGCTGGCGTTGCGCACCACCACATCCACGTTCACAGCATCCATGCGGTTCCCTCCTGTCCTGGTTGATTTGATTGTAAAGGCAACAACCAGCACAAGCGGACTCGAAAGTAAAATGTTGTTGCTTTGCTGCACTGCATTATGATCATTCCGCATATGCTTGCTGCAACGCCGCAGGCACGCGCATGCTTGTATGGTGCAAGCCGCGACGGTAGTGGAAAAAATAACTTTTCACCGCTTTAAATCACCGCTAGAATGATTTTTATTGCAGCGCAATATAAACGTTTCCCAGGAGAAGTATTGATGAACGCATTCACCGATCAGTTTTCCGCAGCCACTGCGACCGCCAAGTCGCAACTCGAATCCCAACTGAACCTCGCCAGCCACTACGCCAATACCGCCTTCGAAGGTGTGCAGCAAGTGATCGCGCTGAATTTCAGCACGACCCGCGCGTCGGTGGAAAAATCGTCCGCCGTCGCCAAGCAATTCCTGGAAGCCCGTGATCCGCGTGACTTCGTGGTGCAGGCGCCGGACCTGGAAAACCTGCTGTCGTATAGCCGCGAGCTGTACAACATCGCCAGCAAAACCCAGGCGGAATTGCTGGAACTGGTGAAAGACCAGTTCAAGGAAGCCGCCGCAACGGCCGTGTCGGTCGCCGCCAAGCCACTGGCGCTGGCCGCCAAAGTCGCCAACCAGCCTGCGCCGGCCGTCTTTGCAGCCCCTGCCGCACGCAACGAACCGGCCGAAGCGGAAATCGTCGATGCACCGGCAGCCGCACCAAAAACCGCGAAGGTTGAAGCCAAACCGGAAGTCAAAGCGGAAGCCAAAGGCAAGCCTGCCGCCAAACCTCTGGCGGAAGCCGTTGCTGAACTGAGCGGCCACAGCGCGGAAGAAGACAAGCCGGTTGCCGCCGCGGTGGCGGCCGAGCCGACTGAAGCCAAGCCGGTCGTGCTGAAGTCGGTGGCGCCGAAGAAGTAATTCTTTCCACGCTGCTCCCCTCGTAGGGCGGTTTTGCCGAAGGCAAAGCCGCCGTGCGTGCGGTAACGTGGCGCGGTGGTTCCCCGGGCCGCATGCATGGCGGGTTTAAAAAACCCGCCCTACGTGTCCCGGTCATTCCCCCCACGCCCCTCCCCGCCGGATTTGTCCCGCCCCGGCACCAAATTCCCTCCTGATGTATCCTACCGGGCTCGACACAGTCCGAGGTTACCAATGAGTTTATCGAGGCTACTTGCCGGCTTTGTGCGACAGCACTGGCCGGCTTATGCCGCTGCGGCCGCCATGCTTACCGGTGTGGCGCTGATCAGTATCTGGATACCCCGCCAGATCGGCTTGATGATTGACGGCCTGGCCGCGCACACGCTCGACGCGCAAGGCTTGATGCGGCAGCTCGGGCTGCTGCTGTTGCTGGGCGTCGGCAATTACCTGCTGCGCGCGCGCTGGCGCATGACGCTGTATGCGGTCGCCTACAAGCTGGGCGTGGAGTTGCGCACGCGCTTTTATGCGCGGCTGACGCGCCAGGGCCCCGCGTTTTACCAGAACCAGAGTACCGGCGACCTGATGGCGCTGGCCACCAACGATATCGACGCGATTGAAATGACGGCCGGCGAAGCCATGCTGGCGGGATTCGACGGTGCGCTGACGCTGGTGACCGTACTGGGCATCATGATGCTGGGCGTCGACTGGCGCCTGGCCTGCATTGCGCTGCTGCCGTTCCCGCTGATGGCCTGGGCGTTCTGGCACATTTCCAACCACATCCATACCGCATCGGCGGATTCACTGCGGCGCTTTGCCGCGCTGAACGGCCACGTGCAGGAAACCCTGTCGGGCGTGCGCACCCTGCGCGCGCTGGGCCTGGAACAGCGCAGCGCCAAACAATTTGGCGCATTGGCGCACGACGCCCAAAAAGCCAGCCTGTCCGCGCAAGTGTGGGAAGCCGCGTATGAACCGGCGGTCGGTCTGACCCTGACCGCCGCCACCGGCCTGACCCTGGGCCTGGGCGGCTACCTGGTATGGCAAGGCGAACTGACAATCGGCGCCCTGACCAGCTTTTCCATGTACCTGGGCCAGTTGATCTGGCCGATGTTTGCCGCCGGCTGGGTGCTGTCCCTGATCGAACGGGGGCGTGCCGCCTATGCGCGCCTGCAGCCGATGCTGGAAGCGCCGCTGGCCATTGCGGACCAGGGCAAGCTGGAGCAGCCGCCCAAAGGCGATTTGGTGCTCGATGGCGTCCGTTACGCGTATCCGGGCGCGGCCACGGGCGTGCACGCGCTGATTGATATCCGCCTGCGCCTGAAACCGGGCCAGACCCTGGGGCTGGTCGGCGCGACCGGCTCCGGAAAAACCACCTTGCTGCGCGTCTTGCTACGCCAGCTGACGCCGCAGCAGGGCCAGGTGCAGTGGGGCCAGCACGCCATCAGCGATTACACTTTGCGCACCCTGCGCGGCGCGATCAGCTGGGTGCCGCAGGAATCGTTTTTGTTTTCCGCCTCGATTGCCGACAACATCGCGCTGGCCAAGCCGGGCGCGACCCGCGCGGAAATCGAACATGCGGCGACGTTGGCCGCCATCCACGACGACATTTTGCTGTTCCCGCAGGGCTACGAAACCGAAGTCGGTGAAAAGGGCATCACCCTGTCAGGCGGCCAGCGCCAGCGCGTGGCGATCGCCCGCGCGCTACTGGCCAACAATGGCCTGCTGCTGCTCGACGATGCGCTGTCCGCCGTCGACACCGGCACGGAAACCCGCATCCTGGAACACCTGGAAGCGTTACGGGTCGCCGGCCACCAGAGCGGCGCCGAGCGCAGCGCCATCATTGCCAGCCACCGCCTCAGCGCGGTGGTCAACGCGGACCTGATTATCGTGTTGCGCGATGGCCGCATCGTTGAAACCGGCAACCATGCCGACTTGCTTGCGCAGGATGGCTGGTATGCCAGCCAGTGGCGCTACCAGCAACTGGAGGCCAGCATTGAAGCATCCTGACCACGTCTCGTCCTCCGGCCAAATGCGCCAAGCCGCCGGCTTGTTGCACCAGGCCGCCCGGCCCGACCTCGGCCGCCTGCACTGGGCGCTGCTGTGGCTGATGGTGGCGGCCTTCCTGGAAGTGCTGGGTCCGATCGCGGGCAAGGCGCTGATTGACGAGCACCTGTTGCCGCGCCACCTCGACTGGCCACGCATGTGGCTGCTACTGGGTGCGGTCCTCGGCACCGGATGGATCGCCACCGCCCTGCGCTACTGGCAACTGGTCAGCCTGTCCGGGCTGGCCATGCGCTCGGTGCAGCGCTTGCGCGAGCAAGTGTATGGCCACGTGCTGCGCCTGCCGATGGCGTTCTTTGACCGCGCGATTACCGGGCAGTTGGTCTCGCGCGTGACCAACGATACCGAGGCGGTGAAAAACCTGTATGTGCAAGTCTTGTTCGTCATGCTCGACAGCACCATCGTGCTGGTCGGCACGGTGATTGCCATGGCCTGGCTGGACTGGCGCATGATGCTGATCGTGCTGGCGCTGCTGCCGGCCGTGCTGGGGATCGTGTGGTTGTACCAGCGCTGGAGTGCGCCGGCAGTGACCCGGGCGCGCCAGCTGCGCAGTGAAATCAATGGCCAGATGGCGGAATCCATCAGCGGCATGCCGGTACTGCAGGCGAACAATGCGGAAACCCGCTTTGCCGAGCGCTTCAGCAACACCAATGTGGAACACTACACGCAGCGCGTGGCGGAAATCCGCGCCAATGCCTGGCTGCTGCGTCCCGCGCTGGATTTGCTGAACGTGATCTTGCTGGCCGCCGTGATTTACATGTTCGGCCAGCGCGCCATGAGCGCGGCGGAGGTCGGCGTGCTGTATGCATTCATCAGCTATATCGCGCGCGTGATCGAGCCGCTGATCCAGATCACCATGCAATTTTCACAGTTGCAGCAATCGGTGGTGGCGGCATCGCGCGTGGCGACGCTGCTGGAAGAACCGCTGTCGCCCGAGCACCAGGCCGGCGCCATGCAAGGCGGGCCGGCGCCTGCCGTTGCCGGCGCTGTTGTCAACGCCCCCGCCGTCGCCATCGAGCACCTGGCGTTCGCCTATGTCGACAATCAGCCGGTGCTGCACGACCTGTCGCTGGAGATCCCGGCCGGGGCCTTTATCGGCATTGTCGGCCACACCGGCAGCGGCAAATCCACCTTGCTGTCGCTGCTGCTGCGCTATTACCCCGTCAGCACCGGCAGCATCCGCCTGCATGGCGAAGCGCTGGCGTCGATTCCCAACGAACGCTTCCGCAATGAAGTGGGACTGGTGCCGCAGGAACCGTTCCTGCTGGCCGCCTCCGCCCGTGACAATATCGACATGGGCCGTGGTTTGCCGCTGGCGGAAATCGAAGCGGCGGCGCGCGCAGCCCATGCGCACGGTTTTATCGCTGCGCTCGAGCACGGTTACGACACCCCATTGGGCGAAGGCGGTTCGCGCCTGTCGAGCGGCCAGAAGCAATTGATCGCGATTGCCCGCGCACTGGCAGGCAAGCCCCGCATCCTGCTGCTCGATGAAGCGACTTCGCGCATCGATAGCCAGACCGAACAGATCGTGCAAACCGCGCTGCACGAATTGCGCGGCCAGGTCACCATCATCGCCATTGCCCACCGGCTGTCGACCATCCGCGAAGCGGACCGCATCATCGTGCTCAATCACGGCCGCATCAGTGAATCCGGTCCGCATGACACGCTGATGCAAATCGACGGTGGTCTGTATCAGCGCTTGTATCTGTTGCAACAATTGGCGACATGAGCGCATGAACCAATGAAATGTCACGAAAGGCGTTTAACTTCTCACAAAATTGCTTGATTGTCACTGTGGCGGTTTTGTCGAAAATCCGCATCTCCTTGGATTTCTTACCTGCAACAAGAATATAATTGTCTAGACACTTTGCGCGGCTTCCGCGCAAAGACATGCAAAGGACAATCAGTTGGCAGGCTCTCGGGATCGGACATTTACGCGTGGCATGCGGATGCTGGTGGCTGCCTGTGTCTTGTCGCCGGCACTGGCCTGGGGCCAGAATGTCTCCGTCCTTGACGCCGGCATCGCGGAAATCCGCGACCAGGTGCGCTATGTGCCGGAAAAAGCGCTGGTACAACTGCAAAAAATGGAAGGCGCGGCCCGTTCGGCGCCGCCCGCCACCAAAGCGGAATTCCTCGCCCAACTGAGCGGCGCACGGCTGAAACTGGGCCAGAAAGACATCGCGCTGCAACTGGCGGAAGAGTTGATCGCGTTCGGCCGTGCCCAGGGCAATACCGCCATCCTCGCGAAGGGCATGCTGGTCAAGGCGTATACGCTGTCGGGCATGGCCGACGCCAAGAATGCCCACGAGCTGGCATTTGAAGCGGAAAAGCTGGCCGGCCAGACCCAGGACATCCCCTTGCGCGTGCAAGCCACTATCACGTCCGGCCAATCGTACGCCGAACAGGGTAATTACCCCGTCGCGCTGCTGAAACTGCAAACCGCGGTGGAAACCGCGCGCCAGCTGGAAGACCTGTTGCCGCTGGCCACGGCGCTCAATGCGCTGGCCGTGCAGTATGACCGCATGAAGGAGTTCGACAAGGGCTGGGCGGTGCTGGAAGAGTGCGTGCAAGTGGCGGAAAAGCTGAACTCGCCGGGACGCATCGCGCAGGCGCGCCAGACTGAATATGTGCTGGCCATGGATTCGGAACAGCCGCGCCGCGCGCTGGCCGCGCTGCAATCGGGACTGGAAATGGCGCGCAAGATGGGCGCCAAATCGCTGATCGCCGATACCCTGGTCAATATGTCCGACAATTACCTGAAGGAGCACGATTACCAGCGCGTGGTGCGCTATGGCACCGAGTCGCTGGAAGTGGCGCGGGAAATCGGCGACCGCGACACCGAAGCGATTGCCCTGATCAATATCGGCCAGGCGTACATGGGTATGGGCAAGACCGCGGAAGGTAAAAAGCATTTCGAAGCGGGCATGTCGTACTACGAAAAAACCAACAACAAGCCGGAACTGCAAGCCGTGCTGCTGGAATATGGCCAGGCGCTGGAGCGCGCGGGGGATTTTTCCGGCGCGATTGCCGCCTACCACCGCGAACGCGACATCACCAGCGCCCTGTTTGAAAAACAGCGCCAGAAAGCCATCTGGGAATTGCAGGAAAAGTACGAGATGGAAAAGAAGCAGCGCCGCATCGAGCTGCTGAGCCGTGAAAACCAGGTCAAGAGCGCGGAAATCGATAACCGCCGCTTGCAGCAGCGCGTGTGGTGGCTGCTGGCGCTGGTGTTTGCGCTGGCTTCCGCCGTGGTGGGCCTGTTGTACCGGAAGGTGCGCCACGCCAATGCCCAGCTGGAAGTCAAAAACCTGGAACTGAAAGCCCAGAGCTCGCTCGATCCACTGACCTCGCTGTATAACCGCCGCCACTTCCAGGAATACATGCGCGCCCACAATCATGTGGAGCGCCGTGGCCAGGGGGGTGAAGATATCGTGGGCGCGCTGTTCCTGCTGGACGTGGACCACTTCAAGAACGTCAACGACACCTATGGCCATGCAGCCGGCGACCTGGTGCTGAAAATGATCGCGGAAAACCTGCGCGTCGCGCTGCGGGAAACCGACATGATCGTGCGCTGGGGCGGCGAAGAATTCCTGGCCTTCCTGCCGGCCATTCCCCGCAACGGCGTCGATGAAGTGGCGCGCCGCATCCTCAACACGATTTCCTCGCAACAGATCGAGTACCAGAACCATACCTTCAGCGTCAACGTCTCGGTCGGCTTCGCGCCCTTCCCGCTGATCCCCGCCGATACGCCGCTGCCGTGGGAACGGGCGGTCAACCTGGTGGACATGGCGCTGTACCTGGCCAAGGCGCATGGCCGCAACCGCGCCTATGGCGTGCGCGGCTTCGACAACTTCAAGGAAACCTCGATGGAAGCCATCGAGCAAGACCTGGAACGCGCATGGCGCGCCGGATATGTCGAACTGTCCGTGGTACTGGGCGGCACGCCCGATGGCGCGCCACCGGCCGGCACGCATGGCAGCAATGTGGTGCCGCTGAAGCCGGCGTTCAAAGCGGGCAACTGAATTCCCTAAAAACCATCACCGCCGCGCGCCCGTCAATGGCAGCGGTTCCGGTCCAGCTCACTTCTTTTTCGCTTCTTCCTTGGCCTCGCGGGCGGATTCCTGCATTTTTTCGCCCGCTTTTTCCAGCTTCTGGCCCGCCGTTTCCGTCGCGTCATTGATCTTGTCGCGCGTAATGGCTGCGGCTTCCTTCAATTCCCGGCCCGCTTCATGCGCCGCGTCCTTGAGTTCGGCGCCAGCCTGCTTGAGTTCCGTGCCGGCCTGCTTCAGCTCGGCATTGGCCTGCTGCGTGGCTTGATCAATCTTCCGCCCCGCCTCTTCCGCAGGTCCCGCTTCGCGCCGCTGGCAGCCGGATAACACCGCCGCCAACATGGCAATCGCCAGGGCGGCATAAAAGAAATTTGCTGGTTTCATGATTCGTCTCCTGTGGTTTCAAGCATACACCTGAGCTGACGTAATACGATTGACATCGGTGTAACAAAAATTGACAATAGAACGACCGTTCACTTTTATCCCAGGAGCTTGCCATGGCTGCTTGTGCCCACCGTATCTGCCCATTTTGCGAGGCCGCCTGCGGCCTGGAAATCGAACACGACGATGGCAAGGTGAAAAAGATCAAGGGGGACGATGCGGACGTATTCAGCGCCGGCTTCCTGTGCCCAAAAGCCGTCAGCCTGAAGGATTTGCATGAAGACGGCGACCGCTTGCGCACGCCGCTGATCAAGCGCAATGGCCGCTTTGAAAGCGCCACCTGGGACGAAGCGTATGCGGAAATCGCGCGCCGCCTGCCGCCCATCATCAAGCGCGACGGGCCCGATGCGGTGGCCACCGTGCTGGGCAACCCGGTTGCCCACAAAATGAGCCTGATGCTGTATTTCCCCCGGCTGGCCAAGGCGCTGGGCACGAAAAACATGTATTCCGCTTCCAGTGTCGACCAGGTGCCGAAAATGCTGTCGTGCGGCTTGATGTATGGCGGCTGGCTGTCGGTGCCGGTGCCCGATATCGAACGCGGCGATTACCTGCTGATCCTCGGCGCCAATCCGATGGTGTCGAATGGCAGCCTGTGGACCGTGCCGGATTTCCGTGGCAAGGCCAAGGCGCTGCGGGCCCGGGGCGGGCGCATCGTCGTCATCGATCCGCGCCGCACCGAAACCGCCGGCATCGCCGATGAACACCATTTCATCCGTCCCGGCGCCGACGTGTTCCTGTTGCTCGGCATGGCGCATGCGCTGTTCGACGAAAACCTCGTGATGCCGGGCCGCCTGGCGGACCACCTTAACGGGCTGGAAGCGCTGCAGGAAGCCGTGCAACCGTATGCGCCGGAAAGCGTGGCGTCCCGCTGCGGCATCGATGCCGCCACCATCCGCAATCTGGCGCGCGACCTGGCGGGCGCCCAGCATGGCGCCATTTATGGCCGCATCGGCACTTGCACACAGCAATATGGCACCCTGGCGTCGTGGCTGATCGATGTGCTGAACATTCTCACCGGCCACCTCGACGAAACCGGCGGCATGATGTTCCCGAAAGCCGCCGCCTTTGCCGGCAACACGCGCGGCAAGCCCGGCATTGGACGCGGCGTCGCGTATGGCCGCTACCGCAGCCGCGTGTCCGGCGCGCCGGAAGTGGCGGGCGAATTGCCGGTCACCTGCCTGGCCGAGGAAATCGACACCCCCGGCCCGGGACAAGTAAAAGCGCTGATCGCGATTGCCGGCAATCCAGTGCTGTCCGCCCCCAACGGCGCACGGCTGGCGCAGGCGCTCGACGGCCTGGAATTCATGGTCAGCATGGACATCTACCTCAATGAAACCTCGCGCCACGCCGACGTGATTTTGCCCGGCGTGTCGCCGCTGGAAGACGCGCATTACGACGTCACGTTCACGCAATTCTCGCACCGCAACCATGCGCGCTACAGCCCGCCCGTCTTGCCCCGCACGGCGGGCACTCCGGACGAGTGGGAAAGCTTGCTGCGTCTGACCGCCATCGTGCAGGGCCTGGGCCCGGATGCCGATATCGCGCAGCTCGATGATGCGCTGCTGCGCGAAGACCTCGATAAAAGCGTCGGCCCGCTGGCCGCTACCGTGATGGAGATGCTGGCGCCGCAGCGCGGCGTGGAACGGGTGCTGGACCTGGGCTTGCGCAGCGGTCCGTATGGCGACCAGTTCGGCCGTCATCCGGACGGCTTGAATTTGCAAAAGGTGCGCGCCGCGCCGTCCGGTATCGACCTCGGCGCCATGACGCCACGCATCCCGGAAATGCTGCGCACCCAATCCGGCAAGATCGAACTGGCGCCACAGGTGCTGCTCGACGACCTGGCCCGCGTGGCCGCCGCGATGAACGAACCGGCGCCGGAACTGGTGGTCATCGGTCGCCGCCAGCTGCGCTCGAATAACAGCTGGATGCATAATTTGCCGGTGCTGGCCAAGGGCGCTTATCGCTGCACGGCGCTGGTCCATTCGCACGATGCGGCGCGCCTGGGCCTGGCCAACGGCGGCAGCGCGCACCTGCGTAACGGCGGGCGCGCCATCACGGTGCAGGTGGAAATCGACGATGGCATGATGCCGGGCGTGGTCAGCCTGCCGCATGGCTGGGGCCACGATTTGCCGGGCACGCAAATGGCGGTGGCGGCGGAACGCCCCGGCGTCAACCTGAACGCGATCCTCGATGAAAACCTGCGCGATCCGCTGTCGGGCAATGCGGTGTTGTCGGGCATCGCCGTGACGCTGGTCCCCGCCGCCTGAACGGCGACGTCAACCGTACGCATGCAAGCCAAGTGAGAAGTTGCGCAGCGCCTGTATCCCGGACCGTTCCGCCCGGTCGCACCAGTCCACCAGGCAGTCCAGCAACTCCTGCGGCGACGCCAGCTTGGCTTCCCATACCTGGCTTAGTTCCACGCGCATGCGCTGCACATGGGCCAGCCACGCGTACCGGCCAACCAGTGCGGCCAGTGCCTGTTTTTCGGCATCGGAAAGATAGGCCGGTTCGCGCCGCAACAGGCGCTCCGCCTGGCGCCGGGCGCGCGGGTCAATGCGGACGGTGGACTCGCCACGGAGTTCCTCTCGCAAGGTGCGCACCACCATGATGCCAAAACTGCGCATGATATGGTGGCGGCAGGCGCCGACACCGGCAACGGTCTTGCCGGTCAGCGGCAATTGGCGCACCGCCACCGGCGGCCTGGGCAACACGGCCCGTACCCGCGCCAGGCCGAGCGCCTGCAACAGGCGGATATAGCACCAGCCGATATCGAGTTCAAACCAGCGTGCGGCCATCCTGGCCGAAGTCGGGAAGGTATGGTGGTTATTGTGCAGCTCTTCGCCGCCGATGAGTATGCCAACCGGCACGATATTGGTGGCGGCGTGTGGGCCGTCGAAGTTGCGGTAACCGATGTAATGGCCGAGGCCGTTGATGATGCCGGCCGCGCAGACCGGGATCCACAGCATCTGCACGCTCCAGACCGTGGCGCCGATCACGCCAAACATCAGCAAATCGGCCACCAGCAGCAGGCCAACGCCTTGCCACGTGTAGCGGGAATAAACGTGGCGCTCCATCCAGTCGTCCGGCGTACCGGCGCCATAGCGTTGCAGCGTGGCCGCGACGCGCGCTTCGTGACGGTACAGTTCCGCGCCATGGAGCAAGACCTGCCGGATCCCGAACAGTTGCGGGCTGTGCGGATCACCAGCCTTTTCGCAGTACGCGTGATGCTTGCGATGGACCGCGACCCACTCGCGCGTGACCATGCCGGTGGATAGCCATAACCAGAAGCGGAAGACATGGGCCATGGCGGGGTGCAACTCGAGCGCGCGATGGGCCTGGCATCGGTGCAGGTAGACCGTGACCGCGATAATCGAGAGATGCGTGGCCAGCACGGTGTAGCCGATGATCTGCCAGGCATTCCATTGGAAGAGACCGCCGTCGAGCAGTTGGAAGATAGACCCCATCCGCTGCGCCCCCGAAAATTTTCGCCGCAGGCAGTCAGCTGCCCGTCACCACGAGTGTATGCGAGATCGGTACGGTACGTCGAAGCATTGGCGCGCGGCATTCAACCGATCGTGCTAGGTGAAGCGACGCCATGCGAGTACCGTTAACGATACCGACGCAAAGCCGCCCGCGATGATGCGAGGAACGCGCCGTGGCTCTCAGCGGCCCGGCAACGGACAACGGAGGCAAACCATGAGGAAGCAGCAAGTGGAAGCGCAACAACTCGGCCCCGGCCAGATGCGCATCCTGTTGACCCTGTCGCGCGACCTGCTGCAGACCGACGAACCGGTTGGTTCACTCGAACTGGTCGGCAGGGCCCTGGTCGAGCTCATCCGGCCTGACTCGGCCCTGCTGCTGTTGCGCGCCGATCAGCTCACGATCGTCGGGTTCGACCGGCACGGCCTCCCCCATCCAGCCGGGACGGACCATCCGCTGTATCAAACCGGCATGCACCTATTCTCCGGTACCGCGTCCTCCACGGATGACCAGTTGCATGGCGGCCAGCAGTGCGAACATAGCGGGCCGCGCACGCTGGCCCTGGCAGTGCCGGCGCACGCAGCGATTGCCGTCCTGGCCGCTGGATGGGAGCATGACCTGAACCCCTCGGAGCTGAACGGGCACAAACAGACCCTGTCGTATTTCCTGCAGCTGGCGGCGGCAGCGCTGGGCAAGATCGAGGCCCACACCTCATTGGAACGGCTGGTGTGTGACCAGCGCGAAGCCATGACCAACACGTCCGTGGCACATGCCGCGGAACTGAAGCGGCGCGACGAAGCGACAACGGAAATGCGGATGCTGTCGCTCACCGACGTACTGACGGGACTGTATAACCGGCGCGGCTTTTTCCTGCAGGCGGAACACAGCTACAAACTGGCGCGGCGCAAGCACGCGCCCAGCGCCGTGATCTTCGCGGACATCGATGGCTTAAAGCGCGTGAACGATGGCCTCGGCCACGATGCCGGGGACCGCCTGATACAGGACGCCGCACTGGTGTTCCGTCAATCGTTTCGCCACGCCGATGTGGTGGCGCGTCTTGGCGGAGATGAATTCGTCGCCTATACCCTCGACGATGAACAGCCAGGCGTCATCCTGGAGCGCATCAAAGCTAACCTGCACGCATTCAACCTGATGCAGGAACGGCCGTACACCGTGGCGATCAGCGCCGGGGTGGTGCAGTGCGACTCCGGCAGCGAACAGACGCTGGCCCACTACGTGCTGCTGGCGGATGAACAAATGTATGCCCAGAAGCGCAGCCGCATGCACTAGGGCGGTGGTGGCTGGTTAGCCTGACGTTGACGAGGTGCGCCCGTGATCAGCGGGCCGGCGAATGACGTTGCAAGTGTATTATTGTAGTGATACACTGATTCACATAGCAATACACCTGCTAATACACCACCGACGCCCGAGGACACACATGAGCACCACCAAACGCGACGCCGCCCTGGCCATCATGGCCAACACCGGTATCTGGGAAAGCAATTACTATCCGCCAATCGTGCGCCTGCTGTGGCGCATGGGTGTCGCCATTCCCTTACCCCACTTCATCAGCTTTGGCCGCGTGGCGCTGGCCAGCGGCGGCTTTTTCGGGTCGGCATGGGGCTTGCTGATGTGGTTCGCCGTCTGGCGCGGCCAGCTCCCGCCCATGGCGGCACTGGCCACCACGCTGGTGACCGGCGCGGCGTTCGGGCTGTTTCTGGCGGCCTATTACGCCTACGGCCGCCGCAAGCACAAGCTGCCGCTGTGGCAAGACTTGCCGGGTAGCTAAGGTATGGATTTTGAAATCGCCCCGGCGTCGCCGGTGCCGATTTACCGCCAGATCGTCGAGCAGGTGCGGCGCCTGGTGGCCGGCGGCCAGTTGAAACCGGGCGAGGAATTACCGTCGGTGCGGGCCGTCGCCCAGCAGCACGCCATCAACCCCATGACCGTCAGCAAGGCCTACAGCATGCTGGAGCTGGAAGGCATCCTGACGCGCCGGCGCGGCGTCGGCATGGCGGTGGCCGATGTGCAAACCGAAGCGGCGCCGGTCGACAAGGCCGCGCTGCTGCGTCCCGCACTGCAGGCGGCGGCACAGACCGCGCATCAGCTGGGCATAGGAACAAAGGAAGCCCTGCAACTCTTTGAAGAATACCTCGACAGGAAAAATGCACATGAATGACTTCACCATCCGCGCCAGCCAGCTGACCTTGCGCCACAACGACGTCAAGGTACTGGACGGTGTATCGCTCGATATTCCCGCCGGCGCCGTGGTCGGACTGGCCGGGCGCAATGGCGCCGGCAAATCCACCTTGCTGCGCTGTCTGGCGGGTCTGGCCGCACCGGACAGCGGCAGCGCATCCCTGCTCGGCTGCCCGTCGCTGCAACTGACTGACCCGGTGCGCGAACGCATCGGCTATGTGGCGCAGACGCCCGACCTGTTTGAATGGATGACAGTGGAAGAACACTTGTTCACCATCGGCCGCGCCTACCCTCGCTGGGACCAGCAGCGCTGCCTGGCGCTGGCCGCGCGCCTGGACTTGCCGCTCAATGCGCGCGTCACCGCGCTGTCCGGCGGCGACCAGCAAAAGCTGTCGGTGGTGCTGGCGCTGGCGCACGATCCGGATGTCTTGCTGTTCGATGAACCGGTGGCCAGCCTGGACCCGATGACGCGCCGCGAATTCATGCGCGCCATCTTCAGCGGCGAGCGTGCCGACGCACCTGGCAACGAACGCACCGTCATCATTTCCAGCCACATCCTGTCCGACCTGGAACGCGTGGTGACGCACGTGGCGTTTATCCGCGAAGGCAAGCTGCAATTGCTCGACAGCTGGGATGCGATGCTGGAATGCTATCGCCTGATTCCGCAGGCGATAACCAACGGCCCTGTGCCGCCGGAAGCCGTGGTGCATGTCACGCGCAGCGGCCAGCGCCTGGTCGATACGCGCCGCGCGCCGGCGCTGGCGGAAACCGGCCGCCCGCTGACGCTGGATGAATTGTTTGTGGAATTGAACTCGTGAACACGGCCGCCATGTCTGCTCCGCTGCCACTGTACCCGCTGAATTTCATCCGGCTCGGCAAAGCCGGTGTGGGGCTGGTCTGCGTGCTGTGCGCCAGCATCCTGATTGGACTGCTGCTCATCGGCAAATCGCAGAGCACGGCCCTGCTCGATGGCATGGTGCTGCTGGCTTGCATCGTCCAACTGTTCGCCGTCGCGCTGCAGGGGCAGACGCTGGGCCGCAGCATCAGCGTCCTGCAAGCGCAGCGGGCGCCGGCCGCGTTGTGGCAAGCGTGGCTGCGCCAGTGGCTGCTGTCGGTGACGCGTTATTGGGCCCTGCTCAGCATCGCCATCGCCTCGTTGATGCTCGCTCCCGGATCGCCCCAGCACTGGCTGACGGCGCCGGCCCTGCTGTCGCTGCTGCTGTGCTGCGGCATATCCGCCGCCCTGGCCCGGGCCGGCTTGCTGCCACGCCGGATGGGCATCGTCCTGGAAGTCACACTGCTGGCGCTGGTGCTGTTGCTCGCCGCCACCCAGCAAATGATGCACAGCCTCCATCGCTTCGCCGCCTTGCCTGCATGGCTGCTGGCGGCGTGTGCAATGGCCTGGCCCGTCAAGGCTTGCTGGATCATGCATGCGCAGGCCGATGCGCTGCGTACCGTCAGTGGCGCGCAATCGAATGTGCTGCGCCGTATCCGCGACGCCATTGCCCGCTGGGCGGGCCGGTTCCAGCCGCTGCGCGACAGCGCGTCGAACGCCGCTGCGCAGCCGCTCAACCGGCGCACGCTGCTGGTGCTGGCCATCATGCAAAACGCCATATTCTTTGCACAGCTGGTGCCGGTGCAATGGGGAGAACAAGCCACCAGCCTCCGCCTGTCGCGGCTGGCGATGATCTGCATCATTTGCTCCAACGCACTACTGGTACGTGACTTGCACTGGCGCGCGCTGCTGCTGCCCGGAGGAACCCAATTACACCGCCTTGGCGCCCGTATTGTGCTGTCGACCATGATGTTCCAGGCCCCGCTGATACTGGTCTTTACTGCGGGCAGCGCGCTGATGTCGCCACCGCAAACGTGGGCTCTGGAGACACTGGCGTCGATGGCGGTGCCATTACTGGAACTGGCGTGCTGCACGGCGCTGATGACGCTGATGCGCGCATTGCCGCGCCGCTTGCAATTCGGCGCCTACATGACCCTGGGGATACCCATGTTGTATTTCGCTCTCTGGTCGATGTTCAAACAGGACTTGCCACAACTGGCGTGGCAAATCGGTCCGGCCTACCTGGTGCTGCTGGTGGGCCTGACCGGTGCGGCGCTGGCCGTCGCAAACCGTTGCTGGACGCCGAAACGCCTGCTGAGCACGCTCAGTTATTCCTGAAGTGCATGGAGCCAACTTTGAACCGCATCTCCCACCTGATCCAGGCGCTGCGCACCGATCCATGGCGCGCCTTCCCGTTTGCCGCGATTGCCGGCGCAGGCCTGCTGACCTTGAAGCTGCCGCCGGCATCGCACGGCAACGCGGCGCTGTACCTGCTGCAAGCCGCTGCCTTGTTCATGCTATTCCTATCCAGCAGCGCGTCCACCCGCTTGGCGCAGACTGCGCAAATCCTCACGCAGCGGCGGGTCCCGGCAGCACTGTGGCGCGGCAGCGTCACGCTGCGCCTGGCCAGCGTGTGGGCGAACGGCATCGTGCTGCTGGCCGCGCTGGCCGTGACCTGGCTGCTCGGCGCCGCCGCACCGGCCCCGGTACTGGCGAGTGTCGCCATGCTGTCATTGGCGGCTTGCGCCGGCACGCTGTTTTCCACGTTGCGCTCGGGACTGCTGCCGCGCCAGCGCAACCATGCCGTGTATGGCGTCGCGCTGGCGGCATTGATCGCGTTTTTCTCGTATGGCCATGCGGCATTGACCGCTTTCGCACAAGTCCCCGCGGCGGTCTTGCTGGTGGTGGCGGCAAGCTGGCCGCTGATGGCGTTCGCGCTGCGGCGGCACTGGCGCCAGATGCCACGATTGATGCCGCGCTCGCAGCCACCCGCTCCAGCCAGTGCCATACCGGCGTGGAGAACCATGATCCTGCGCTATACCGTGTTGCAGCCGCGCTTCCTGCAAGACAACAAATTGCAATTCAGCGTGGTGAGTGGCTTGCGGATGGGGCCGATATCGTTGTGCTGGAGCCTGATGCCACCGCTGGCCTTGGGCGGTACGCTGACCGTGGGTCACCTGCTGGCGTTCATCCCATGGATACCGGCAGCCATGACGCTGATGACCATCCGTGACCTGCACTGGCGCACGGTGCTGGCGCCAGCCGGGAGCGGCGCGCCTGCGCTGGCCCTGCGGATCTACCGGCCCTCCTTGAAATTGGCAATCTTCCTGCTGCTGGTCCTGATGCTGGGACAGGCACTGCTTGACGCGATCTTGGGCGGCAGCACGGCGGGCATCCTGAGCAATATGGAAAAGTGGGCGGTCTTCGGCATGCAGGTGCCGCTGCTGGTCGCCGTCAATGTGCTGCTGTGCGCGCTGCCGAATCCGCGCAGGACGATGTGGGGCGCATTCATCGTCGCGTTCCTGGCGCTGACTGTGACGCATATGGGCAGCCTGTTCAGCGTGCCGATTAAAGGTTTGCAGGCGGGCCCCGCATATATGGCGGGCATCGCCGCGTTGTCCGGCCTGGTCCTGCTCGCGGCCAAGCGGCTATGGACGCAAAGCAGGCTGCTGCCCTACCTGCCGGAGCGCCCGGTCAGCCTGGCCGCCCTCAGCGCTGCGCGATAAACACTGCGCGGCCGTCGCCATTGGCGTCGAACGCCACCTGGAACATGGCGGAACGGCGCGCCACTTCGCGGCCATCGAGCAGCAGTACCGATTGCACCGTGTACTGCCCCTGCTCCATGCCACGCGGGATTTTATAAACACCCACGGCGCGGTACTGCCCCGCGCCATCGATTTTTTCCACGCGGGCGATCTGCGGCGTGTCCGACGCCTTTTCACCATTGGCCTTATACAGCGTCATGCTTTGCACCACTTCCGGCACCCGCGTGGCCTGGCCATACAGCTTGATTTCTCCCACCACCTTGACCGGTTCGCCGCCGCTGCGCACCGTACCGGCGGTGGAATACACCTGGTAATCCTTGAGGCGGATTTCATTGCGGGGCACCGTTAACCCTTCCCGCTGCGCTTCCGCGTTGACGGCCTGTGCCGGCGCGACTTTTTCCGAATACGTGGTCCAGCCAATGGCGGCGCCCAGCGCCGCGCCGACCGCCGCGCCTTCCGCGCATTTCTTGCCGAGCGCCTTGGCCAGCACGCAGCCCGCCACCGCGCCGACGGCGGCCCCGGCGGCGGCATTGCCCGCCTGGCTGCCGCCCTGCTCGCGCGCCGGTTCGCCACGGCCCGTGTTTTGATAGCCGCCCGGTGCGGCGCAGCCTGCCAGCATGGCGGCGATCACGCCGCCGCATAGTGTTCGTTTCATGGGATTCTCCTTACTGGCAGCGGTCGTCGATCCATTCGCGGCCGGACGCCACGCAATTCATCAAGTCGCGGTTCATGCGTTCAGCCCGGTTCTTCAGGGCCGTGCATTCGCGGTTGCCTTCATCAATCATGGTGGCACAGATATTGGCCTTGTCCATGGCGGCCTTGTAATTGCCTTGACGGAGTTCACGCTCCGCCTCGGCCAGCAGCTTGCGGGCCTGCTGGGATTGCTGCGACGGCTGGGTTTGCTGGGCTGGAGGGGATTGCTGGCCCGATGGATTTGACGGGACCGGCTTCGCTGGCTGGCTCGGCTGGGCGCGCGAGGCCGATTGGGCCGATTGATCCGCGCGTGCCGGTGCGGTCGGCGTGACTGATGGCGCGGCCTGGGCGGCATCGCCCTGCCCCAGCACCGTGCGCACCAGCAGTTGCGACAGCGCTTCACGCAGTACTTCAATGCGGGGCTTCAATTCATTGCGCTGCAATTTTTCCGCCGCCTGCAATTTGCTTTCCGCGCAGGCACGGTCGGAACGCTTGATACAGGCGTCCACGTCATTCAACAGGCGTTCGCCCTTGCGCACATCGATGCGGCCATCCATCTCGCGGGTTTCGTCGTCGGCGCCCCAGGTCTTGGTGAAGGCGGCCAGGCGGCGGTCGGCCAGGTCGACGGAACCGCTTTGCAGCGCGCTGTCGAGTTGTGGACGCAATTCCGTCCACGCCTTGGCGCGGTTGCGCTTGGCGTCGCATTTTTTCGCATTGGCGTTGATGGTGTCCTGCAATTGCTTCAACTGGGCGGCGCTGGCCTTGTCGGTTTTCAGCGAGGTGTAAGCATTGCGCGCCAGGTCGATCTTGCAATCCTGCGCCTGTTCCACCGCTTCATCGACGCGGGCTTGCAACTTCTTCGCCGGGTCGGAGGGACGCGCCAGGATCCAGATCAGGCCCAGCACGATCGCCACCGAGATCCAGGTGGATTTGCCGATGGGTTTGCGTAACGGCGGCCGCGATGGCGGGGCGCCATTGCCCTGGGGCTTAAAAGGGTTATGGGGCGGCACGGACGACGTTGACGGCGCCGCCGGTTTGCCGGCGCCACGTAATTTGTTCAGGCGGTCCAGCGTGGATTGCAGATTCGGCGACAGCGGGTCCGGCGGCTGCTGCGCAGCGCCCCCGGCTTGGGCGCCACCGGCGCTGCGTGCCTGCGCCAGCGCTTCGGCACGCGCAGCATCCGATCGCGCTTGCTCGTCCGCACGGCGTTTCTCATCGGCCCTGGCTTTTTCATCGGCCCGGGCTTGCTCGTCCGCCCTGGCCCGCGCTTCAGCCTGGACCCGCTCGTCAAGACGGGCCTGTGCCGCATCGGCTTTGGCGGCTGCCAGCGCAGCGGCGCTTGCCACCGCATCCGCTGCGGCGTCTGCCGCTGCGGCCTGCTTGCGCTCATGGTCAGCCGCGCCAACGCCGCTATCGGCCCAGCGGCTGCCCGCCGCCTGGGCGGACGGCGTCCCCTGCCGCGTGCCGCAAAACGGGCAAAAGTTCACCTTGCGCGGAAAATCCTTGCCGCACATTTCTGCTACACACCGGTACATCGCTGCTTCCACTGCTGTCCTTATTCCGGATCGGGGATATCGTCATGCGGGTCGGGAATCGCCGCCGACAACAGCGGCGCAATGTCCGCCATCTCGCTGGCGAGCTTCCACTGGTCTACCCGTGGCACCCACTGCATGTTCCACACTTTGGTGGCGCCCGTGACTTCGCCCAGCGCAATGCGATGCGCCAGCTCGTGCAGGCTGAATGGGCCTTGCTGCGTCTTGTTGACGAACACCTTGTACAGCGGTCCCGCCACCTGTGCCGCGGTGGCCGCGGGTGCGGCAGCCACCGCAGGCGCCACATAAACGGCGGCAACCGGCACGGCTTGCACCGGCGCGGCGACAGGCGCCATGGCAGACGCCACTACGGTTGCCGCAGGCTGCGCCGCAGCCGCTCCCGCCGCAAACACCGACGCCGCCAGCGCCTCGTTGACCAGGTATTCCCCTTTCAGTACGCGTTTTTCCGCCAACTGCTGCACTTCCCAGCTATACGCATCCGTCGAGGAACCCGGCACCGGCTCACTCCATTGCGGCAGCACCGCCAGCGCGCGTTCGACAAACGCTTCCGGCAACGCACTGGCCGCCGCCTGCGCGCGCTTGACCCACGCATCGTGCAAGCGCTTGGCCGTGATGTTCGGCAGCGATGGCGATGGCAATTCCGCGCCGGTTTCATCGACTTCCAGCTTGGGCTGGTACACGCGCAGCTGGTAGTGCCGCATCAACGCGGCCAGCAATGCAAACTGGTGCGGCCCCATCGTGCCTAACCGCAGGCGCACGGCGGCGATCACCTGGTCGCGGTAATACGGCGGCAAGCCGTTCGAGCGGATCGCATATTCGTTACCGATCTGCAGCCACTCGCCGGAACCCGGCTCCACTTCAAACAGGTATTGTCCCTTCGGCTGGAACAGCGCCTCGCGGTCCGCCAGATCGGCCTTGCGTTTCACCACGCCCAATGCGATCGCTTGCAGGAACCATTCGTAATCGTCGGCCAGCCGGTTCAACTCATCCATCGATGGTGCGATCGGATGGCGGAAGCGCGTGGAGTCAAAATGCAAATGGGTCGGAATCTTCGGGTTTTCAATCTGGTACGAGGTGCGCCACGTCGGCAAGCCGCGCAGCACCGTCATCGGCACGCCGGACAGTTCGATGTAGCACACCGCGCGCCCGCTGATGCCGGTGTTGACGATCGACACCAGGTCGCCGTGGAAGAAACCGGTCGGCACCGCCGCCTTGATTTCATGCTCGACTTTTTTCCACGCGTTGACGTCGCCCACGCCGATGAAGCATTTGAACTGGTCCGCGTTCGGCGTGAATTCCGCCGAGAAGCGCGCATTCACCCACGGCATCGCACTCTTGACCCATTCATTGAACAGGTGCTGGCGCTCCTGCGGCGACATGGCCATCAAGCGCTCCAGCAGCGGATCGACCGGCTGCGCTTCCTGCAAACCTTCGCTGCTCAACTGGGTCTGCGCCCGGCGGAACAGTTTCAACAGCAAGGAGGCGCGCAACTTGTCGTCGCCCAGTTGCGGGAACAGGCGCGCCGAGCCGCCGAATTCCAGCAACACTTCTTCGCTCCACGACGACACGTCGCCCGTCAGTTTCACGGCTTCCGGCGGCCCTTCGCTGGCCAGTTTCATGTAAGTCGCATGCTCGTGCTGCGCATCGGCGCGCAATTGCGCGATGCGCTGGTCGACCGCGCCCAGCATGGCTTCCACGCAGCGCCGGCCTTCCTGGAATTCACCGGCGATGCCGCTCCAGACCGGCTGGCCCTTGTCATCGACCGACAGCGTATCGCCCAGCCACGCCGACATGGCTTTTAACACGTCCTCGGCCTGTCCGGCCGCCACGGCCAGCAAGTGGAAGCGCAGGTAATCGGCGATGTCGCGCTTCAAATGCGCCATCACTTCGCGCGCCTGCGCATCCTTGCCAAACAATTTATTGGCGGCCTGCGACAGGTTGTTCAGCGATTCTTCGACCTGGCGCGTGCGCAGCGCATCACGGATATCGCGGTAACGCTTGCCGTTGCGCTCCATGTGGCCCAGGTCGCGCTGGGCGATGCGGGCCTTGATCTGTTCCAGCAGCGACAGCACGAATTCCAGGCCGCCCTGCTTGCGGTCGTCCAGCAGCGCATACAGCTGGTCGCGCGCGCGGCCTTTGAGTTTCACCACCAGTTCGGCGGTATGGCGCTTCAAGCGGTCTTCGCTGGTTTCCGCCGTGGCGCCCGCTTCGCGGATCGCATCACGCTCCAACTGCGGCAACAGTTCCGCGACTTTTTCGCGCCACTGCTTCAAATCGTAGTCCGCCATGATGCGGTCGATTTCCAGCTGCACCTTGGATTCCACCCGCTCCAGCAGCGAGCGCTCATCCTTGTCCAGCAACAGGCGGTCGGTCAGCGCATATTCCTGGAACGGCGCCACATCGACCGTGCCCTTGCGGAAGTCGGGGAATTCCGCAAACGGCCGTTCGGCCAGCGCCATCTGCTCGCGCATGAACGCGTCGCGCTCCTGGTCGCCGGCACGGCGCGCCGGCGCGCCATCGCTGCCAAGGATGCCGAAGAACGCCTTAACCATCAGGCCCGCCAGTTCGTAGGCGCGGATATCGTCGCGCAAGCCCTGCTGCGTATCGAGCACGGCCTGGCCAAACGCGGAATACACCTTCGAGTACGACAGGCGCATGTCGCCGAACCGGTTTTCCGGCACGCGCGGATTGAACGGGCCCAGCTTGTGCTGCTGCTGGTTGACCGCCACCGAGCGCTTGCGGTTGGCAAAGTCGGCCGAGGCGAAATCCTCGAACAGCGAATCGGCCACCATCTGGTACACGTCCTTGACGTCGTTGGTGGCTTTGTTTGCGAGGTTGGCGGTGTCGACGAAATACACATCGTCAAATGGCGCGCCACGGCCCACCAAGCTGTCCGGATCGGCCCAGCGCACCTGCGCATTCATGTCGCGCATCGACGTTTCCAGTTCCATCAAGGTCGCATAGGCGTTGGCCTCGGTGCGCTCCTTGTTCGCCTTGGCGTAGCCCGACGGCATGAACATCACCAGGTCCACCTGGCTGTCCGACACTTCCTGGCGCGCGATGGCCTTGGCGATCCAGCCCAGGTCGATCGACGTGCCGGCGCCGGTGCCGCCCGCGTTGGAACCGATGACGACAATGCGGAACTTGGAGGTATCGACCTGCAGGCCCAGGCGCTGGTAATTTTCCTTGCGCTCGTTGCCGGCATTACTGCTGAGGAAATTCAGCGCACCCTTGATGCGGCCCCGCAGCTTCGGATATTTATCGAACAGGTACAGACGCGCCACGGCGCGGATCTGGCCCGCGCCTTTCGACGGGTCGATGCCCAGCGAGCGCAGTTTTTTCGGACGCAGCGGCATCCAGTTTTCAATCAGGGGGAAGCGCGCCAGGCTGTCGTCCGACTCGTGGTATTGCGTCAGGTCGATCGATTCCACCAGCCGTTCTTCGTCGGACAGTTTCACCAGCTCGTACCATGGGTCGGTGCGCTGCGATTTACCCTCGTCGATGACGGCGCCATTATCGAGGTCCACGTGCAGGAAACGCGCGACCGGGAACTGGCCGATCGATTCGACCCGCGTCGGGTGGTGCCGGTTCCACACGGCCGACAGGATGCGGCGCCGGATGCGCATCATGACTTCCATGCCGGTGCCGCCCGCGCCGATGAACAGCGTGGGGCGCAAATCGACTTTGAGTTCCGCTTTCTTTTCCGTGCCGGTGTTCGGGAAGTCCGCCATGATTGCTCCTTGAATTACCGGCGGCCGGTGAAGAAAGCGCCCGCCAGCGCGCCGACGCCGGCCAGCAGCAACGTGCCGGTGACGGCCAGGCTGAGGAATTTGCTGGAATTGATGATCGCCAGCACCAGCGCGCCGGACAGGAACGACAGGCCAAAGAACATCAGCCAGCCCGCCGTATCGGCCGACGACGGCGCCACGCGGCGGCGCACCAGGTGGTTCGCATAGGCGTTGCGCGCAAAGAAGAACACAACCAGCAAGATCAGGAAAATCGCACCGCCCACCGCCACGTCGCGCGTGGACGTGTCGGTGGCCGGGGCGCCCTGCACCGGCGCCACTTCCATCGGCGTGCCGGGTTGCGCCGGCGGCGGCGTATCCGTCAAAGTTGGACCACTGGCCGGCTTTTGCTCGTTGCCCGGGATTTTGAAGCCCGGATCGGTATTGGCTTGTGCCAGCTGGATGTCGTTGTATTCTTTCATGTTCCTCTGCTTTTTCCTGTTATTTTCCCAGGCGGACTTGCGCGCCTTGCCGCAAGTCCGTCAATGTGGCGCCAAACATCGACGTGTTCAAGTCCGCGACCTTGTTGCCGGCCCGGTCGTGCAGCGGCTGCACCGTGCCCGGCTTGGCGTGCACCACGCGCGGTTCGCCCTCGACCGTTACCCAGACCTTGCGCGCGCGCGTGGCGGCGATGCCCAGCGCGGCGGCGGCGGCCAGCAATGCGGCAGCGCCGCCCAGCACCCCGATCAGCGGCGCCACGCCGTAACGGATGCGCACTTCCAGCGGCAGGGTGGCGCGCGAACCCTGCACTTGTTCCGGCGGCGTGAAAATGTCCGGCAATGGATCGCCGGGGAACAAGTTGGCCATGCGCTGGCGGAACGCCTGCGACAGTTCCAGCTTTTGTTCCGACAATTTCACTTCGATCGCGCCCGGCAGCACCGCGGCGGAACCGGCCGCCTTGACGGCTTCCAGCGACCACTTGCCAGGCAAGTGTGCGACCGGCAATTGCATGGCGGACGACAGCGGCTGCGGCTTGCCGGGCGCCAGGCCCGTGACCGCATCGGCGCCCAGCAGGATCGGCGTCTGCGCCCCGGCCAACAGCGAGCGCGCTTCCAGCCGCGCGCTGGTGATGGTGTACGGATACACCGTGTTTTCCAGGCGCCAGCCGATGCGCGCGGCATTGCTGGACTGTTCGCGGTTGGCCTTGGCCGCCTGCGTGCCGGCATCGATATCGGCGCGCAGCACGCCATTGGCTTGCGTGGAGAACGCCACGCCGGGCACGTTTTCCACTTTCACCGGCGTCAGGCGCACCGTGTCCTGGTCCAGCGGTTTTAAACGCGCCGGCATTTCCGTCACCACCTTTTGCAGGCGGCCGGAGCGCATCAGCTGGTCCAGGTCGCGCGCGCCTTCGTCGCCGATGGCAAACACGTAAATCATCAACCCATTGGCGCTGTAGCGGCCTTTGACCGGCATATGCAGCGGGAACGCCAGCGCTTTTTTGATGGTGGCGCCGTGGTGGATCAGTTCATAAAATTCGCGGTTGCGCTGGGCCGTGGCCTGGTCGTTGTTCGGGCTGTTTTTATTGTTGGTGAACAGCCAGACCAGGCCCGGTTTGTTGCCCAGCGCGGTACCGATCGCGCCGCTGACGGCTTCGCCCAGGTCGGTGTCGGCCAGCGCCGCGCCGCCGGGCTTTTTCGCCACCGTCAGCGGGGACAAGGCGCCTTGCACTGCCGCGCGCTGGCTGGCCTGTTCGACCTTGGCGGCCAGCAGTGCCTTGGGCGACGGAGCGCCGGGCAGCGACTGGTTGAACGAGGCCAGCACCAGCGCGTCGCCCGGTTGCACGGCGGCCAGCACCACTTCCGTCACCAGCGGTTTGTATTGGGAGGCGGGGTCCGTGTAGAACGGTTCCATCCAGCCGGAGTTTTGTACCAGGAAGACGTGGGAGGCGGAGTAGGCGCTTGTGCTTGCCGCCAGCAGCAGTGCTGCGATGGCTGCCTGGCGCGCACGCTTGGTGGCAAGCCTGCGGCTTACCACCCTACGGGGTTCAGGCCAACGCATATTCATAGGGCGGGTCATGATTGGGGTTCCAGGCGCCAGCCGCGCACATCATTCCAGGACGGATGATGCAGCCACAGGCAGTTATCGTAGACAAACGGCTGGCAATCGGCGGGCTGTTTCAGGCGCACGGCTTCGTCGAGGATCACGTTGCGCTGGCCGACCCACTCGATCAGCACGCGTTGCAGGACGGCGTCTTCCAGCGCCGCTTCGGCCTTGCCGGAATACGCTTCCACCCGCAGCACCAGGCCGGTCGGCTGGGCCCGCGTGGAACTGGCGTTTTCCAGCAGCGGCAGCACCAGTTCATCGGCGCCACCCTGGTCTTCCACGTTTTCCACCGCCCACGGTTCATCCTTGACCTGGTGGCCACGGCGGAACAGCAAGGTGCAAAAGCCCAGGCGCGCGCCATCGAGCGGCTGGATTTGCGCGCGCACCGCGCCCAGTTCACGGTAGGAATAGCGCTGGCCATCATGGCCGATCAGCCACAGGCGGCCATCGCGGCTGCGTACCGGGCCGCCGAATCGCAGGCGCGGCGTCCAGCCGGCCGGCCACGGCAGCCATTGCGGCGCGCTGCCGGGGCGCCACCAGATTTCCCCCAGCGCATGCAGCCAGACCAATTTGCCGTCGTAGCACACCGGACGCGACCAGCCGCCGGCGGGGATGGGGGTTGGCGCAATGGCGTGCATTGCGGCATCCGCGCCCGGCGCCGTGCCGGAAAATGCCGGGGAACTGCGGCTGTCGGCACCGGCATTTGCGCTTGCCGCACCGCCTTCGTCGTCCGGGTCGGGAATATCCCCCGCCGTGGCATGCGCCCGGCTGGCTGCGCCCTGCGCGGCGGCGACATGGATCTCCAGCGTTTCCCCGTCCGCGCCATCGCCATTGGCGGTCCACAGCCGCACCCCGGCCGGGGTCGCCAGCAGGCACGCGATGCGTCCCGCCGCCATGCCGGGCGCGCTGGCCAGCGGCGCGGACAGCACGGTCTCGGTGCGGTAACTTTCATTGACGGGGTTGATGATCAACCGGACCAGCCCCTGCGCGCCGGGCACGATGCCGACTTCGCCGCGCGGACCAAACGCGGCCGGCAACCAAGCGTAATCGGACGCCGTAAACGACAAATCCGCCGCCGGTCCTTCGGCCGCCATCAAATGCCAGCGCCGCGCCAGCGGGTCCCAGTATTGCAATACATTGCGGGTGGTCGCCAGCGCCAGCAGGCGCTGTACCGCATAGCCGAAATTGCCCGCCGCGAATACGCACACCGCGTTCGGCGGCGCGGGGATTTTTTCATCGGGTGCGCCGACTTCCGGTTCCGGCGCACGGGTTTCCAGGGCCGCGGCCAGCGGTTGCGCCGTCAGCGGCAAGCCCAGCGGCAGATACTTCGGCAAGGGATGCGCATCGGCGGGCAACGGCGCGGTGGACGGGCCCCACCACGGCGGCGGGTGGTCGGCGCCATGCATTTGCAGCGGCGCGCCGCATTCGGGGCAATACACAAACCCTTCGGGATAAATGTCGCCGTGGCCGCAAGTGGGCCGCGATGCACCCAGCAATTGCGCCACGTCGGGCAGGCGGCCGCGTGCGTGGGCTTGCCACTCGATGCGGCTGATGCCCCGGCTTTGCGCCAGTTCGAATTGTCCCTTGCGTTCATCCTCCAGCCAGACGCTGTCGGAAGTCTCCCATCTGTATGCCATGTATGCGCTCGTTCAGGTCTTGCCAGCCACGCGCCCGTCGAACGCGGGCTCGTGTTGCACTTTCCATCATAACCGATGCCACTGGCCGCCGGGGTGATCGCAGGCTGGAAACAAGCGGGAATCAGGATGAATTGCTGAATAGAAGGTATGAACGGCGATCAAGCAAGCGCCATGATCGCCGTCATAAAAAACCGCGCCGGGACCGGCGCGCGAACTTATTTGTACACGCCCACGCCAATCAGCACGTCGCCTACTTTTTCAATGTACGTCGATTTGTCTTCCATGTTCTTGCTGATGGAATTGGGCCACTTGTACGACACCCAGCCCTTGCCCGCCGGGCTGTTGGCGATTTTCAGGAATTCCTTGATCGGGAACACGCCACCGGCGTTCAGTTCCATCAGGTTCTTGTTGACCATTTTCGGGTTCTGGCCATGCGCCAGCGCCACGCCCTGCTGGTCACCCGTGGTGCCAAACATGAAGACGTACAAATCACCCTTGATAAACTCGCCCTTGGGATCATTGAAAGCGGCGACAGCCTTGTCGCGGCCATTTTTTTCCAGGTAGGCGCTGGCTTTCTTGACCATCGCCACGGCTTCGTCGGCCGTGCCACGGTGGGTATCCTGCGCCAGCGCGGTGGAAGCGGCGGCGGCCAGGCACAGGGTGAGGAAAGCGGCAAACAGGGTACGAAGCTGCTTCATGTGAATCTCTCCAAGGTAAGTGACGGAAAGTCAATTTTCCGTTAGGAAAACCTTAACACATGCCTTGGAGCAACTCATCATTTTGTCACTGCTCAAGCAGGGCAGTTGACGCAAATCAAACACTTTAATCGTCGGCAACGATTTTTTTCGGTGGCGGAGCCGGCGCCCATTCGATGACTTCCGATTCCGGCGCCGTGTCCAGCGCATCGGACTGCTCCAGCCAGCCGCGCAGCTTTTCCATGCGGCGGATCGTGATGCCCTTGTTGCTGATGTAGCCGATTTGCTCGAAGTGGTCCATTTTCCCCGTCATCTTCGAGGTGGTGGGCAAGTTGTCGAACAGGCGCTCGAACGCCTTGCGGGCCTTATGTTCCCACTTGACCAGCGTGACTTCATTAAAACGGTTGCTTTCGTAATAAATCGTCAGGGTCCGGTCATGGTTGCCAAAGCCAACAATGGCGGCGCCTTTGCGCACCATGTTCAAGACATCTTCCTTGATCGCGGCCGTTGGAACGAACAGGGCGGCGCGGCCGTCCGGCTCGTCGGGCCGCTCCAGTGGCAAATCCTGCCCCTTCTGTACTGTCATCACTCCCTCCACGCGGTCTGGTCAGTGCCGAATCTGGCTTATATGGAAAATGCAAATGTTTCCGTTCGGCTATATCCCACCGATTCTACAGCGCCCATTTGCACCGTACAAGAATAAACGCCCGAGTCCGCCGGGGATGCGACAGCCGCCACTTATAATGACGGGATTCTTCTTGGAAAAAGCAACATGACTGAGGGTATTACTTATCAATCCGGCATCCCGCCCGAGCTTCCGCCCCATGCCGCCGACATGGCGGCGCGCAACGTGGCCGACACCGTCCACCTGGCGCTGGAACACGGCCCCGCACACCGGGCGCTGGTGGTCTATGACCGCCGGACGGACTTGAGCCGCACCTTGGAAAGCGCTTACCGGCGTGCACTGCCGGAAGCCTGTTTCATGGATTTCGACACGGTGGCGCCGGACGAAGTGCTGGCGGCGTTCGCGCAACTGGCGGCGCGCGACCTGGTGGTCCTGGTGCAATCGACCAGCTTCCGGCTGGAAGCGTACCGGCTGCGCATCGAACTGTTCAAGCGCGGACTGAAAGTCATCGAGCATATCCACCTGTCGCGCATGCCCGGCGAACAGGGCTTGCATTACATCGCCGCGCTGGCGTACGACCCGGCGTATTACCGTGGCGTGGGCCGCGCGCTGCAAGCGCGCATCAATGCCGCGCCGTACGCCGTGGTCGACAGCGGCAATGGCGCCCTGCTGCGTTTCGACAGCCCGCTGGAAGGCGCCAAGGTCAATATCGGCGACTACAGCGGCATGAACAATATCGGCGGCCAGTTCCCGATCGGCGAAGTGTTCACCGAAGCGCAAGACCTGGAAGCCGTCAACGGTACGGTGCGCGTGTTCGTGTTTGGCGACACCCAGTTCCTCGTCAACAAGCCGGAACACCCGATCACCATGATCGTGGAACAGGGCCGCGTCACCGGCGCGATCGATTCCACGCCGGCCTTCGACAACATGCTGGCCATCATCCGCGAACATGAAGGCGAAGTCTGGCTGCGCGAACTGGGCTTCGGCATGAACCGCGCGTTTTCCCGCGATTGCATGGTCAACGACATCGGCACCTATGAACGCATGTGCGGCATCCATTTATCGCTGGGCGCCAAGCATGGCCAGTACCAGAAGCCGCAATTCAAGCGCAAGGATGCGCGCTATCACGTCGATGTGTTTGCGGTGACGGAAGCGGTATACCTGGGCGAACAGGCCGTCTACCGCGACGGTGCGTGGCGCCCTTAAACGTCCGCCAGCGCCTGGTCCCACGGCGGCACCGGCTGGTATTCGGCCACCAGGAAATCAATCAGCGCCCGCACCTTCGGGCTGGGCTGGCGGCTGGCCGGATACAGCGCGCTCAGGTGATTGAGCGGCAATTGCCAGTCACCCAGCACCCGCACCAGCGAACCGTCGAGCAGCGCCTGCCACGCCAGGAAGGTGGTGCTGTAGACGATCCCCAGCCCTTGCAGCGCGGCCTGGTGCAGCACCAGGCCGTTATTGGCGGTGAAGGCCGCATTGATGCGCACCGCGCGCTGCACCCCGCCGCGTTCGAAGCGCCAGGTGGCGCCATCGGTCAAATGGCTGAAATGCAGGCAGCGGTGGCGATGCAAGTCTTCCGGGTCGTGCGGGCGGCCCATTTTTGCCAGGTAAGCCGGACTGGCGCACAGCACGCCATGACACGGCGCCAGGGGCCGCAGCGACAGTGCGTGGCTGTCGGGAATGCCGCCAACCCGGATCGTCAAGTCAAAGCCGTGCGCGATCGGATCGAGCAGCGCATCGTCGACATACAGCATCGGCGTCAGTTGCGGGTGCGGCGCGGCAAAGCGCGCCACCGCATCGGCCAGCCACAGGCTGCCGAAACTCGACGGCGCCTGGATCCGCAACGGCCCCGCCAAATCCAGTCCCGCGTGCGACACCACCCGCGCCGCTTCCCTTGCCTGCGCGACCGCCGCCATGCACGGCTCCAGGTAAGCCTGCCCGACATCGGTCAGGCTGACTTCCCGGGTCGAACGGTGCAGCAGGCGCGCCTGCAATTTCTCTTCGAGCAGCAAGACTTGTTTGCTGACCATCGCGCGCGTCAGTCCCAGCTTGCGCGCCGCAGCACTGAAGCTGCGCAGGCGCGCCACTTCGGTAAAGATTTCCATGGCTTTCAATTGGTCCATGCATTGATTGTCAACAGTTTGACGACAATGTGTCAACCGTTTGGCGGTATTCGTGGCGGCCGCGCCGTCCTACAATGGTGTCATTGACTCATCAGAGGAGCACCTTGCCATGCTGACCACGGAACAAAAACAGCAATTCCAGCGCGACGGCTATGTCGTCGTCCCCAACTTCAAAACCCTGGACGAGATTGCCCGCCTGCGGGAACGGGCCGCGCAGATTGTCAACGAATTCGATCCAGCAGTGGCGCAAGGGGTGTTTTCCACGAAAAACCAGGCGGCCGACGATTACTTCCTGCGCTCCGACAACACCATCCGCTGCTTCTTTGAAGAAGAAGCGTTCGATGCGGAAGGCCAGCTGAAGCAGGACAAATCGCTGTCGATCAACAAGATCGGCCACGCGATGCACGACCTCGACCCGGTGTTCCGCGCGTTTTCCACCGATGCGCGGCTGGCCGCCGTGGCGCAGGACGTCGGCCTGGAGCGGCCGCAAGTGTGGCAATCGATGTATATCTTCAAGCAGCCCGGCATTGGCGGCGAAGTGCGCTGGCACCAGGACGCCACCTACTTCGACACCACGCCCATCAGCGTCACCACGTTCTGGTTCGCGCTGGAAGACGCCACCCTCGACAACGGTTGCCTGTGGGCGGAGCCGGGCGGCCACCGCTCGCCGCTGCGCGAACGCTTCCTGCGCAATGGCAACGAGATCCGCATGGAAAAACTCGACAGCACGCCGTGGCCGGATGACGCCACGGCCGTGCCGCTCGAGTGCAAGGCGGGCAGCCTGGTGTGCTTCCACGGCTTGCTGCCGCACTACAGCGCGCCCAACCGCTCGCCGGTGTCGCGCCACGCCTACACCCTGCACGTGACCGATGGGCGCACCGCCTATTCGCCGCAAAACTGGATCCAGCGCGATGCGGCGTTCCCGGTGCGGGGGTTTATCTGATGGCCATGGACGTCAAAATCTTCGCTCCGCAATGGGGCAGCAACGAGTTGCCGGCCAGCGAGTTCGTAGCGAAAGTCAAGGCGGCCGGCTTTGACGGCATTGAAATGTCGGTGCCGATGGAGGCCGGCGTGCGCGCCGAGTGGGCCGCCCGCATGGCCGACGCCGGCTTGCTGCTGATCGCGGCGCAATGGGAAACCGTGTTCCACCCGCAGTTCGATGCGCACAAGGCGGCGCTCGAGCGCTTGCTGCGCAATGCGTGCGAAGCCCGGCCGGTGCTGGTGAATTCGCATACCGGCAAGGATTGGTACACGCAAGAACAAAACCTGGAATTGCTGGCGCTGGCCGACGCCATTGCCACGGAATACGGCGTGCCGGTGGTGCATGAAATCCACCGCAGCCGCTTTTCCGGCCACCCGATGCTGCTGCTGCCTTACCTGCGCGCACGGCCGCAGCTGGCATTGACGGCCGACTTGTCGCACTGGTGCTGCGCCTGCGAGTCACTGCTGGAAGACCAGCCGGAAACGCTGGCCGCCACCTTGCCGCATGTGCGCCACATCCATGCCCGCGTCGGTCACCCGCAGGGACCGCAAGTGGCCGATTTCCGCGCGCCGGAACATGCCGATGCGCTGGCCGCGCATTTGCACTGGTGGGACCGCGTGGTGGAGTTGCGCCGCACGGCAGGCGCCGCATGGACGACCATCACGCCGGAATTCGGCCCGGCGCCCTACACGCCGACCCTGCCCTACACGCAGCAGCCGGTCAGCAACGCGTGGGAACTCAATGTCGCGATGAAGGACTTGCTGCGGGCCCGCTACGGCCATCAAGGCAAATGAAGTGCTTCCTCCGGTTCCGCGGCGCGCGCCGGCGCCACCATCGGCATCACGATTGACACGATGGTGCCGTGTTCCGGTTCCGACTGGATCGAGATCGAACCGCGCAGCACGCCGGTGACGATGTTGTAGACGATGTTCATACCCAGGCCGGAACCGCCCTGCCCCATCTTGGTGGTAAAGAATGGATCAAAAATCTGGTGCAGGGTGCGCGGCGCCATGCCGATGCCGTCGTCGGCAAATTCCAGCGCAACCTGGCGCCCATGTCCTGGCTCGGGTTCCAGTTCATAGGCGCGGATGCCCAGCTTGCCGCCATGGCGGCCATCGAATGCGTGCAGCAGCGCATTGCTGATCAAGTTCGACAACACCTGGCTGATACTGCCCGGATACGAATCGAATTCCAGGTTCTCCGGGATCTCGATCGATGTTTCGCAATTGGCGCGCCGCAGTTGCGCCGCATACGTCGCCACCGTATCGCGCACCACGCCGGCCAGGTTGAAATGGCGCCGGTGGCCGCTGGTCTGGTCCACCGCCACCTGCTTGAACGAGGTGATCAGTTCCGCCGCGCGGTTCAGCGAACCGGCCAGGATCGAGCACGCATGGCGCGTGTCATGCAGGTGCGCATCGAGCGCCGAACGCTTGATGCCGCCGCCCTCCGCCAGTTTGCGCTCGAACCCCACCACCATGTCGTCCAGCGCGGAAGCCGTCAGCAGGCTGTTGCCGATCGGGGTATTGAGTTCGTGCGCAATGCCCGCCACCAGCGCCCCCAGCGACGCCATTTTTTCGGACGTGATCAGATTGGTCTGGGCTTGCTTCAAGGTGGCCAGCACCAGGGTCAGATCGCGGTGCGCCAGTTCCGCGCTGGCTTTTTGCGCCGCCACTTCATCCAGGCTGCGCTCCAGTCCGCGCTGGGTTTCCACCAGCGCCGCCTCCGCCTGTTCGCGCACCTTGATATCGCGCTGCAATTGTTCCGCCAGTGCGCGCCGGTTCAGCGCCGTGACCAGCAACATGGCGATCAGCGCGCTGATCAGGGTGCCCGCCGCGCCGATCCAGGCCACGTACATGGTGCCGTCCGGATAGCGGGAGCCCGCATGGCCTTCGAAATGCATGACCCAGCGCCGTTCGCCGACGGACAGGCCGATGTCGGATGTCAGGCCCGGCAACACGGCCGGCCGCGGCGTATTGCCGACCTTGCCGGCGCTGTCAAACATCAGGTTATCCAGCGATGGCGGCGCCGGCGTCTTGTCCTGCTCGTAACCGGCATCATTGATGCGGATCGTCATGTGCGCCAGCAGCGGCGTATCCACCACTTCGCGCATCAGGTTATGGACGCGGAACACGATCGCGACGAAGCCGACCAGGGCGGCGCGCCGCTCCTCGACCGTGCCAAGCGGCGCGCCCGGACGGTACACCGGCGCGCGGGCGACAAAGCCGGGCTGGCCGCTGGTGTCCTGTACCAGCGTGATGCGCTCGGTGGCGACGATGCGGTTGAGGTCGCGCCCCATCTCCAGCGCACGCCGGTGCGGCGGCAGCGCGCCCAGGTCCAGGCCGAAGGCGTTTTCATTGCCCGCCATCGGCTCGTTGTATTCAATGATGTAATGCAGGTCGCGCGTGGCGGCCGGATGGATATTGAATTGCGGGTAGCCGCCAGGCACCAGGCTGGCATCGGCCTTGATGGCGGCCGCGTACTGCGCCAGGTTAGTGGCCGGCACCATGCGCACGAACTGGATCGCCTGGAAGCCGGGATAGCGCTCGGTCAGGCGCAATTCATGCACGTAGCGGGAAAACCCGACACGGCTCACATTGTTGACCGCATGCAAACCCTTCATGCTGAGCAGCATGTCGAAATAGGTTTGCAGGCGGACCGAGGTATCACGCGCGATTTTATCGGCGTCGCGCTGGAAATTCGCGCGCACATTTTGCTGCTGGGTATCTGCGACAAACAGGCAGACCCACACAGTGACGCAGAGTCCAAGGATGAACGCCAGGTAACCGTGTATCCGCATGCCCGCTCCACGATGGCAGGACGGCGTTGCGCCGTCTCATGCGACGACTATAGCATAGTGACGTACGGTTGATACAAGTCAACTACCGTGGCTACAACACTGCCAGTAACTTGGCTGCGCGTGTCAGGGCGGTGTCAGTAATGAAGGGGAAATTCGCTCAGGCCGGGTCCTGGAACTCGGCCGCGATCGCCATGAATTGCTCTTCCACCATCAGCATGGCATCCACCACGTCCGGGTCGAAATGTTCGCCGCTGCCCTGACGGATCAGCTCGATCGCGGTTTCATGGGTAAAGGCTGGTTTGTAGACCCGCTTGGAAATCAGCGCGTCATACACGTCCGCCACCGCCATCAGGCGCGCCGAAACCGGAATGGCTTCCCCGGTCAATCCTTGCGGATAGCCGGAGCCATCGTATTTTTCCTGGTGCGAAAATGCGATTTCCCGGGCAAAGCGCAGGAAATTATTGGAAAAGCCCAGGTGCTGTTCCACGTCGGCGATGGCATTGCGGCCATACACCGTGTGCAACTTCATTTGCGCGAATTCTTCTTCCGTCAGGCGGCCCGGCTTCAGCAGGATCGCATCGGGAATGCCAACCTTGCCAATGTCGTGCAACGGCGCGGCCTGGTACAGGAAGCCGATGTTGCGGTTGGACAATTCGTGCGAAAAGCGCGGATGGATTTGCAGCTGGCGCGCCAGCGCCGTGATGTAATGCTGGACGCGGCGCAAATGGTTGGCGGTTTCGTAATCGCGGGTTTCCGCCAGCGACGCCATGGCCCACACCACGGCATCAATCATTTGCGTCAATTCCTGCGTGGTTTCCGTCACCAGTTCTTCCAGGTGCAGGCGCTGGTGGCGCAGCAATTCGCCCGACCGGCACAGCTGCAAATGCGTGGCCACGCGCGCCAGCACGGTTTCCGGCACCAGTGGCGTATGCAGCACGTCGGTCGCCCCCGCCGCCAGGCTGTACTGTTCATCGGCCGCCTCTCCCTGCGGGATCGCCAGCAATACGGGAATCGCGGCGGTATCGGGATTGCGTTTGAGTTGCCGGCACACTTCGCGGCCATCGAGTTCCGGCAGGGCGGCATCGAGCAGCAACAGGTCGGGACGCGGCACCTCTTGCGCAATGCGCAGCACGGCATGGCCATCGGCGGCCAGTTTGACGTCATAGTGGTCGTGCAGCAAACTGCTGAGCCACAGCAGGTTGTCCGGCACGGCATCGGCGATCAACACGATCGCCTTCTGATGGTCATTCATCACGGTTCCCGTTATCCCATTAGTTACCAGACAGCATCATACCGCAAGGTAGCGCACGGTACCGCCAGGGATGGTCCGGGCATCGGCCACATCGGCCTTATTCGCACAGGGCCGGCGAGCCATCTTCCAGCAGCGCGCCAAAGCAGCGCGTGCAGTGGTAGCAAAACAGGTGGGCGACCCTGACGTTATCCTGGCGTAAAACCAGTTGCAACTGGCCCTTGCGGCAGCCCGGGCAGAATTCACGCATCACGCCGCACGAGACGACATCCTGCGCCAGGTAAGTGTCATCGAAGCGCTCGCCATCGATAACGGATTGTGGATCGAGTTCAACAAGCATCAGCGGCGGCGCTTCGCCCCTGTGTTCTGGCGTCCATTTCATGTCACGGAATCCCAATGTTGTCTTGCGTCGAGACAGACCTGCTTCAACGATAGACAAATTAACATCAACTGGCAAGCGTTTTCTTGGCGCGAGCTTGCAATTTAATAGTGCACTACCTATACTGCGGACATGGAAAACACCCCCGCCACTTCGCCAGGTTTGCCGGCCCTGGGACAGGTCCCCCGGCTCGATGCGCAACTGTGTTTTGCGTTGTATTCCACGTCGCTGGCCATGAACAAGCTGTACCGCAAGCTGCTGCGCCGCCTGAACCTCACCTATTCCCAATACCTGGTCATGATGGTGCTGTGGGAAAAGAATGAACAAACCGTTTCGGAAGTCGGCGAGCGCCTGTTCCTCGATTCCGCCACGCTGACGCCGCTGCTGAAGCGCATGGAACAGGCGGATCTCATTACCCGCACGCGCTGCCCCAACGATGAGCGGCAAGTCATCATCGCATTGACGGCGCACGGCGACGCGCTGCGCCAGGAAGCGGCCAAGCTGCCGGAAGCGATTATCAGCGCCACCCAGTGCACGCTGGACCAGGTAGTGGGTATGAAAGAGCAACTCAATACCCTGCGTGACAGCCTCATGAAAAACGCCTGAAAAAAAACCGCATTTTCACGCTATGATGAAGGAATTCAACAGCTTGGGAGTGCACGATGGAACCGTCTGTCTACCCTGACGATAACGAGCCAGCGCTGGCGCGCTTTGGCGTCGCCCCCGGCATCGTCGCCCTGCATGTGGAGGCCGCCCGCCAGGTGCTGCGCGAACACCAGCACGCGCTGCGGCGCGGCCAGGAAATCATCCCCGCCACCGCCAGCCACGTGGGCCAGCCGGGCCAGGCCGGCCAGCTGGTGCTGCGCGTCGAGGGCGATGCCCGCACCATCTTCGAATTGAATTTCGCCCTGGAAGCCAAGGAAGCGCAACTGGGCATCGCCAAAGATGCGCCGTTCGACATCGTCTTTTCAGAGCAGGCATGAACCTGCGGTCGCCATAGCGCCACGCCGCCCGGCAAGGGGACCGCAGCCGTCGTAGAATAGGGGCATCACTGAACGGCCCCATCAACATGACGACTTACGCCCCGATTTACACCCATCCACTGAGTGTCACCGAAGCGCTGCGCAGCGAAGGCTATGCGCTGATCCATCCGCAGGACGTGGCCGCCCTTGCCGGCTGCACCCTGGCCGGCCTGAATGCGCTGATTCCCAGCTGGGATCACCTTGAGCTCGACAATTACCTGAAGGATGGCGGCCGCTACCGCCGCCGCCGCCACTCGTGCTTCATCCAGGAAGAAGCCAAGCTGACGCAAAGCCCCCACCGCGCCCACTGGCAGCCGCTGGAATACAACGCGCTGCACGGCGGCATGCACCGCCTGTTCGAGCCGGTGCAGCCGGAAACGGCAACCGACCCGGCCTGGCGCGGCCTGCTGTCGTCGATCGCCGGCATCTGTTCCGGCGTGCGCGGCAGGCAGCCGTGGTACATCGAAGCGCACCAGTTCCGCATCGACACCACCGATGGCATCGGGCGCCCCACGCCGGAAGGCGCGCACCGTGACGGCGTCGATTACGTGGCGGTGCTGCTGATCGGCCGGCATGGCATCAAGGGCGGCGAAACCCGCATCTTTGAAGCGGCCGGTCCGAACGGCAAACGCTTCACGATGACCGAACCGTGGACCATGCTGCTGCTGGACGACGCCACCGTCATCCATGAATCCACGCCAATCCAGCCCATGGACCAGCATGGCCACCGCGACACGCTGGTGCTGACCTATCGCAGCGGCGGTTTCCAGGGGGAGTAATTCAACCGCGTCCACTGCCACGGCCCGCTCGACGATTCGACCAAAAGTTTCCTGCGATTTAATCAAATCCGATATAGTCACGTGAAAACTAATGGGAGGCTGTCAGTGGATTCGAGTTACGAAATCGAACCTGGTGAAATAGAAATCCTGATCGTCGAGGACAGCCCGACGCAGGCGGAGCGGCTGCGCCGGCTGATCCAGTCGGTGCGCTACAAGGCGCGCGTGGCCGGCAACGGGCGCCTGGCGCTGGAAGCGATCCGCGAGCGCAAGCCTCACCTGGTGCTGTCGGATATCGTCATGCCGGAAATGGATGGCTATGAACTGTGCCGCGCCATCAAGTCCGACCCCGCGCTGCGCGACGTTCCCGTCATCCTCGTCACGTCGCTGACCGACCCCAAAGACATCATCAAAGGCATCGAGTGCGGCGCCGATAACTTCATCCGCAAGCCGTATGCGGAAGATTACCTGCTCAACCGTATCGGCCACATGCTGGTCAACCAGAAGCTGCGCCGCAACCAAAACATGGAAGTCGGCATTGCCCTGTACCTAGGCGACCAGAAGCACTTCATCAATGCCGAGCGCCAGCAAATCCTCGACTTGCTGATCTCGACCTACGAGCAGGCGGTGCAGGTCAACAGCGAGTTGCAGGCGCGCGAACGGCAAGTGATCGAACTGAATATGCGGCTGGCGCACCATGCGGGCGAACTGGAAACCATCAACCGCGAAATCGCCCTGAAAAACCTGGAACTGGCGGAAGCATCGCGCATGAAGTCCGCGTTCATCGCCAACATGTCGCATGAATTGCGCACGCCGCTCAATGCCATCATCGGCTTCACCGGCGCCTTGCTGATGAAGCTGCCCGGCCCGCTGACCACCGAGCAGGACAAGCAACTCAACACCATCCGCAACAGCGCGCGCCACTTGCTGTCGCTGATCAATGACATCCTCGATGTGGCCAAGATCGAAGCCGGCAAAGTCACACTGTCGATGGAAGACGTGCGCTGCCAGGACTTGCTGGCCGAAGTGGCCGACACCCTGCGCCCGCTGGCCCAGCAAAAGGGCCTGGCGCTGGAAGTGGAGGTGGCGCCGCAACCGGTCGTCCTGCACACGGACCGCCGCGCACTGACGCAAATCCTGATCAACCTGGCCAACAATGCCATCAAATTCACGGAAAAAGGCAAGGTGCGGATCAGCTTGTCGCAGCGCGCCGATGGCAATGGCGTGGTGACGGAATTCGCCGTGGCCGACAGCGGCGCCGGTATCCGCGAAGAAGACCAGGCCAAGCTGTTCCAGGCGTTTTCCCAGCTCGACGCAACATCGACCCGCCACGCGGAAGGCGCGGGACTGGGCCTGTACCTGTGCCAGAACCTGGCCAACCTGATTGGCGGCTCGCTGTTCTTCAGCAGTGATTTCGGCCATGGCAGCACCTTCACCCTGGCGCTGAAAAACAAGCAGTAGCGGGAGCCCGCATGGCGCGTGTACTCATCATTGAAGACAACCAACCGAACATGGATTTGCTGGCCTACCTGCTGTCCGCGTTCGGCCACCAGCCGCTGTGCGCCTATGACGGCGTGGAGGGCGTGGAACTGGCGCGCGACGCGCTGCCGGACCTGATCGTGTGCGACCTGCATTTGCCGCGCCTCGATGGCTATGGCGTGGTGCGCGCCCTGAAGGCGGATGCGGCCACCCGTGCGATTCCAGTGCTGGCCGCCAGCGCGCTGCCGGTCACCGATGGCGGCGCCGCGCTGCGCGCGGCGGGGTTCGACGGCCACTTGCCCAAATCGCTGGAACCGGACGCCCTGATCCCGTCGCTCGAAGCGTGGCTGGCGCCGCACCAGCGCGGCATGGCCCCGGACAGCCATGACAGCAGCGGCGCCGGCACGGGTGCCGCCCCCCCGCCCGGCGCGCGCCTGCTGCTGCTCGACGCCGCCCCGGACAATTGCGGCCTGGCCGCCAGCATAGTCAACCACCTCGGCTATCAGGTCACCACGGCCAGCACCCCCGCCCAGGCCGATGCGTGCGCGGGCCAGTCATTCGATGTGCTGCTGTGCGACCTGGACGGCCCCACAGTCCACGCCGGCGCCCTGCTGGACGCCGCGCTGCGCCACTGGCCAGGATTGCCCATGGTGGCCATCCGCACCGCCGACAGCGACACGGTCGAGCCCGGGCTGGCGGCGCGCACGCCGGCGCCGGTATTGCTCGCCCATCCGCTCGAACCGGAACGGCTGGCCGCCGCGCTGGCGGCGGCATTGCCGGTGCAATAACCCCGCGCCAGCCTGATCAGGCCGGTGAGCAATTCACTTATCGTAGTTCTACGGTATTGCAATGCGTCATGGGCGTACCTATATTGAATCAGTCTCCTCCAAACGTTCTCGGAACATTGGATTTGCCCGCACCTTGATGCGGGCATTTTTTTTGCCTGTCGGATAGTTTTACATATTTTAAAAATGTAAATATTTCCAAAAAGCTAGCTGCTTGATCTTTATCATTTAAGAATTGTTGGTATAGAATTTGCTTTTTAAATTTGCAACACCCCTCGGCAGCGCTGGTGAAAAAAATGGAGAAAAATATGAAGAAGACCCTATGGGCAGCAGCCGCACTGGCGCTGGCCGGCTGGATCGGCGGCGCGGCGCAGGCCGCACCGGTGGTGGCGTTCGGTTCGGGCTATTCCGTGTATATCCAGGGCGAAGACAGCGGCAATACGCAACACCTGGCCAATACCTATGATGGCTCGACGGAATTCTTCACCCGGGCCGGCGAAACCCTGTTTGTCAACGAGACGGAAACCGACCTGGGCGCGGGCGTCCACCGCATCTTCGTCAATGTGGACGCCACTGGCGACCTGCTCCCGGTTCCCGGTGAAGCCGGCCACTCCGGCATCGGCATCGATGGCGATGGTTTCGATTTGCCGGGTAATGTCTTCCTCGAAGACGCGTTCATTCACTATTACATCAACGGGACGGAAGTCTTCACCAGCACCGACCTGGCCGACGATTACCGTGCGCTGTTCCTGGGCGCCTGGAATGGCAGGTTTGCCGACACCAACCTGGCGTTTTCCGTGGGTGGCCTGGGCGGCGCCAACGTCAATGGTTTCGGGTTGGAATTCGTTGTATCGGAGATCCCGGACGGCACCGTACCGGAACCCGGCACCCTGGCGCTGGCCGGCGCCGCGCTGATGGCCATGCTGGCCACGCGCCGCCGCCGCAACTGATCCTTTGCCGCACCCCGGCGGCTGGCGCTGTCAACGCCACAGCGCCAGCCGCCCACCTGCGGGCAAGTCTGGAAATACATGCGCCAGGCGAGCCGGATCGAGCCGCAAATGCTGCTCCGCCACCTGCGCCAGCACGGTGCGAAAGTCGGTCGTCACCGGCAGATCGCGCCCGTCATGCAGCGCCCCGCCCGACAAGCCGCGCCAGTCCCCCAGCACCTTGCCGCCCGCAACGCCACCACCCATGAGCCACATGGCGTTACCATGGCCGTGGTCGGTGCCGCGGTTGCCATTTTCACGCACGGTGCGGCCGAATTCCGACAGCACCACCACCACGGTATCGTCCAACATCGGCCCCAGCCGTTTGGCCAACAGCGCCAGGCCTTGCGCCAGCGGCGCCAGCCGGTTGGCCAGCTGACCAGTCCCCGCGCCCTGCCCGGCGTGCGTGTCCCAGCCACCCAGTGCAAAGAAAGCCAGCTGAATATGCGGATCGCTGCGCATCAGCGAGGCCAGCCGGGCCGCATCGTCGGGAAACCCGGCCGGTAACGGCGCGCCGTTATTGGCCGCCAGCATTTCCTGCTGCAGGCTGCGCTGCATGCCGGGCTGGCTATTGGGTTGCATGCCGGACTCCTGCGGCACGCCCGGTTGCGCACCCCGTATTTCGGACGGCCCCTGCGCATCGATTGCCGCCGCCAGGATTTCACGCCTGGCCTCGCGCCCATCCCGGTACGCCTTGCCGAAGCGCGGATGTTCCTGGTACATCCGGTCAAAGCCGCCCGCCAGCGCCGGCCGCTCCAGCACGCCCGCCTTGCCGGCTGATGCCAGGCTGGCCAGGTTCACCGCCGGCGCCGCGCCGGCCAGGATACGCGGCAGGACCGGCCCGATACTGAGCGTACGGGTCGGCGTGGCCATCCCGGGCAAAGCTGCCGCCAGCCGGTTCATCCAGCCATCCGGGGTATTTTTCACGCCGGGCGTGGCGGACTCCATGTAGTCTTGCGCATCGAAGTGCGAACGGGTCGGATCGGGCGAACCGCAGGCATGGACGAAGGCCAGCTTGCGCTCGCGCCACAACGGCATCAATGGCATCAGCGCCGGATGCAAGCCAAAGTAGCCATCCAGGTCCAGCGCCCCCTCCTCCTTGCCCGGCGCCGCCAGCGCAATGGTCGGACGCAGCTGCGCATAGTCCGGGTCCGCCACCGGCGCGACAATATTCAAGCCGTCGGCGGCGCCCCGCAGCATCACGACCACCAGCTTGCGCCGCGTATCCTGTGAAGCGGGCGCCGCCGCGGCCCAGGCGGACTGGCCCAGCGGCGTCATGGCTCCGGCGCCCGCCGCCAGCATCGCCAGAAAATCGCGTCGTTCCATGATCAGCGCTCCATAAAGTCAGGACTGCCCAGCAATAAAGCCGCCTGCACGCGCGGCGCCCCGGCATCGACGGTCTGCCACGTCGCCGGCGTGATCGCGGGGCCCAGCGCAGCCCGCAAGGTTGCCGCGTCCAACTCATTGCCCAGCTGTACCGCATAGCCGATGCGCAGCGCCAGCGCGTCCGGATTCAGCCACGCCTGCTGGGTTTGTTTGTAGCCGTCCGGCGTCTGGCACCCGTACAGCGGCATGCCCAGCCGGTTCAGCGCGGCCAGCGCCGCCTTCGTACTGTCCGGCGGCGCGCCTGCCGCCCGCAGGGCCGACACCACGTACTGATACGGCGTCTTGAACTTAGCGCCGCGCGCCGCCGGCGCCATGAATTCACTGCTGGCAAACAGCGTTTGCAGCACGGCGCGGATATCGCCGCCACTGTCGCTGAAACGTTGCGCCAGCCGCGCCACCAGCGCCGGCGGCGGCTGGTCTTGCACGAAGTACCGGGCCAGCTTGTCGGCGATATGGCGCGCCGTGGCGGGATGGGCGGCCAGCACGTCGAGCGCCATGTCCCCTTCCGCCTGGCCGGCCGCCGTCACCGTCCGGCCCAGCCATTGCTTGATGCGGGTGTCATGCCGGCGGCTGTCGAAATAAAACGTTTCATTGTCCGCCACCAGGCGGCGCGGCACATAGGTCCACCCGGTCAGCATGCGCGCCAGTTCCGTGACATCGCGCTGCGTGTAGCCGCCATCGACGCCCAGCGTATGCAATTCCATCAACTCGCGCGCATAGTTTTCATTCAGGCCGCCAGCCTTCGACAGCCAGTTATCGAGGTAATACAGCATGGCCGGATGTTGTGCCGTGGCGCCCAGCAGCGCGCGGAAATTGCCCAGCGCATGGGGCCGGATCGCATCGCGCTCATAGCTGGCCACCAGCGCCCGGTCCTGGCCCTTGCCGGCGAAGACATTGAAATGGTTGAACCAGAAGTCCACCATGACTTCTTCCAGCTGGCGCGGACTGGCGACGGCGCGCAACAGGCGCGCCTCGGCGGTTTCCCGCGTGATGCGGGCCAGGACCATGCGCCGCCGCTCTTTGGCGTCATCGGCCTCGTCGCGTACCGCCTGCTGCGCCGCCTGGAGCTGGTCCAGCACGGCGCCGGCCGGCATCTGCACCGTCGACAGCGCCGCCAGCCTGGCCGCCAGCGGGTCCGGCAACGGCAGCGATTCCGGCTGCAGCTGGCTGGCAATCCAGCGCTGGATCCCGATGCGCAGCACCAGGTCGATATCGCCGGGTCCCGGACCATAGCCGAGCCGGTTCAGCACGTGCAGCGCGGAGGCCCGCTCGTCCGAGGTGCTTTCCAGCGGTTCCGGCGCCTCGGCCAGCGCGGCCCCCGCCACAAACCACAATAAGAGTAACAACCTGCGCCATGCTCGCATCTTTGCCCTCCCTGGTGTCGGCATAACATTGGCAATCCGGCACTCAGTGTAGTCCCAACCCCTGCCCTAACCGCATCCACCATGTTTCGACCGTAAGCAAATGTTACGTACAGAAGAATAACTAATCAAACGATCGATTAACTTATATCAATCGTTTGAATCTTATGGTTAAATATCAATATGAACGACCGAAACAAAGTCAAGAAATCGCGCTCCGACGGCGAACAATCCCGCGAGCGGCTGTTGCTGGCCGCGATGCGCCTGTTTGCCGAGCAGGGTTACGCCAAAGCTTCCACCCGCGAAATTGCCCTGGCAGCGGGCGCCAATGTGGCTGCGATCAGTTATTACTTTGGCGACAAGGCCGGCCTGTACCGGGCCGCCTTTGCCGCCATGTCGCTGGACCCCTACCAGAACATCGCTTTGTATGACCAGCCCGACCTCACGCTGCGCCAGTCACTGGAAATCTTTTTCACCCAGATGCTGGCGCCGCTGCGGGAAGGCGACATCTCGCAGCTGTGCAGCCGCCTGTGGTTCCGTGAAATGCTGGAACCGACCGGACTGTGGACCAATGAAATCGAAAACAATATCCGGCCCGAACACGAAGCGATGGCGCGCATCGTCAGCCGCCATCTCGGCCTGGCCGAACCCGATGATGAAATCCACCGGCTGACTTTTTGCGTCGCCTCGCAAGCGCTGCTGCTGATGGTGGGCAGCGACGTGGTGAGCACGCTCACGCCGCAACTGCTGAGCGGACCGAATGCCATCGGCCTGTGGATCGAACGGTTCACCGGCAATGCCGAAGCGATGATCGCGGCTGAAAAAATAGCACGTACCCCCCAAAAGGAATCCGAATGAATCCAACTCCCCCCACGGCGGCCCCGGCCCGGCGTACCACGCTGGCCCTGGCCGCCGCCCTTGCGCTGGCAGGCTGTTCCCTGACAGCGCCGTCGGCCAAGGTTGATGCGCCCATTCCCGCGCAATGGCAGGCCGCCCTGCCCCACAATGGCGACGTGACGGACTTGAACACCTGGTGGCGCAACCAGGGCGACCCGCTGCTGGCGCAACTGGTCGATGCGGCGCAGGCGGCCAGTCCGACCCTGGCGCAAGCGTCGGCGCGCATCGCGCAATCGCGCGCCGAGCGCGTGGCGGCCGGTTCCGCCCTGGCGCCCAATGTCGATTTTGCCGCCAGCGTCCAGCGCATGAGCCAGCAGTCGTCGGTCCCGCTCGGCAGCACGGTACAGGGCGCGTTGCAGGCATCCTGGGAAATCGACGTGTTCGGCGCCGGACGTGCGGCCCGTAATGCCGCGCAGGCGCGCCTGGAAGGCGCCCGCGCCGGCTGGCACGAAGCGCGCGTGTCGGTGGCGGCGGAAACCGCCAACCAGTATTACAGCTTGCGCGCCTGCGAACAATTGCAGACCGTCGCGCTGCAGGACGCCGGATCCCGCGCCCATACCGCGCGCCTGACGGAACTCAGTTCCAAGGCCGGCTTTGTCTCGCCCGCCGACGCCGCCATGGCGCGGGCCAGCGCGGCCGACGGCCGCAGCCGCGCCACGCAACAGCGCGCCACCTGCCAGATCGCCGTCAAAGGCTTGTCGGCGCTGACCGCGATTCCTGAAGCGGAATTGCGCACCCGGCTGGCCGATGGCGCCACCACCGCGTATGCCGCCGCGCAGGCCGGACTGCCGGCCGCCGTGCGCAACGCCGCCGTTGCGGGTACGGCTGCCGGCGCGGCCGGTGCCACGCCAGCGCCAGTGGCCCCGGCAATGGCCGGCGCGGCCCCCGCGATTGCCATTGCCGCGCTGCCGGCCCAGGTATTGAACCAGCGCCCGGACGTCTACACGGCCGAGCGCGACGTCGCCGCCGCCAGCTACGACGTCGGCGGCGCGCAGGCGCAGCGCTATCCGCGCCTGTCCCTGTCCGGCTCCATCGGCGCGGCGAATTTCCGCACCGGCGGCGAAAATACCCAGCTCGACACCTGGACCGTGGGCCCGTTGGCGCTGCAACTGCCGGTGTTCGACGCGGGCCGCCGCCGCGCCAATGTCGACGCGGCGCAGGCGCGCTATGACGCCACCGTGGTGGCTTACCGCGCCACCATCCGCAACGCCGTGCGCGAAGTGGAACAGGCGCTGGTGACGTTGAACGCCACCAGCGAGCGTGCCGCCGACGCCCAGACCGCGCTGGCCGGCTACCGCGCCGCCTTCACCGCCACCGAAGACCGCCACAAGAATGGCATGGCCAGCCTGCTGGAACTGGAAGATGCGCGCCGCATGCGCCTGGCCGCTGAAAACACGGTGATCGCGCTGCAGCAGGAACGCAGCGCAGCCTGGGTCGCGCTGTACCGCGCGGCCGGCGGCGGCTGGCATCCCGACGCCGCGGCCAGCACCGCCAATACCGCCAATGCCGCGAACACCGCCGCCACCGCGAACAACCGATAACGGAACCGACAAATGATGAAACCTCTGCAAACCCGCCTCCGCCCACTGCTGGTGCTGATGGCCGCCGCCTTCGCCCTGCACGCCGCGCTGGCGCCTTCCGCCCAGGCCGACGACAAGGCCGCCCAGTCGGCGCCCAAGGCAGCACTGACCGTCACGGTCGCCAAACCGTCGACCAACCGTCTGCCGATCGCCATCGGCGCCAACGGCAATATCACCGCCTGGCAAGAAGCATCGATCGGCAGCGAGTCGAACGGCCTGCGCCTGCTCGACGTGAAAGCCAATGTGGGCGACGTGGTCGACAAGGGCGAAGTGCTGGCCACGTTCGCCAGCGAAGCCGTAAACGCCGACCTGGCGCAGGCCAAAGCCGCGCTGATGGAAGCCGAAGCCAATGCCGCCGAAGCGGCCGCCAACGCGCAGCGCGCCCGCGCGCTGGACACCTCGGGCGCGCTGTCGGCGCAGCAGATCAGCCAATACCTGACGGCCGAGCAAATGGCCAAGGCGCGCGTGGCGTCGGCCAGGGCGGTCGTATCGAGCCAGCAGTTGCGCCTCAAGTACACGCAAGTGACGGCGCCGGACAGCGGCGTGATTTCCGCCCGCATGGCGACTGTCGGCGCCGTCGCAGGCCCCGGCACGGAACTGTTCCGCATGATCCGCCAAGGGCGCCTGGAATGGCGCGCCGAAGTCACCGCAACCGATTTGCCGAAGATCCGCGCCGGCGGCACAGCCATCGTCAAGGCCGCCAACGGTGCGGAACTGACCGGCAAGGTGCGCATGGTGGCGCCGACGGTCGATCCGCAAAGCCGCTTTGCGCTGGTCTACGTGGACTTGCCGGCGGCCAAGGCAAAAGACGCCGCCGCGTTCAAGGCCGGCATGTTTGCCAGCGGCCGCTTTGAACTGGGCAACAGTGAAGCGCTGACCCTGCCTCAGCAAGCCGTGGTGGTGCGCGACGGCTTCAGCTATGTGTTCCGCGTCAACCCCGACAAGAAAGTGTCGCGCGTCAAAGTGACCGCCGGCCGCCGCATCGGCGAGCAGGTGGAAGTCGTGTCGGGCATCGACGCCGCCTCGCAAGTGGTGGTCAGCGGCGCCGGCTTCCTCAATGACGGCGACCTGGTCAACGTGGTGGCGGCGGCGGCCCCATCGCCGGCCCCGGCTCCGGCAGGCAGCGCGGCCAAAGCCGCCAAAGCGCGCTAACCAGGAGCCACCGTGAATTTATCTTCGTTATCCATCAAGCATCCGATCCCCGCGATCATGCTGTTCTTCCTGCTGTCATTTGCAGGATTGCTGGCCTATAAGGCCAACCCGGTGCAGGACTTCCCCGATATCCAGCTGCCGGTGGTGATCGTCACCGCCAGCCTGCCGGGCGCCGCCCCGGCCCAGCTGGAAACCGAAGTGGCGCGCAAGATCGAAGATGCGATCGCGCCGCTGCAGGGCGTGAAAAACATTCACACCTCCGTGCTCGACGGCGCCGCCACCCTGACGGTGGAATTCAACCTGGAGAAAAACGTCTCCGACGCGGTCAATGAAATCCGCGACGCCATCGCCCAGGTGCGGGCCGACATGCCGGGCGAATTGCGCGATCCGGTGGTCAACAAGGTGCCGACGGCGGGCCGCTCGGTGCTGACCTATACGGCGATGGGCAAGGCCGGCAAACCGGTCGACCTGCAGGAATTGAGCTGGTATGTCGACAATGACGTAACCAAGCGCCTGCTGACCGTCAAGGGCGTGGGCCAGGTCAAGCGCATCGGCGGCGCCGCGCGCGAAATCCGCGTCGAACTGGACGATAACCGCATGGCGGCCTTGAAGGTGTCGGCGCTGGACGTCTCGCGCCAGCTGCGCATGGTGCAGCGCGAAGCCCCGGGCGGACGCGGCGACGTGTCCGGCGCCGAGCAGTCGGTACGCACCATCGGCACCGTGAAAAGCGCGGCCGAACTGGCGGCCATCGATATCCCGTTGCCGGAAGGCCGCCACATCCGCCTGGACCAGGTGGCCACCGTGACCGACACCACGGCCGAGCGCCGCGCCGTGGCGGAGCAGGATGGCAAGCCGGTGGTGGCGTTTGAAGTGTTCCGCACCAAGGGCGCCAGTGAAACGCAGGTCGCCAACGACGTGAAAGCCGCGATCGAGGAGATGCGCAAGGCGCACCCGGCCTTCGAGTTGCACATGTCGATCGACAATGCCGCGCCGATCCAGGAAAACTTCGAAGGATCGATGGAATTACTGTACGAAGGCGCGCTGCTGGCCGTGCTGGTGGTGTGGTGGTTCCTGCGCGACTGGCGCGCCACGCTGGTGGCGGCCGCCGCGCTGCCGCTGTCGGTGCTGCCTGCCTTCCTCGGCATTTACCTGTTCGGCTATACGCTCAACACGGTGACCCTGCTGTCGCTGGCGCTGGTGGTGGGCGTGCTGGTGGACGACGCCATCGTGGAAATCGAAAACATTTCGCGCCACCTGCGCATGGGGAAAACGCCGTATGAAGCGGCGATGGAAGCGGCCGACGAAATCGGCATGGCGGTGATCGCCACCACGTTCGCGCTGGTGGCCGTGTTCCTGCCCACCGCGTTCATGGGCGGCATTCCCGGCCTGTTCTTCAAGCAGTTCGGCTGGACCGCCGTGCTGGCCGTGCTGGCATCGCTGGTGGTGGCCCGTTTGCTGACGCCGATGATGGCGGCTTACCTGATGAAGCCGGTCGCGCATGGTGAGGAAGCCGATGGCCCGATCATGAAGCGCTACATGCGCGTGATGCAGTGGTGCCTGAAACACCGTTTGATTACCGCCATCGGGTCGGGCGCCTTCTTTATCGGCTCCATCATGCTGGTGCCGCTGCTGCCGACCGGCTTCGTGCCGCCGGCCGACCGTGGCCAGACCCAGATCACGGTGGAACTGCCGCCGGGTTCGACCTTGCAGGAGACCCGCGCCATTGCCGAACAGGCGCGCCTGGCGGCGATGGACGTCAAGGGCGTGGTCAGCGTCTTCAGTTCGATTGGCGGCGGCTCGTCCGGCGACGCCTTCGCGCCGGGCGCGGCGGCCGAAGCGCGCCGCGCCATACTGACCCTGACCGCCGCGCACCGCAGCGACCGTTCGGAAAGCATGGCGGAAGTGGAAGAGAAAATCCGCGTCAAGCTCAATAACCTGCCGGGCGCCCGCTTCACGGTCGGCCCGCAGGATACCGGCGTGAAAATGCAGTTGGTGCTGCAAAGCGAAAACCCGCAAGCGTTGATCGAATCGGCGCAAAAGGTGGAACGCGAATTGCGCACGCTCAAAGGCATCGGCAACGTCAATTCCAGCGCGTCGCTGGTGCGTCCTGAAATCATCGTGCGTCCCGACTTCGCCCGCGCGGCGGACCTGGGCGTGACGGCGGCCGCCATCGGCGAAACCGTGCGCGTGGCCACCGCCGGCGACTATGACTTCGACATGACGAAGATGAACTTGCCGGAGCGGCAGGTGCCGATCCGCGTCAAGCTGCCCGATGCGGTGCGCGCCGACCTGGACGCCATCGGCCGCCTGACGGTGCCGGGCAAGAACGGTCCCGTGATGCTGTCCACCGTGGCCGACATTTCCATGGAATCGGGCCCGGCGCAAATCAACCGGCTGAACCGTTCGCGCAACGTGACCCTGGAAGTGGAATTGAATGGCCGCTCGCTCGGTGAAGTCAACGACGAGGCGCGCGCGCTGCCGTCCATGAAAGCGCTGCCGCCCTCGGTGAAGATCGCCGAACTGGGCGATGCGCAGGAAATGCAGGCGCTGTTCGCCAGCTTCGGCATTGCCATGCTGATCGGCGTAATCTGCATCTATTGCGTGCTGGTGCTGCTGTTCCAGGACTTCATGCAGCCGGCCACGATCCTGGCGGCGCTGCCGCTGTCGATCGGCGGCGCGTTCGTCGCGCTGTTGATCACGCGCAGCGCGCTGTCGATGCCATCGATGATCGGCTTGATCATGCTGATGGGGATCGTGACGAAAAACTCAATCCTGCTGGTCGATTACGCCATCATTGCGCGGCGCGAAGGCATGAAGCGTTTCGATGCGCTGGTCGATGCCTGCCACAAGCGTTCGCGCCCGATCCTGATGACCACCATCGCGATGGGCGCCGGCATGATGCCGCTGGCGCTGGGCTGGGGCGCCGACCCGAGCTTCCGCGCCCCGATGGCGCGCGCCGTGATTGGCGGGTTGATCACCTCGACCCTGCTGTCCTTGCTGGTGGTGCCGGCCGTGTTCACCTACGTCGACGACCTGGAACACTTGATGAAGCGCTGCATGGGCATGCTGCGCAAGACCAGGCGTCCGGCTACGGCGCGCCATGAAACGCCAAAGGCGGTGGAGAATGAAACCGCCCCATCCAAATAAGGAGACGGTATGGAACCACGCGTGATGGAATTGCCGCCAGTGACCCTGGCTTACCTGCGCCACACGGGGCCGTTCGGTCCCGCGCTGGGCGTGTTCTGGCGCGATGTCTTCAATCCGTGGCGCGCCGCCCACGGATTGATGAACCGCACCACGTACGGCATAGCCCAGGACGACCCGTCGAACACGCCGCCGGAGCAGTGCCGCTACGACGCCTGTGTGGAAGTGCCCGATGATTACGTGGCGCCGGCGCCGGCCGCCGTCACGCGCTTCCCCGGCGGGCGCTTTGCCGCCGTGCGCTATCGCGGGCCCGCGGCCGACATCGGCAATGCCTGGATGACATTCTACGGCAAGGTGCTGCCGGCATCCGGCTTGCAGCCTGCCCCGGGGCCGTGCTTTGAACGCTATGACGCGAGTTACACGGAAGATGCGGCGACCGGCGTGTTCGAATGCGACCTGTGCATCCCGGTCAGGTAGGCCCCCACCCTCCGCCCAGCGCACGGTATAAATCCACCGTCGCCACCAGCAGGCGCGCCTTCAATTGCAGGCGCGCCACATCCGCGGCGTACAAGGTGCGCTGCGCATCCAATTCCTCCAGGTAGGGCGCATAGCCATTGCGGTAACGGTTGCGCGCAATGCGCAACGTTTCCGCCGCCTGCGCGCGGCGTTCCTCATTGACGGCCAGTTGTTCGCGCAAGCGGACAATCGCGCCCAGCGCGTTATCGGTTTCCGCAAAGGCGGCGCGCACCGTGTTTTCATAGGCAATCAGCGCCTGGTCGCGCTGGAAGGCGGCGGCGTCCGTTTGCGCCTGCACCCGGCCGCCATCGAACACCGGCGCGGCCACAATACCGGCCAGTTTCCATAAATGCGCCGGGTCGCCAAGCAGCGCGTGCAAGGTGGACGATTGCAAGCCGCCCTGCACTGTCAGTCGGAAAGAAGGCAGCAACTGGTCGCGCGTGGCGGCCAACTGGGCCAGGCTGGCCTGCACCGCGCTGGCGGCGCGCGCGATATCGGGGCGGCGCTGCAATAATTCCGACGGCAATCCGGCCCTCACCTGCGGCGGCGCCAGGTCCGCCAGCGCGACACCGCGTGCAATGGGCCCGGGGTTGCCGCCGGCCAGCACGGCCAGCGCATTTTCCTGTTCCAACACCTGGCGCTGCAACTGCGGCACCTGTTCGCTGGCCGCCAGGAATTCCGATTGCGCCTGCAGCCACTCCAGCTTTGAACTGTAGCCCACTTCAAACTGGCGGCGCGCCAGGCCGCGCGAGCGTTCGCGCACCTGCAACGTGGCCCGGGCCAGCTCCAGTTGCGCATCGAGCCCGCGCAAATTCAGGTAGCCCGCCGCCACGGTGGCGGCAATCGACAGCCTGGCGGCATCGAGGCCGGCCTGTTCCGCCATGTAGCTGGCGCGCGCCGCATCGGTTTGCCGCTGCAATCGGCCCCAGACGTCAATTTCATAGGCCGCCTGGAATTCCGCAATAAACGCGTTGGCGGTGCGCGGCGCGCCGGTGGCGGTCGGCGCACGGGCGCGGGCCGGCGCGCCATCGGCACTGACGACCGGCTGCTGCGCGGCGTGCGCCAGCGCCACCAGGGCGCGGTATTCCGCCACGCGGGCCTGGGCGACCCGCAGGTCGCCGTTGTGTTCCAGCGCCTGGCCAACCAGCGATGACAACGCCGGGTCGCCATAGGATCGCCACCAGCGGGTGTCGACTGGCGTGGCAACGCCGGGAAGATCGGCAGCGGCCGGTGCGGTGGCTGGCGCCGCAGCCGAGCCCGCGTCAGCAGTACTGCTGGCAGTGCCGGCCGCCGTTGCAGAGCGCCATGCATCGGGCACCTGCAGCGCGGCAGGAGGCGCTGGCGGCACCTTGGCGGCGCAGCCGGCCAGCACCGCCGCCAGCACGAGCACGGAGCCAGCGCCCCCCATGCCGTGGCGCGGGCCATGCCGCCCAGCGGCCGCACTCATTGGTGCACTCCCGCTTCATCCTTCGGTACCGACGAGGTATCAATACTGACCACCACCGACATGCCGGGCCGCAGCCGTTCCGCCTCGCCCTGTCCCAGGTCGATGCGGATGCGCACCGGAATGCGCTGCGCAATCTTCACGTAATTGCCGGTCGCGTTATCGGCCGGCAGCACGGCGAATTCCGAACCGGTGGCGGGTGAGATGCGCTCGACCTGCCCCGTCATTTGCGTCCCATCGAGCGCATCGACGCGGAACGTCACGCTCTGGCCGACCCGCACATTGTTCATCTGCGTTTCCTTCAGGTTCGCCACCACCCACAACTGGCGCGGCACCAGTCCCATCAGCTGCGCCCCGGTATTCACATACGCGCCCTGGCGCACCATGACTTGCCCCAGCTGGCCGTCGGCCGGCGCCGTGATGTGAGTATTGTCGAGGTCCACCTGCGCGGCCTTCAATGCCGCTTCCGCATTGGCGACCGCCGCCTGCAGCGATTGGCGGTTGATGGTGACGGCCTGCGCCTGCTCCCTGGCGATGTCCAGCGCGGCGCGGGCCTGCGCCACCGCGGCCGTGCTTTGCGCGCGGGCGGCTTTTTGCGCATCCTGTTCACGCACCGACAGCGAACCATCGGCCACCAGCGCATCCACGCGCGCCAGGTCGGCCTGCGCGCGGACCGCCTGCGCCTGCGCATTGGCCAGCGCCGCTGCATTCAGCGCGACGGTGGCATGGGCGCCACGGCGCGACTGGTCCCAGTTGGCCAGCGCCGCCTGCTGCGCCGCCAGTTGCGCCTGCGCCTGTTCCACCCGCTGGCGGACGATGCGGTCATCCAGCTGCACCAGTAAATCGCCGGCCTTCACGTGCTGGAAATCCTGCACTTTCACGGCCGTCACATAGCCGGGCAACTGGGTACCGATCAAGGTCACCTGGCCCCGCACCAGCGCATTTTCCGTGGTCACGATCGGGGTGGAAAAAGGCGGCAGCCGCCACGCATACAAGACCACCAGCACGCCGATGATGGCCACCAGCAGGAAGCCGGCTATCGCGATGCGCTCCGGGCGGGTGTCGGCTGACGCCGGCGCTGCCGGTGGTGCTTCGGATGATGCCGCCGGTACTGGCGCGGCTGCCGGTGCTGCTGCGGCATCGGCGTCCGGCGCGGCGCCGTGCCCGGCGGGGTTGGGGGGTGTTTTACTCATCACGACGATCCCGAATTGTTAAGGGCGACATGGGCAAGTCCCGCCTGCGCATCGGGCGCGGGCGCGGGTTTGCAGGCGGTGCAGAGATTCCACAGGTAATGCAGCAGCATCCATGCGATGGTCGCCAGCGCCACCACGCCGATCGCCAGGAACACATCATTCCAAGCCAGGATATTGGCTTCGCGTGTGGCGGCGGCCCCCAGCGACGCGATGCCTTGCGCGCTGCGCGCGGCGGGGTCGCCCAGTGTCCCGCCCAGCGCCGAGGCGCCGCCCTGGATGCGGGCGGCCACTTGCGGATCGAGCAGGGTCAGGTGCTCGACCAGCTGGCTGGAATGGTATTTTTCACGCACCACCTGGACCGAATTGACCAGCGCGGAACCCAGCAAGCCGCCCAGGTTTTGCGCGATGGTGAACATCAGTGAAAAACTGATCAGGTTGCGCGGCGCCGCGATCACCGCGCCAAAGCCGGACACGAAGGTGGGGCCCAGGAAGAAGGTGCCGCCAAACGCCAGCAGGAACTGGCTGGCCAGCATTTGCTCGGGCCGCACCAGGCTGGTGGCGCGGCTGTCCATGAACGCACCGGCCGCCATCAGCGCCAGTGCGAATATCAGCGATGGCTGGATACGGGCGGGCGAAATGGTCAGCGCGCTGGCGGCAATGCCGGCCACGCTGCCGGCCAGGGTGACCATCCACAAGGTCTGCATCTGGTCATTGTTCATGCCCAGCGATTGCAGCAAGCCCACCGTGGCCGAGGCTTCGGTCTGCACGATGCGGATCAGCAGCACGGACAGCGCCAGCCGCAGCATGCTGGCGGTGCTGAGCCAGCGGGTATTCAACAGCGGCGACTTGCGGTGGTGCTCGATCAGCAGCGCCCCCGTCATCAGCACGATGGCGCCCGCCAGGCACCAGCCCAGCCAGGGCGCTTCCAGCCACCAGACGATGCGGCCCAGCGCCAGCACGGCGCACAGCAGCGCGATACCGGGCGCGAACAGGGCAAAGGTGGCGAAATCGAGTTTTTCAAAGGCGCGCACCCGGTCGCCGGGCGGCAGCGGCAACAGCAAGACACACCCCAGCGCCAGCAGCGCCATGCCCAGCTCAAAGAAATACAGGCCGCGCCATTCGCCGATTTCCAGCAATTCCGATGAAAACAGCCGCGCCAGCGGCAAGGCCAGCTGCGCGAAGCCGATGCCGATGACGACGCCCTTGAGGCGGTGTTCCTTCGGGAACGCTTGCAGCACGTAATACAGGCCCAGCACTGTCAGCGCGGCGCCGCTCATGCCATGCGCGGCCCGCACCGCGATCGCGGACGCCAGCCCGTGCACGAACAAATGCGCGACGGTGGCCACCACATACAGCAGTAAAAACAGTTCGGTGAACAGGCGCAGCCCATATTGCTGGCGGAATTTCACCAGCAGCAAATTCATCGACACATTGGCCATCACATAGGCGGCCGGCAGCCACGCGATTTCCGCCGCATAGACGCCCAGTGAACCTTGCAGGTACGGCAAATTGACGGTGACCAGCGCATTGCCCAATCCCCCCGTCAGCGCAACGATCAATCCGACCAGCAGGTAGGCCGCCCGGCGCGGCGCCGGGTGATCGGGCGTGGACGGAGAGCCCGGCAACATCGGGCGCTCGTGGGGAAGCCATGTTTGCGGGGCATAGACGTCCATCCCGGCAGGATAGCACTATGCCGCCGCTGCCGCGCAATCGGTCGGGGAGCCGGGCCGTTCACACCGCTGGCGGATCGGTTTCCCGCACCCATGCGCGGCCATCGGCCAGCGCCTGCTTGAAGGCGGCCAGCGCATCGGGCAAGTCGGCCGGTTCGGTGCCGATCAGGCCGGGATCGGGCGAGCCGTCGGGCAATTGCGCGGGAATCTGCGCCCTGGCCAGCAGCAGGATGCCCTTGCCCACGGCCAGGATCGGTTTGCAATGGCGGTATTGCAGCCGTACGAAATCCAGCGCCTGCGCCATGCCCGCCAGCGTTTGCGCGGCCTGTTCGCCGCACGGGATCGCCACCGCGTCGAACAGCACGCCCGGTGCATTTTCCAGGGTCCGTTCCACGGCGATCGGTGCGCCGTCCGCCGCCACCACCAGGCCCAGCCACAACCCCACGATATGGGGCACGGCGCCATCCTGTGTCAGCGCCGCCTGGATCGCCCGCACGCCTTCGCCATCGACGCCATCGGCCACCAGGATCGCCACTTGGCGTGTCGCAATGCCCTGCTGCCCGGGGCGCGCCATCAGCGACAGCGCCGGCGATGGCGGATACGAAGGCAGCGGCAGGCTGGTCGCCAGCGGCTGCGGCGCCGGCACCGGCAAGCCCAGTCCCGCCGCCACCGCCGACACCAGCGCATCATCGACATTGGCCAGCATCGACAGCATGCGCACGCGGATGCCAGGGGCCGTCACCTTGCTCAATTCAAAGCGGAAGCCATTGATGATGTGCTGCTGCTCGTGGCGCGTCTGGCTTTGCCAGAACAGGCGCGCCTGCGAATAGTGGTCGGCAAACAGTTCCGGCTTGCCGCGCACCTTGTCTTCCCGCGCCTCTTGCGCGCGGACACTGGTGAAACCCGCCATGCCCGCCTGGTACGGGCAGCCGCCGCCCAGCGAATTGGGTTCATACGCGACCTTGCCCCGGTTAATGGTTTGCCGGTGCATGCCGTCGCGCTGGTTGTTGTGCACCGGGCCGATCGGCGCGTTGATCGGGATTTCATGGAAATTCGCGCCGCCCAGGCGGCTGATCTGGGTATCCATATACGAATGGATACGCCCTTGAAGCAGCGGGTCGTTGGTAAAATCGATACCGGGAATGATGTGCGCGGCGCAAAACGCCACCTGTTCGGTCTCGGCAAAGAAATTGTCCGGATTGCGGTTCAAGGTCATGCGCCCGACGACTTTCAACGGCGCCAGTTCTTCCGGCACCAGCTTGGTGGCGTCCAGCACGTCGAACGGGAATTGCGCGGACTGTTCTTCCGTGAAGGTTTGCAGCGCCAGTTCCCATTGCGGATAGTTGCCCGACTCGATGGCGTCCCACAGGTCGCGCCGGTGGAAGTCCGGGTCGGCGCCAATGACTTTTGCCGCTTCATCCCACACCAGCGAATGGGTGCCGGCCAGCGGCTGCCAATGGAATTTCACGAACACGGAATCGCCCTCCGCATTCACCAGCCGGAACGTGTGCACGCCGAAGCCTTGCATCATGCGGTAGCTGCGGGGAATCGCGCGGTCCGACATGGCCCACATCAGCATGTGCATCGATTCCGGCATCAGCGACGCGAAATCCCAGAAGGTGTCGTGCGCGCTGGCGGCCTGCGGTATCGCGTTGTGCGGCTCCGGCTTGACGGCGTGCACCAGGTCCGGGAACTTCATCGCATCCTGGATAAAGAACACGGGAATGTTATTGCCGACCAGGTCCCAGTTGCCTTCATCCGTATAAAACTTGACCGCAAAGCCGCGCACGTCGCGCACGGTATCGGCCGAACCGCGCTCGCCGGCCACCGTGGAAAAGCGCACGAACACGGGGGTGCGCTTGCCCGCCCCGGCAAAGGGTGCGGCGCGGGTCAGGCTGGACAAATCCTCATACGATTCGAAGTAGCCATGCGCCGCCGATCCGCGCGCATGCACGACGCGCTCGGGAATGCGCTCATGGTCGAAATGCGTGATTTTTTCGCGCAGGATGAAGTCTTCCATCAGGGTCGGGCCCCGCAGGCTGGACTTCAGCGAATTCTGGTTGTCGGCCACCGGCACGCCCTGGTTGGTGGTCAGGCGCTGGCCGCCGTCATCGGCGCGCACGCGCCGCAGGTTGCCATCATTGGGATTGACGCCCGGGGCGGGCGGTGCGCCGGTCTTGGGCGATGCCTGGTGTTCGGACTGGGTGCCGGCGGTGGCGCCAGGCGCCGCCGGCAAATGATGGCCTTCCGGTGGCGTACGCGATGGCTCGCCATGTTCGGCGGCCTTGTTGGGGTTGTGGGTGACAGTGTTGGCCAGGTCAAGGGCGCTGGCGGCGGGGTCGGGTCGGGTCATTGAAGTCCTCAGGAATCAGCGCAGCAGCGCGATCAAAATGATGATGGGGAGCGGAACACCCAGCAGCCAAAGCAGGATGGAGCGCATCGCGGTTCTCCTTTAATAAGTGCGCGGCGGGGAAGCGAGGTCGCGCTGCCGGCCGCCAAAGGTCGCAGCCAGGCTGGCGGAAAATGCGCCCAGCAACAGTGCGATAAACATCCACAGGGCGGAATACGCGCCGGCTTTACGCGCGGCATCGGCGGCGGCCAGGGCGTTTGCCTGGGCCGCTGCGCGGGCCTGCTGCAGCCGGGCCACCACCTCATCGGTCCGGCGTTCGGCGTCGGAAGGTTCCAGGCCGGTACGCTTGGCCACCATGCGCGCCACATACTGGCGGTCTTCGTCGGACAGGCCGCCGGGATGGGCATCAAGCAGGCGCACCAGTTCCGCGCGCAGCGCGGCGCCGGTGACGTCCGGCAGCGGCATGGTGTCGGAACGCAGCAGCAGGTCCGCGTAATAAGCGGTGGCCGATGCGCTGGACGGGGTGCCCGGCGCGGCGCCCGATGCACCGGACGCCGGTGCCGCGCCATCGGCGGCGTCGTGCGCCGCACCGCCGGCACCGGCGCCGCCTCCGTTCGCGGCGCCGGTGCTGCGGGCGATGGCGGCCAGCGCATCGCCGCCGGGCAAGGTCCGGCCGGACTCGGCCCTGGCAGCCTCGCCGGACGCGGGTCCGCCCGGCCGGCCGGCATGCGCCGCCGCAGGCCCGGCAGCGGCCAACTCGGCCGCGCCGCCCAGCACCGATCGCACGGCGCCGGCCATCAGCGCCGCCGCCAGCAAGGTCGCGCCGGCCCACGCCAGCAAGCCGTGGGCCGTGTCGCGGAAATACACTTCGTCGCCGTGCACGCCATACCAGCGCACCCGCAACCGGCCCGCCATGTAGCCACCCACGGCGCTCGACGCCAGTTGCATCAGCGACAGCCATACGATAGCCGCCTTGCCCAGCGGTGCGCTGCTGTACGACCACGGCGACACCGCCGCCAGTCCCAGCCCGACGCCCAGCACCAGCAAGATGAACGACAATGCCGCCGCCGCCACCGCTCCCGCCGCCACCGCGCTCCACGAGACGGCCGCGTAGCTCGGTTGCGCCGCCGGCACCGACGTGACGCCGGCCTCGCCAGCGCCGGCAAGGGGTGGGCCTGCGGGAACCGAGGGAACCGGGGTTCGCATGGCGCGGGCCAACGTGGTTATTTACGCGAGCTCAGCAGCTTAGACAAGCCGTAGCCTGCCGCCATTGCCAGCAGCACCGATACAGCCGGACTGCTGCGCACATAGCCTCGCCCCTGCTCCGCATATTGCTTATAGGTGGCGCTGAGTTTTTCGCCTTTAACGGCCAGCTTATCGCTTACCTTGCTGGCGGTATCGGCGATCTTGTCGGTGGCGCTGTGGGCGGCCGACGCCAGCTTGTCGGCAGCGGGCTGTACTTTTTCAGCCACGCGGTCAACGGCCGCGTGGGCCGAACTGGCCAGGCGGTCCGCGGTCGGCTGCGCCTTGTCGGCGGCCTGGTCAATCGCACCGTGCGCATCTTTCGAAAGGTCGCGGCCGATCGACGTTACGGTATCGCTGGATTTGTTGGTGCCGGAAGAAATGTTGTCCATGGTCGAGTCCTCGTCATGTAGTGGAATGGGCTGGATTGCCAGTACACGATAGGACGATCGCTTGCTATGTACAGTGCGGCACATAACAGAGGCGCGGGAGGGCCGACCAGATCACTGTTCCTGTCCGCAATGTCACACCCCGGGGTCAGACCCCGGGGTGTGACATTGCGATGGTACAACTAGGGCGCTTTCGGGCTTTCCTGGGGACCCAGCAGCGTTGGCTTCAGGCTGCCGGTATCGACCACCAGCCGCTGCAACACCAGTCCCGGATCGACCGACCAGAACTTCAGCACATGCGGGCCGGGACGGTCCACCGTATGCGTGGTGAGGAACACCGCGGCGTTATCCTGCACCGCCGTGGTCCAGGAAGCCGCGTGCGCCGCATCGTGGATATCGACCAGTTGCGGCGCCTCGTCGTCCATCGACACCGCATAGCGCAAGCCCTGCCCCGGCAGGAATGCATGGGTCGGCGACAGTACCGCCTGCACCGTCACCTTGCCCTTGGTCGCCAGGTGGAGATCGTATTCAAGGCGCAGATCGGCCAGCTTCGGCGCGGGCGGCTCCGGCGCCGGTGCGGGGACGGGTTCCGGTTCGGAAACCGCCGCCGGCGCCGGCACTGCGGAAAAGACACCTGGCGCCGCACCAGCCACTTCAACGGCGGCGCCCGTTGCGGCGGCAGAAGCGGCCGGTGCAGAGGCGGCGTTGGCGGCGGCATCGGCGGCCCCCGTAGCGGCCGCTTCCGCCCCATCGGACGGCGCCACCACGGGCGCCGCCGGCTTCACTTCGACCGGCTTGGGCGGCGGCGGTGGCGGTGGCGGTGGCGGCGGCGCCACCACCGGCAGCGCCGTCATGCCGGACAAGGTCCGTCCCAGCCCCGGAATCTTCAGCCACTGCCGCCCTTCCGGCGCCAGCGCCCGCGCATAGTGCTCGGCCTCCACCGTGACCGCGCCCTGCGATTCCAGGTAGCTGCCGGCCGCCGGCTTCACGCCCGCCGACGGCGGCCGCAACGGTACCTGCACCGTGGCCTTGGCGCCATCCGGCCCCAGGATCGCCAGCACCGCCACCTCGGCGCCGGCCGGCACATCGGTCCAGCGCACCTCGACCGTGATGCGTTGCGACTTGGCCACCGTGCCGCTCGACCGGCTCAGGGTGATCCAGGGCGCGCTGGCGGCGATGGTGAATTTGAACGGGTTCTGGCCCCGGTTGAAAATGTCGACGTGGCGCTGCTGCTTGCCGCCCGCATCCATCCGTGGCAGGGCCAGCTTGTCGCTGCCCGCATCCGGCCAGACGGTGGCGCTGCCTTCCACCGCCACGCCCATGTCGGCGGCGCGGCTGGGCTGCACTTCGGCCACCGCCGGCATCACATTGCGCGCCGTGCCGCCACCGAGGTGGACTTGCGCCATCAGCCGGTTCCATTTGCCGCCGCTGATGTCTTCGTGGTACACCCGCGCCAGTTCGGCGTCCTGCTTGAACAGGTCGCGCACCTTGGTGGCCAGGTCATTGGCGGCCACCCTGCCCTGCCCGGCCTGCAGGCGGTTTTGCGCGGCGGCCGTCAGCATGTCGGCCACCACGGCGCTGCCCTGCGCCGGATACAGCACCAGCTGGTAAAACGCATCGCGCAAATCCGACGGCAAGCCGCCATCGATTTTCTCGGCCTTGCCGGACACCGCGCGGTACTCGCCCACCACCCGTCCCGCCTCGTCGCCGTGCAGCAGGCTGTAGTCGCCGGGCGCCAGCAATTCCGGCGCGCGGCGCGCGTTGTATTGCGCGGTCTTGCCGACGATCTCGGCCACGTCATCGGCATACTGCGGCCCGAATTCCCGGCCCGCCCACAGCTTCAGGTAGTCCGGCAACCGCTCGGCAGGCCAGGCTTCAGGATTCCATGCATAGGTGAGGAAAAATTCCGCCGGCACCTCAAACGGCTTCAGTGGCCCGACATGCGCGATCCACATGCGGTCGGCGCCATGGCGCCACGCCAGGTGCAATTGCTCCCACAGTTTGGGCAGCGGCGCCGCGTTGACCCATGAACGCTGCGGCGCGTCGCGCGCAATGTGGTATTCGATCCCCGCGCCGCCGGCCCGCTTGCGTTCGTCATGGGTCGGCAGACGGCGCAGGTAGCCGGCGCCATCGTCGCACATCAGCAGCAGCGCCTCGTCCGCCGGGGGCTTGCCCTCGTTGCCGCAGACGGCCACCAGCTGCGGCCCTTTCCACAGCCGCCTGGCCTTGCCGTCGGTCGGCGGCGCGCCCACCATCACGCCATAGTCTTCCGCGCGCTGCGCGTTTTGCTTGTCGTCGGCCAGGAAGGCGGCTTCGCCGGTGGCCGGCCACAGGGTATTGCCGCGCAACCGCAGCAGCAATTCATAAACGCGCTCATAAAACTTCGCGTTGTAGCCGCCAAACGATTGCTTTGCCCACGCCGACAGCCCGGGCGCTTCGCCATCGAGCGCCATGCCACGGTACCGCACCGCCGGCGCCTCCGCCACCTTGACCCCGGCGTCCACGGTCAGTTGCCGGTGGCGCTGCGGCGGCACGTCGGCCCACCAGTGCCATGGCGACACGCCGATCTGCTCCGATAATTCATAGATGCCATACAGCGTGCCGCGCCGGTCGCTGCCCGCGATCACCAGCGCACGCTCGACGCCGGGCAGCGGGCGCACCAGCACCTGCACCTGCCACGCTTCCCATTTCCCCTTGATGGCCGCGACATCGAGCGTCCCGGAGCGGGCCAGCCGGTCGATCACGGCGCTCTTGCCCAGCGTACCGATAATCACCACGTCGGCGCCGGATGGCGTGCCCTTGCCCAGTGCGGGGCGGCGCGCGCTGACGCGCTCGATGTCAGCCTGCAAATCCGCCACCGCCCGCAGCACGGCCGGATACTCGCCGCTGTCGGCATACAGCGGCGCGGCGTCGCTGCCCCGCACCAGGCCGAACGCGGCAGGCGAGGCCTGGTCATAGCCGACAAAGCGCTTTTGTCCCAGTGCGTGCGCGGGCGCCGCCAGCAGCAGACAGGCCAAACCCGCGGCCACACTAGCGGCTACACTGCCGGCCAGCGCCAGCCTCTGCATCAAAGTCACGCGATACTCCTGATTTATTTCAAAGGGTCAATTATCGCCCCAACAACGCGGCGCCGCTGCGCACCGTTGACTTGCATTCCCATAATGTGGGGCAGCCCACAGACACCCGCCCGGCACACGCGCATGCTGACCGGGACAACCCGTGCCTGAAGGTGCCATCATGCTGCCTGTAACCAACCCTGTCGACGCGGCATCCACTGTCGCCCCGCTCACCCCAGCCCTTTCCGCGTCCGCCGCCGCTGCCCTGGCGGCGGGTCGTGCCCTGGCCGACAACGCGTCCGCCGTGGACTTTTCCGGCCTGGCGCAATTCCTGTCCACGGTCGCGCTGACGCGCCGCCAGCTGGACCAATTGCAGGGTGGCACGGCCAGCACCCCGACCGTCGCCGACATCATGCTGCTGAACGTGGCGGCCACCAACCTGACCCAGTCGTTCAACCAGTTGCCACCTTCCGCCCTCGATACCTTGCCGCCGCTGCCGGACAGCCAGGGCGGCACGCTGGGCGAACGGCTGGCGCTGGTGCTGCAACAACTGGGCGCCACGGCGGGACGGGGCGGTCCGATTTCCAGCAGCACCCTGGCCGGGGTCGGCATTACGCTCGATCCGCTGGCCCCGGCGTCCAGCGCCGATCTGCTCAATGTGGAAGCGCCTCTACTGCGCGCCGCGTTCGCCGCCGACCGCGACGGCACGCTGGCGCTGCTGACCCGCACCACCGAACAATTCAATGCGCTGGGTGTCGCCGTGGCGCAAGCGGAAGCGGCCTCCGCCACAACGCCGGCGCCCGCCACCGCCCCGCCGGCCGCGCCTGGTTCAGACGCCACGCTGGCCGGCCTGGCGCTGAATGACGCGCTGGCGGGCACGCCGGCCGAGGTATTGCGCCAGCAACAACTGGCCGTGGCGCGCGAGGCCGCTGCGGAGGCATCGCGCACGCAACAGGAAACCCAGGCCGACCGGCTGGCGGCGGACCGGGCCGCCGAACGGCGCCAGCTGGACGTCTCGGCACAGGAAGATGCCGCCGCCACCGCGCTGGCGCAACGCATGGCGGCCCGGCAAAGCACCGACCTTGCCCAGCGCGCCGCCGCCTTGCGGCAAGAACTGGATCAGGTGCAATCGGCCCTGGAATTACAGGCGCAACAACAGTTGCAAGCCAACCTGGACCTGGCGACCGGCAGCGATGCGCGCTTGCGTGTCCAGCAAGAAGCCACTACACGCGCCGCGCAGCAAAGCGGACAGCAGGAAGCGCAGCAGCGTTTATCCGCGCAACAGGCACAACAGGCGCAGCAAGCGCAACAACGGGCGCAGCAGGATGCCCAGCAGCAAAGCGTCGTCCGCAATGACGCCGCCCGCAGTGAAACCGATCGCGCCACCGCGCGGCGCAATACCGCCGCCATTGCGGAAGCGCGCGATGAAGCCACCTTGGCCGCGCGCATGGCCGCACAGCGGCAAACTTCGGCGCAAGCTGCCCAGCAGACGCGGCAGGCCAACCCGCCGTTGCAGCCGGATCAGGTACAGCCGGATCAGGTGCAGGCGGAACAGCAGACAGCGCAAGCCCGGCAACGCCTGGCGCAACAGGCACGCCTGACCGCGCAGCAGGAGCAGGCGGCACGGGCGCAATCCCGGCAAACGCAGGCTGCGCAAAACGCCACGGCGCAGCCTGCGGCAAGCAGCGGCGCGCAAGCCGAACGCGACGCCGAGGCCGACGCACAGCTCACCGGGGACAATCGCCTCCAGGCCCAGCGCCGCGAGCAGGCAGCGCAACAGGCCGCCCGCACCGCCACGGAAGCACAGCAAGACCGCGCCATCGCCGACCGCGCCGACAATGTCCGCCTCACCACTGCGGGCCAGGCCAATTTGCGTGCACAAACCAGCGCGCTGGCGGAACAGATGGACGAACAGCGCGAAACGGCCCGCCAGCAAGCCGTGCAACAGCAGGCACGCCAAAACGCCGCCGTGGAAAGCGAACGCACCGTCCAGCGCACCGGCGCCGAGCGCCGCACCCTGGCGGCGCTTGCGCAAGCCCAGGCGGACCAAGCCAGCCAGGCGGAAGCCGCACAGCAGACCAACACCGGCGCCGCCACGCAAACCGCAGCGGCACGGCAGGAGCGGCAAGCCACCGAACGCACCGCGGCCACCCGCGCAGCCGAACAACGGGTGGCCGAACAACAGGCCGCCGAGCTCCAAGGCGCACGGCCGGAAGCCCAGGGCGCCGCCGCCATGGCGGCGGCGCAGCGCACGGCGGAGCAGCGCCTGGCACTGGAACAGCAAGCCGCCCGGGGCCGCGCCAACGCGCAGGCGCAGCGGGAGCGCCAACTGACCGAAGCCGCCGCCGCGGCACGGCAAGTCCGCGCCGAACAGCAAGCGGACGTGCTGGCCAATGCGGCGGCCCAGGCGGAGCAGGCACGGCAGGCTGCCCAGGCCGCCAACGCGCAACGCCCCCCCAATGCCGCCGATCCCGCCCAGGCGGCCGCCATCGCCGCCTACAGCGGTCACGCGATGGCCGCCGCCGGCGCACGCCCGCCTGTGCCACCGGCCCAGGCGGCAAGAGTCCCCACCGCAGCCCCCATTCCGCCCGTGCGGCCGGTCCCACCTGCCGATGAGGCGGCTGGTGGCGGCGTGAATCCGGACAGTACGGCGCGGACGCAACGCTAAAATAATCTATTGGCATCAAACAGATGACCAATGGCGGTTATTTGCACCTTAATGCACCATCTCTGTAATAATTAACCGTCGCCGCCACTCTTCCGCCAGCACCGGAGTGGCGGCTTTATATTCGGATATCTGATGGCATCCCAACGCAAGCGCACATTGATAACGGCGTGCGGACTGGCTGCCGGCATGCTGGCACTGGGCCCGGCACTGGCCCACGCCGCACCGCCGCAACCGGTCACGCTCTTGCTGGGCGACGCGCTCGATGCGCAAGGCCGGCAAAAGCCGCTCAAGCCCTGGCGGCGTAAATTGTTCGACTACCTCGAGCAAGAGCTCAACATCACCTTCAACATCAAGAGTTATCCGTGGCCGCGCGCCGAACGCAACGCCCGCACCGGCGCGGGCCTGATCTTCGGTTTACCAAAGACCGGCGAGCGCCTGCGCGAGCTGCACTATTCCGATATCGTGGGCAGCAATACACTGTGGCTGGTCACGCGCAGCGACGCCACCTTTCCGTTCACCTCCCTCGATGATTTACAGGGCAAGACGGTGGGCGCAGTGCGCGGCTATACCTATGGCGATGAATTCGAACGCCGCCGCAACAAGCTGTTTCGGGTGGAAGACGACATCGCTTCGCGCGCGGCGCGTCTGCAGCGGCTGCTGTTGAAACGGGTCGACGCGGTCTTGCTGGTGCAGCCCGCCGGGGAATCCGCCCAAGACATCGAGATGGAGTTGCGCGCGTTCATTGCCCCGTATCTCAAAGACATGAACCTGGCGCCGGACGTCAGCCTGTCGGTGTTGCCGCAACCGGTACAAACCGACAATGGCGAACACTTTGCCATTGCCTATGGCCAAGACAACGGCCTGATCGACCGCATCAATGCCGCGCTGGCGCGCCAGCGTCGCCGCACGGCGCAACGCTGAATGTTCTTGCGGCCGGCGCGGCCCACCGAAGGCGCCGCCTGCGGCCGGATTATCGTTACCAATCAGCAACATCACAGTGTCGGATTTTTTTACACTTGTGTCGGCTCAAGAAATGTCAACGGTGCAACTCATTGATTTTACGACAGTAATATTGATGGCATGCAAATTGCTAAAAGTAGCACTGAAGTAACTTAACTTTCCTATAGGCCAACAATCATGAAAAAAGCGCTTCTTGCCGCCGCCCTGCTGACCGCCACCCAATTCGCCCAGGCTGCCGTGATCAGCCATTCCACCACCGGCCTGTCGTCGCCTACGTCTACCATCACCTTTGACGAGCATGTGCTCGGCGGCAGCGCCAGCGTCACCACCGAATGGGCGGCGGAAGGCGTGAGTTTTACGCCATTCCTGCGTTATTCGCCCCAGGAAGGCTTCCCCAACATCACCGGCGCCACGCTGGGCAATTTTCAGCCGGGTCCGTCTCCAACCACGTTCGAGCTGAATTTCACCAACGTGCAATCGGGGGCGGCGTTTGCCATGGCGTCCAACTCTTCGGTATGGACATTTGAAGCGCTGCTGGGCAATACCGTGCTGGACTCGTTTACGACCGAAGTTGGCCTCGGCGACGATAACTTCTACGGCTTCTCCGGCTTTAACTTCGACGCCATTCGCGTGATCGGCGACGACTACATGTTGCTCGACAACGTGCAACTGAACACCGCGCAATCGAGCAATGTTCCCGAGCCGGCCTCCATGATGCTGTTTGGCCTGGGCCTGGCAGGCCTGGCGGCTGCCCGCCGCCGCAAGCAAGCCTGATATCCCTCCAAGTGCGCATGGATTCCCATGCGCACTTCATCGTCATGCCCCCCCCCCGCACGCATGGTTTGCGCTTGCCCCGCCTGCCAGCGCAGCCGCACAGCGCAACGCTGAAACCTGGCCGCACCGGCGGTTTTCCGCACGTTTTTACATATTTCCGCATAACCGTACAAGCAGCGCCCGCCCGCCCCGCAAGATACCGCGCCGGCGCCGCAGTTTGCGCTTGCCCTGCCATTTCGCCTTGGGGATAATGCACGCGCATCGACCCTCACCAAGGAGACACAATGAAGTTCCAACGCACCATGGGCGCACTCGCCCTGCTGGGCGCCATCAGCGCCATGAACACCGCAGCGGCCCAGGAAACCGTCAAGATTGGCCACACCGGTCCCCTGTCCGGCGCGCAGGCGTTTTCCGGCAAAGACAATGAAAACGGCGCCCGCCTGGCGATCGAAGAATTGAACGCCAAACCGATCACCGTGGGCGGCAAGAAAATCAAGTTCGAACTGCTGTCGGAAGATGACCAGGGCGATCCCAAAGCCGGCGTGCAAGTCGCGCAAAAATTCATCGACAGCGGCGTGCGTTACGTGGTCGGTCCTTACAATTCCGGCGTCGCCATCCCGGCTTCCCGCGCCTACAACGATGCCGGCACCCTGATCGCCACCGTCGCCACCAACCCGAAAGTCACGCAGCAAGGCTATAAGGGCGTGTTCCGCGTGAACGCCAGCGATACCCAGTTGGGCTCGAAAATGGCGCTGTATGCCGCCAAGGAATTGAAGGCCAAAACCGTGGCCGTGATCGATGACCGCACCGCGTTTGGCCAAGGCCTGGCGGAAGAATTCAAAAAGCAGGCCAAGGCGTCCGGCCTGGCGGTCGCGGGTCACGAATACACCACCGACAAGGCCGTGGATTTCACCGCCATCCTGACCAAGCTGAAAGCCAAGAATGTCGAAGCGATCTTCTTCGGCGGCTATGCGCCACAAGCCGCGCCGATGGCGCGCCAAATGAAACAGTTGGGCATCAATGCCAAGCTGCTGGGCGGCGACACCATTTGTACCGCGGAAATGGGCAAGCTGGGCGGCGACGCCGTGGGCGACAACGTGCTGTGCTCGCAAGGCGGCGCGATCCTCGACAAGGCGGCGGCCGGCCCGCAATTCAAGGCCGCCTTCAAGAAGCGCTATAACCGGGAACCGGATGTGTACGCGGCGACCTATTATGACGCCACCATGATGTACGCCAGCGCCATGCAAAAGGTGAACTCGACCGACCCGGCCAAGGTTGGCCCGTCCATCAGCGGCGGCGCCTACAAGGGCGTGATGGGCACCTATTCGTTCGACGCCAAGGGTGACATGAAGGAATCGCTGGTGACCATCTTCAACTTCAAGAACGGCGCGCCGGCGCCAATTTCCAGCTATTGATCCAGCCGCTGATCCAGTAACGGCGCCAGCAACATGCGGGTGCCGTTGCGCCGGTCCGGCGACGGCAGCAACAGGGTGGAATACTCCCGCAAGCGCCCCAGCGGGCGGGCCAGGATGTCATTGATCAGCCGGGCTGGAATCCCAGCCAGCTCAGCGTACGTGTATGCGGTACCCTCGCCAAAGGCGGCGCGGGTCAGCAAAGCTACTGCCACTTTCTCGGCAGTGTAATCATCAAGTCGGCGCGTCATGGCGCCAGTCTAATCCAGCGGCCGGGACGGTGGCGCAGGATACCGTCAAGCAAAGTGCCCGGATCCGGGCAATGCTGCCCTGCAGCGGGCAACCGCCGCCGGCCACGGCCAGCCGGCCATGGCGTCCAAGTGGTTGAAATATCACGGCATTTCGCTACCGGGTGCGGGTGGCACGGCGATTGCAATGACGTCCGCATGTTCAACCCGCAACCAACTGATATGGCTCAAGCGCCAACAGCATCAGCGCCACGGCGTTGTGGTTATTACATGGAAATGAATTGGCTCCATGTAAATCTCACCCAATAAAAAAGCAGTCCCGCAGGACTGCTTTTTATTCCGGCAAAAAACCGGCTACCGCTTATGCTTTTTTGCCGCGGCGGCGCGCTGCCACCAAGCCGCCCAAGCCCAGCAGCATCAGCGCCCCGGTTGCCGGCTCAGGTACGTCGACCGGTGGGACACGGGAACCGAAGCCATCGATATAGGCGTAGCCAAAGTGGCCGGTCGGATCGCAATCCGCCACCAGCAGCGACAGCGTGAAATCGTGGCCAGCCAGCAATGCGTCGATGGCCAGCTGTTCGATTTGCCAGTCGGCGGTATAGAACACGCCATTGAGCTCGGTGAAGCGGGTATCCACACCGCCACCGCCGGCGCCGGCGTTGTAGACACGGCTGATCAGCTGGGTATTGGTGGTGTCGTCATGCAAAGACACGACCACTTCGGCGGAATTGTCTTCCGCGTGGCCGCCATTTTCCAGTACGGCTTTCCAGGCAAAGAAGATGTTCGCGTCGGTGTAGTTCAACACTTTCTGGCTGATCACCGAAGCATAGCCGCCGAAGAACAAGTCTTCGGTGCGGAACGAGTAATTACCGGAATAAACCGTGCTGCCCAGTGCGGCGCCGAGGTTGCCGTCCACGGTGCCAACGGTATTGATCGTCGAGCGGTTGGCGGCGTTGTCGTACAGGCTGCCACCTGGCAGGAAGTCGCTTGGCGCGATGGCCGAATTCGGAATGCCGCCGCGGTAGCCGCCGCCGGTGGTCCAGCCATTGGTGGTGCCATCTTCAAAGCCGCCGTTCACGAACGGCATGGCGCTGGCGGCGTTGGCGAGCAGGAACAATGCTGCTGCGGACAATACTTTATGGAGTTTCATGGGCTAGGTCCCTAGTTGATTTGTGGAAAAAATTATAATGTTGCCATTTAACCCTTAGCACGAACCATGCCACAAACTTAAGTATTTGAAAACAATGTGAAAAAATTATTATCGCCGAGATAATGTTAATTTTTCCGACACTATGCTTGCATGGTGATAGTTGTCGACGGAAATAAAAAAAAGGGTTACAGACCGAAGTCTGTAACCCTTTTCCGTGTACTGCCGAATTGTGGTGCCGGAGATAGGAGTCGAACCTACGACCTTCGCATTACGAATGCGCTGCTCTACCAACTGAGCTACACCGGCGAAACCTGTCTACGCAAGTTGCGGCTCATCACTGAAGCCCGCTGCGTAAGAGGCTCGCATTCTAACAAACAATTTTCAGAATGCGCAAGAGTGATTTTTTATTTATGCAACAACGGGCGAAATTACTCGCCGTGGTAACCCGTCACCACCGCCACTTCATCGCGCGAACCCAGGAATACCGGGACGCGCTGGTGCAATTTGGATGGCTGGATGTCCAGGATGCGCTGCTTGCCGTCGGTGGCGGCGCCGCCGGCCTGCTCCACGATGAGAGCCATCGGGTTCGCTTCATACATCAGACGCAGCTTGCCTGGCTGAGATGGATCGCGCAGGTCGGCCGGGTACATGAAGACGCCGCCGCGGTTCAGGATACGGTGCACGTCGGCCACCATCGACGCGATCCAGCGCATGTTGAAATTCTTGCCGCGCGGACCGGTGTCGCCGGCCAGCAATTCGTCGATGTAGCGCTTGACCGGGGCATGCCAGTGGCGCGAATTCGACATGTTGATGGCGAATTCCTTGGTGGCGGCAGGAATTTGCATGCCGCGCTGGGTCAGCACCCACGAACCCATTTCGCGGTCCAGGGTGAAGCAGTTGACGCCGTTGCCGGTGGTGAGCACCAGCTGGGTTTGCGGGCCGTACACGGCATAGCCGGCGGCGACCTGCTTGCTGCCCGGTTGCAGGAAATCCTGCTCGGACGGATCTTTCATACCTTCCGGTGCTTTCAGCACGGAGAAGATGGTGCCGATCGACACGTTGACGTCGATGTTCGACGAACCGTCCAGCGGATCGAACACCAGCAGGTATTCGCCCATCGGGTAGCGGTTTGGAATGCGGTGGATGGTTTCCATTTCTTCGGACGCCATGGCCGCCAGGTGGCCGCCCCACTCATTCGCTTCCAGCAGGATTTCGTTGGAAATCACGTCCAGCTTCTTTTGCACTTCGCCCTGCACGTTTTCCGATTCCAGCGCGCCCAGCACGTCGCCCAGGGCGCCTTTGCCGACGCTGTGGCTGATGGTTTTGCAGGAGCGGGCCACCACTTCGATCAACAGGCGCAGTTCGGCCGGGATCGAGCTGTGCAGACGTTGTTCTTCGACCAGGTATTGGGTCAGGCTGATGCGTTTCATGGATTCCCTTGCTGTGGTAATAGGTAAAAATGGGTAAATCAAAAACTCGTTGTCTTAGTTGGCGAGCGCCTTGCTGACCACTTCATTGACGTCATTCGACAAGCCCACGCTGGAGGCGACTTTTTCCAGGGCGCGGCGCATTTGGTCCTGCAAATCCGGCACATAGCGGCGCCAGCGGTCCAGGCTACGCGCCAGGCGCGCGGCCACCTGCGGGTTGATAGAATTGAGCAAGATGACATTTTCCGCCCACAGTGCATAGCCGCTGCCGTCGTGCGCATGGAATTGCGCCGGGTTGGCGTTGCAATAGCTGAACAGCAGGCTGCGTGCGCGGTTTGGATTCTTGACGTTGAAGGCGGGATGCTGCATCAGCTCACGCACCTTGCCGATGCCGGTGTGCGGGCTGGCGCCCTGCATCGCAAACCATTTGTCGATCACCAGCGCCTCGTTCTCGAACTCGTCATAGAAACGCTGCAGGAACGGCGCCGCATCGGAACCGCTGTGGATCAGCGACACCAGCGCGGCCGAACGGTCCGTCATGTTGGTGGCGTCGTCAAACTGCTGCTGCGCCAGCTTCAGTTCGGCCGGCCCCGGATCGATCATCAGGTAAGCCAGCGCCAGGTTTTTCAGGCCGCGCTTGCCGGCCGACAGCGCATCGGGGCTGTACGGCCCCGGCGTCAGGTTCGCTTCATACTGCGCCAGCAATTCCGGCGCCAATTCGCGCGCCAGGGTGCGGCGCATGAACTGGCGCGCCGCGTGAATCGCTTGCGGATCGACCACGTCCATGTTTTCCGCAATGATGGTTTCCGATGGCAGGATCAAGGCCTGTTCGCGGAACGCCGGATCCAGGGTGGCGTCGCTCAGCACGGCGCGCTGGGCCGCGATGAAGGTGTCGTCCAAGGTCAGTTCGGCGCCGGCCGCGGCGGCGTTGGCCAGCTTGCGCAACCGCTCCATGGCCAGGCGCTGGCCCGCTTCCCAGCGGTTCACCGCGTCGCTGTCGTAACGGAACAGGTGCAGCAATTCCTCGTCCGTGTAATCGTATTCCAGCACCACCGGCGCGGAAAAATCGCGCAAGATCGACGGCACCGGCTTTTCCTTGACGTTGGTGAAGCGGAAAGTCTGCTCGGCTGCCGTGAAATCGAGCACGGCCGTGGTGGCGCCCACCACTTTGCCGTCCACCGCCAGCGCAATGTCATGGCCTTCGCTGTCGAGCAGGCCGATCGCCACCGGAATGTGGAACGGCAGCTTGTCGGTCTGTCCCGGCGTGTCCGGGCAGCGCTGGCGCAGGGTGATTTCATAGGTCTGGTCGGCGGCATCGTAGGTCGTCACCGCCGTCACGACCGGGGTGCCGGCCTGGCTGTACCAGCGCTCGAACTGGGTCAGGTCGACGCCATTCGCATCCGCCATCGCGGCGCGGAAATCATCGCACTGCACGGCTTGGCCGTCATGGCGCTCGAAGTACAGGTCCATGCCTTTGCGGAAACCTTCGCGGCCCAGCAGGGTCTGGTACATGCGCACCACTTCCGCGCCTTTTTCGTACACGGTGACCGTGTAGAAGTTATTGATCTCGACAAACGAGTCGGGACGCACGGGGTGCGCCATCGGCCCCGCGTCCTCCGGGAATTGCGCCTGGCGCAGGGTGCGGACCTGATCGATCCGGGTCACGGCGCGCCCGCTGGCGGTACCGATCATGTCGGCCGAAAATTCCTGGTCGCGGAAGACCGTCAAGCCTTCCTTCAGCGACAGCTGGAACCAGTCGCGGCAGGTGACGCGGTTGCCGGTCCAGTTGTGGAAGTATTCGTGGCCGACCACGGCTTCGATGCCGGAGTAGTCAATATCGGTGGCGGTGCGCGGATTGGCCAGCACGAACTTGGTATTAAAGATGTTTAATCCCTTGTTTTCCATCGCGCCCATGTTGAAGTCGCCGACCGCGACAATCATGAACCGGTCCAGGTCCAGTTCCAGGCCGAAGCGTTCCTCGTCCCAGCGGATACTGTTTTTCAGCGATTGCATCGCATAGTCGGTCTTGTCGAGATTGCCCTCTTCCACCCACACTTGCAGCAGCACTTCGCGGCCCGACTTCAGCGTGTACGTCTCTTCCTGGCACACCAGTTTGGCGGCCACCAGGGCAAACAGGTAAGCCGGCTTCTTGAACGGATCTTCCCACTTGGCGTAGTGGCGGCCATCGCCGAGGTCGCCCTGTTCCAGCAAATTGCCGTTCGACAGCAGCACCGGATAGCGCGCCTTGTCGGCGCGCAGCATGACCGTGTACTTCGCCATCACGTCCGGACGGTCCGGGAAATACGTGATGCGGCGGAAGCCTTCCGCTTCGCATTGCGTGTAAAAACTGCCGTTCGACACATACAGGCCGGACAAGGTGGTGTTATCCACCGGTGCGCACAAGGTTTCGATTTCCAGCGTCACTTCCTGCGGCGCCTTGGGGATCGTCAGGGTATTCGCGCCCAGCAGGTACTGGCCGGGCCGCAGGGTCTTGCCATTCATGCGCAAGGCGACCAGTTCGATCTCTTCACCGTGGAACACGATGTTACGGCTCTTGCTTTCCGGATTGCGGCTGAGGGTGACGCGGTTGGCCACGATGGTGCGGGCCGGGTCCAGATCGAAACCCAGTTCTACCGTGTGCACCAGGTAGCTGGGAGGAGTGTAGTCTTTACGGAAGATCGTCTGTGGGCTGTCTGTGCGCATAGGAATTTCGATCGGACATGGGTGGAAAAGGCTATTTTACCAACTGCAGCCCCGGACGACGCGCGCCAGCGCCAATACCACTTAGCGGCAAGGGCTTTCCAGTCAACATGGTGAGTGAATCCGCACCGAATTTTGCTGCTCTTCTCGTGGCCGTAACAAACTGTAATAATCGTGCGCAACAATGCGTGCCGCCATACACTGAAATATCCATCGGGAGCGAACCATCATGAAAACTTTCGCGATACTGGCTGCGGCGGCCAGTTTGCTGCTGACCGGATGCGCCACCACCATCCGTAGCGACGTGACCACTTTCCAGCAATGGCCGGCCACCGGCGTGCCGGATAAATCCTATGTGTTTGAAAATCCGCCGGCGGCGGACAACACGCTGGAACTGAAGACCTACCAGAACATGGTCAGTGCCGAACTGGCCAAGCTGGGCTTCACCCAAGTACCGGACAATGCCCATCCGAAGCTGAAAGTGGGCGTTCACTTCAGCACCATCGAGCGCCCCGTCAAAGTCTTGCACGCTTCCGATCCGTTCTGGATGGGACCGTCGCATTACTGGGGCCCCCGCTACGTCGGGCGCGGCTTTTACCGCCCTTACTGGGGCCCGTACCGCTGGGGCGGCTTCGGTCCGTTCTATGACCCGTTCTGGTATGGCCCGCTGGAAGTCCAGGAAACCATCCGCTATCACTATGAACGGCAATTGCGGGTCGCCATCAATACCATCGACGGGCAGAAACTGTTCGACGTGACGGTGCAAAACAGCAGCCGCCGCAAGTCGACCCCGGCCATCATGCCGACTTTGGTGCAGAGTGCGTTTAGCGGGTTCCCGGGGGAGAATGGGAAGGTCAAGCAGGTGGAGGTGCAGGTCGAGTGACTTGCTCGCGCCCGAGGCGGGCCACCCGGTCCGCCTCAGCTGTAATACGCCTCACTGGCAAACGTAATCGCCACCACCACCAACACCGCCAGCACCAGCACAATCAATAAACGGCCGAATTTCGGATTGCCGTCGTCTTCCGGTTGCTGCTGGCTGGTATCGTTCATGTCTTAAGTAATCAAGGAATCAGGATAGTCGACCCGGTGGTCTTGCGCGCTTCCAGGTCGATGTGGGCTTGCGCCACGTCGGCCAGATTATAGCGCTGCTTGACGGGTACCTGGACCTCGCCGCTGCCCACCACGCCAAACAGCGATTGCGCCATGGCTTCCAAATCCGCCCGTTTCGCCGTATGCGTCATCAGGGTTGGCCGGGTAATGGACAGCGAACCGCGCGATTGCAATTCATTGAGACTGAACGGCGGCACCGGGCCGGAGGCATTGCCGAAGCTGACCATGGTGCCCAGCGGGCGCAGGCAGTCGAGCGAACCGGTAAAGGTGTCCTTGCCGATCGAGTCATAGACCACGGCCACGCCTTCGCCGCCGGTGAGCGCTTTCACCCGCTCAACGAAGTTTTCCTGGTTGTAGTTGATCACGTGCCGCGCGCCGTTTTCAATCGCCAGCGCCGCCTTTTCCTCGGAACCTACGGTGCCGATCAGGTTCAGCCCCATGACCTTGGCCCATTGGCACGCGATCAACCCGACGCCGCCGGCCGCCGCATGGAACAAGATGGTGTCGCCCGCCTTCAACGGCACGGTGCGGTGGAACAGGTATTGCACGGTCAAGCCTTGCAGCATCATGGCGGCGCCGGTCTCGAAATCGATCTTGTCCGGCAACACCAGTAATTGCGCCGCCGGCATATTGCGCGCTTCGGCATAGGCGCCGTTCGGGCGGCCGGCGTACGCCACGCGGTCGCCGACCTTGACTTCCGTGACACCCTCGCCCACCGCTTCCACGACACCCGCGCCTTCCATGCCCAGCCCGGCCGGCAGCGGCTGGGGATACAGGCCGGTGCGGAAATACACGTCAATGAAATTGAGGCCGATGGCCTGATGGCGAACCGTGGCTTCGCCGGGGCCCGGCGGCCCCAGTTCCACATCCACATAGTCCATCACTTCCGGCCCGCCAGTGCGGGACATGCGTATCGCCTTCACCATCATGCTCATCATGCTTCCTTTCTCGTTGCTATTTAACGAAACCGCGCTCGCGCAGCCATTGCGTCATGCGCGGGTAATGGTCGCGCGCCCAGTGCGTGGAATTGATGTACGCATTGCCGCCATCGATATCGGTTTCCCACAGCCCGTGCGCCGCGCGCGGCAGCATCCAGACCTGGTGGTCTTTATGCCCCGCCTTGTCCAGCGTGTCCTTAAACAGCACGGCGCTCTTGTGCACCGGCACGAACGCATCCTTCTCGCCCAGGATATAGACCACCGGGACTTTCAGGTGTTTCAGGTCCGGCAGCGGGTCATAGCTGTAAAACGCCGTGGTTTCCGCGCGCGGCTTGTCGCGCAAGGTGTCGGGCATGATTTCCACGTGGCTGGCCCAGCGCGCATTGTCATTGGCGCGTGCCGACGCCAGCAATTCCGCGCGGTTGGCGCCCGCACTGGTCACCCAGCGCATCAGTTTTTCCTGGTATGCGGCGCCCGCCCTGACTTCGTCATCGCTGAATCCATGCGCGCGCAACGCGTTTTCGATACGGTAAACCTCTTGCTCGGCCGGTGTCACACCGGACGCCGCCTGGGCAATCACGAACGCCACCTTTTGCGAGCGGGTGGCCGCCAGCGGCGCCAGCCAGCCGCCCTGGCTGTGGCCCCAGGTGCCGATGGCCTTGGCATTGATGTCAGACCGCTTGCCCAGCAACTCGATGCCGGCCACCGCGTCGTCGGCCAGCGTTTCCATGGTGGATTTATTGAATTCGCCGGTGGACTTGCCCACGCCGCGCTTGTCATACATCAGCGCCGCCATGCCGTGCGCGGCAAAGTAATACGCCTGCAGCGCATAGGCGCCGCGCGGCGCCGGGCTCGACATTTGCGTCAGCACGATGGCGGGGAATGGTCCCTTCCCTTCCGGCAGCACCAGAGTGCCGGACAGGGTCACGTCGCCATTCTTGAACGTCACTTCTTCGGAGCGGAATTGCAGGCGGCGCGCCGTCTGCTGCTGGCCATTTTGTGTCCACACCATGCGTGCGACCTGGCCGGTTTTATCCTTTTCAAAGCGCATCGTGGTTTCACGCACGGCCGGATTCAGGTTGCCTTTACCCGCGTAATACGTGCTGTCGCTCTCGGCGAACATCGATGCGTAGCGCCCGCTGCTCATGTCGCTGTAAAACATTTGCGGGAAGTCGCCCCATTCGGACAGCACGACAATGCGCTTGTCGGGGAACTGGTAGGCGCCCAGCAGCGGCTGGTGGCGCTGCGGGTCGTCCGATAACGTACGGCGGAAGGCGAACTTGCCGTCCTTGCCGTTCAAGCTCACTTTCCCCGCCAGCAAGTCGCCCTGCACCTTGCCGTCAAATTGCAGTACGCCGTCCGGGCCGGGCAGCGCGAAGCGCACATTGCCCTGCTCTTGCTTGAAGCCGTCCAGTGGCACGTCCTTTTTTTCAAACGAGGGCAAATCGACAGTGGCCTTGCCGTCCGCGCTGAAATGGGGACGCAGGAAATTGATGTCCGAGCCGACTTCATAGGTGCCGACCCAATAGCCCGGCAAGCCCTGCTGGACAGGCGCCACCGGTGCGGCATGCGCCAGGGTGGAAAATGCGATGGCGGCAGCGCCGCCCAGGATGGTTTTCATGTCTCTCCCCGTGTTTTTAATGTAAGGGCGCTACATTGCCAGCGCGCAAGGCGCTGGCCTACATCCGTGCGACAGACTGCTATTTTGCGTGACCAGCCTGCAATTGAGACAGCACAAGGTGGGCTGACGACAAATTGGTAGCGCAGGCAACATTATGCACGTCACAAGAACGCACCAGCGCGTTGATATCCGGTTCGTGCGGCTGCGGCGTCATCGGATCGCGCAGGAAAATCACGGCATCGATTTGCCCTTCCACCAGCAGGGAACCGATTTGCAGGTCGCCGCCCATCGGGCCGGACAGTTTGCGGTCCACCACCAGGCCCACTTCCGCGATCAAGCGCCCGCCGGTGGTGCCGGTGGCGCACAGTTTGCAGCCGAGCAAGAAGTCCTTGTATTCGCGCGCCAGCGCAACCATGTCGTCTTTTTTCTTGTCGTGGGCAATCAGGGCAATGCGGTAAGTCATGTCAGGATTCCAAAGTTAAGAGTGGGACTACTTCTTTTGCGACAGCAAATAAATCCCGGCCAGCACCAGCCCGGTGCCGGCCAGTTGCCAATTGGTGATCGGCTCGCCCAGCACCAGCGCGCCGAGGAACAGGGTCGATACCGGGCCGATCATGCCGGCCTGCGACGCCGTGCCGGCGCCGATGCGCTGCACCGCCATCATCGTCATCAATACCGGCATCACCGTGCAGAAGATGCCGTTGACCAGCGACAGGCCATACACCGGCAACGGCTGCAGCAGCAAGTGCGCGGGACGCAGCACGAAAAACTGGCCGATGCAGGCCACACTGGACACGCACATCGCATACGACACCAGCCGCAGCGAGCCGAGCCGCTGCACCATTTCACCGGACAGCAGCAGGTACGCGGCATACGCCATCGCCGAGCCCAGCACCAGGGTCGATCCCAGCGCCACATCGGCGTTGCCGCCTTGCAAGTCGTGCAGGAACACCAGCACGATGCCCGCATAGGAAATCGCCAGCGCCAGCCACTGCCGGCGGCTGATGTGATGTTTGAGGAACAGGGTGGAAATCAGCAGGACGAAGGTGGGTGTCAGGAACAGGATCAGCCGTTCCAGGCCGACGGAGATGTATTGCAGCCCAAGGAAATCCAGGAAGCTCGACAGGTAATAACCAACCAGTCCCATGGCCAGGATGCGCCAGCGGTCCGCTTTGGACAGCGGCGCTTCCGTGCGCATCTTCCATACCGCGATGGTGGCGAACAGCGGCAGTGAAAACAGCATGCGGAACGCAATCACCGTAACGGCGTCGAGCTGGTACCGGTACAGCAATTTGGCGACCACGGCCTTGGTGGAAAACAGCACCGCCCCGCCAATGGCGATTGCCAGGCCGCCGAGATAGGCGCTGCGGGGCAATGGGGGTGTTGCACTGTTATCCATATGAAAGATTGTAAAGCCAAACCGGTTTTACTGCTGGCTGCCACGAATTTACTTTAGAGCAAGTGTTTAATTGACAAAGCCATGCCGGGCGGGTAGCCTGCCCTTCCTTATTCATTTGGCAATTCAATAAATAAAGCATGGCAATCATTCAGTGGGATGGCGCGCAAACCAAGTCGGAAGTCTTTACACCGGGCGACGTTATTGAAATCTCCGCCGTTTCAGTTGGTTACTGGGAAATGCTGGTCGGGAGCAGCGAGATCGTCCTGCACGCGAGCCGCGAAGGCAGCCTGACCCTGCGGTCTGCGGACGGTTCGCCACTAACGCCGGCCCAGTTGGCTATCAACCTGGCCGACAATGGCAAATTTCATTATGTTGTCGACAACACAGCCGTCACCGGCGGCGACGGCAACGACCTCATGCAGGGTAGCGCGCATGACAATACGCTGGACGGCGGCGCCGGCGACGATTTCCTGCAGGGCAACGAAGGCAACGATACGCTGGCCGACGATGACGGCGACAACTATCTGTTTGGAAATGGGGGAGACGACCGTCTCACCGGCGGCTCTGGTAATGACATCCTCAATGGAGGCGGCGGCAATGACACGCTGGACAGCGGCGGCGGCACCGACAACTTCCTGCTGGACGATGCGGGCGATGACCGCTACCTTATCCGCAGCCGGGGCGATATCATCTTCGACAATGGCGGCAATGACAGCGGCATCATTTATGCCGACTGGTATAAACCGTCGCCGCAGATCGAGCACTGGGAATGGGCGCCAGGCATCCAAAAGCTGCCGTACTGGATCGATGCGCTGCACTGGCACCATTCCGCCTTCGCCCCCAACGCGCTGCAGGAAGACCCCGTCGTGTACTACAGCTTCGCGCAACTGGCGACGGACTACTCGTCCGAGCGCGACCAGACCGGTTTCCAGCCTTTCACCCCATCGCAAATAACATATGCGCGCAAGGCGCTCGATTACATCAGCACCCTCATCGATGTGCGCTTCGAGGAAACCCTCGATACCACCGAGTCGTTTAACATCGTCATGGGCAATAATGAGCAGGAAGACAGCGGTGGTTACGCGTCCCCCATCTGGCAGGGCGGCGGCTCCGGCTTGCTGGTGGATAATGAGCCGAGCGCAAAATTCCCCGGCCGCGACGGTGGCGCCTACCTGAACGCCTTGCTGCTGCATGAATTGGGGCATTCGCTGGGCTTGCGGCATCCGTTCAGCCACCCGGATGCCGGCGACCGCGTGGAAGAACCACCATACCTTCCTGATGCGGAAGACAATACGTGGGCGACGCAAATGAGTTACACGGGTGACCAATACATGCCCGACCTGGCCTACAGCCCGCTCGACATCGCCGCCCTGCAATACCTGTGGGGCGTCTCGCCACAAGCCCGTGCGGACGACAGCCGCTATGTGCTGAGCGCCGATGCGGCGCAAATGATCTGGGATGGTGGCGGCACCGACACCATCGATGGCGCCGCCCTGCAGGCCGACCTGACCTTGTACCTGGACCCGGGTTACTGGAGCCATGCAGGCCAGAAGGCCACTCTCATCACGGCAGCCGGCCAGTACACCATCAACTTCGGCACGCAAATCGAACATGCGGTGGGCGGCGCGGGCGACGACCGGATCATCGGCAATGTGCTCGACAACCAGCTCACCGGCGGCGCCGGCAATGACATCGTGGATGGCGGCGCGGGCAACGATACGCTGACGGGCGGTACCGGCCACGACACCTTGGCCGGCGGCGCCGGCGATGACAGCCTGGCTGGCAATGAAGGCAATGACGTGCTGACGGGCGGCGGCGGCAATGACCGTCTGGCCGGTGGTGACGGCATGGACACCGCCGTTTTCAGCGGCGCATTCACGGCGCACACCATCAGCAGCACCCAGGATGGCTGGAGCGTCACCGGTGCGGACGGCAGCGATACGCTGGCCGGCATCGAGCGCTTGCGCTTTACCGACGCCATCGTGGCCTTCGACACCGGCAAGGATGGCGTGGCCGGGCAAGTGTACCGGCTGTACCAGGCGGCATTCGACCGCAAACCCGATGCCGGCGGCCTGGCGTACTGGATGGGACAAGCCGACAAGGGCACGGCCGTCACCAGCATTGCCGACAGCTTCCTGCGCAGCGAGGAATTCAGCAAACTGTATGGCGGCGCCAATCCCACGCCGGAAACCTATCTCGCGCAACTGTACAGCAACGTGCTGCACCGTCCGTACGACCAGGCGGGTTACGATTACTGGCTGGGGGTCATGAAACAGGGCGTGGCGCGCACCGACGTGCTGCTGTCGTTTGCCGCCAGCGATGAAAATGTCGAGGCGGTGGCGAAGGTGATCGGCAAGGGCTTCGACTACACCTATTCGGGTTAACAAAAACGGGGCCGGGACGCTTGCGCGCCCGGCCCCGTGTATCAATCATCCAGCGCTTAGTTGACGATCACCGAAGGCGAACCCGCCAGCACCGTGGCATAGGTGACGTTGGCGATGGTCGCCGAAGGCGCATTGCCGCCCACCAGCTTGTTGACCTGCTTGAACTGGGCCGCCACGCTGCCCGGGGTCAAGGTCACCACCGTATAGCCCTGCGCATCCGTGTTCACATGCTTGAGCCACGGATTGCTGTTCAGCGACGCCAGCTGCTGCGCCAGCGGCACCAGCTGGCCGGTGAAGGCGGCATTGGTTTTCAGGCCGTTTTGCAGGGCCGCCACCGTCGCGTCGAGCTGCGCTTCCGGCACGCCTTTGGAGGCCAGCACGCCGCGCAGGCGCACCTTGATTTGCTCCAGCAGGCTGTCCACGGTCGGCGCAGGCTTGCCCAGGGTGTAGTCGAGCAGGTTGACGTCGATATTGACCGTGCCCAGGTTCGGCACCGGCAGCGCCAGCGGGTACGACACCAGGGTCGCCAGGTCGCCCAGGCTGGCCGCCGCGTCGCGCAGGTAGACAAAGAAGGAATCCGAGCTGACGCCGGCCGACACCAGGTCCACCATCACCGGCGTGCCGCCATTGGCCGCATCGTAATCGTCGCTGACGGTACCGGCGAAGAACGAGTGGATGTCGCCCGTCAGCGCCACCACGTTGCCGATATTGTTGGTCTTCAGGTGCGACATCAGCGCCTTGCGTTCGCTGTTATAGCCATCCCACTGGTCGCAGTTGACCAGGAAGCGGCGGAAGTACGGGCCCAGCGCGGCCGCCTTGCCGGACGCCACCACGAATGGCGACTCGACTTTCTTGGCCAGGATGTCCGGCTTGATCCAGCCAAACGCGATGATCTGTGCGCCGGCCACGGCTGCCGCTTGGGCCGCCGCCGCGGCGCCGCCTGCGGCATTGGCCGCCAGCGCATCTTTCGCGGCGCCATAGGTGCCGACAGCAATCCGCGCCTGCGCCTCGGACAGGCCGGCCGCAATCGCGGCGGCGCCCTGCACGATCTGGCTCAAGCCGGCGCCGGCAATCGCCTGGGCGGCAGCTTGCGCCACGGCCGGCGAGGCGCCCGACGTGGCGCCCGATACGATCGCGGCGGCCAATGGCACATTGCCGCCGGTCGATGCGGCGGTGGTGCCGATGGTGGTGGCCAGGGTGCCGATCGCGCTCAACGCCAGCAAGGTCGACACCGCATCCACGCCGGACATGCCCATGCGCAGCAGCGATACTTCATTGCCCCACAGTTTCCAGGTGGTGGTGGCCGACTTCATCTTGTCTTTCCACCAGTCGCGCTGGGTATTGCCCAGCATCGACACCGGTGTCAGCGCATCGGCGCCGGCCTTGGTGGCGGCCGCCATTTTTTGCGCTTCCACCGCGTTGAACAAGTCTTGCGGCACCAGGTAGCGCGAACCGATCGAACCGATCGGCTTGCCGTCGGCCGGATTCGGCGATGCTTCCGGGATCACGTGGTCGGAACGGTACAGGCGCTGGTCCGTCATCACCAGCGACATCAGCGAGCCAAACTGGAAATCACGGTAAATCTTGATGTTCTGGAAGCTCGCGTTGGCCGAATCGAACGACACGTCGGCCGGCATGAATTCAAACCAGGCCTGGTTGGCGTTGCGGCGGCGCTGGGTGGCCTTGGTGTTGCCGCCATCGGCCGTGTTGTCGCCGTCGTACGTCTGCGCATCTTGCCACGCATCGTCGGTGAATTCGTGGTCGTCCCAGATGGAGATGAACGCGAAGCGTTCGTGCACCGATTGCAGGCGCGTATCGGTGCGGTATTTCTTGTACAGGTAACGGTAGTCGGCCAGGGTCGACGCGTATTTCGCGCCGGACGTGCCATGCTTGAACACGCCATCGGGCAGTGTCAACGCATCGTGGCGCGACTCCACCGCGCCGGCCTGGAACGCTTCGCCCACGGTTTCGTAGATGTAATCGCCGAGGTGGATGATGAAGTCCAGGTCTTCGTTGGCGGCAATGTGCGCCAGCGCGCCCCAGTGGTTGATGCTCCAGTCCTGGCAAGTCAGGTAAGCAAAGCGCAACTGGTTGACCGCGGTACCGGCAGCCGGCGCGGTCTTGAAGCGGCCGATATTGGTTCGGATATCGCCTGCGGTGAACTGATAGTAATACGTGGTGTTCGGCTGCAGGCCCGTCAACTTGTGGCGGATCGTGTTGTCGAATTGCGCCTGGGCGGAAATCACGGTGTCGGCCACCATGGTGCCGGCCAGCGCGGCATTGCTGCCCGGCGTGTTGGTATCGGTCGTCACGCGCAATTGCACGCCGACGCTGCTGTTGGTGACCGGGACGGTCGCCACGGTGTCGAGCGCCGCCGGCACCACCCGCGTCCACAGCAGGATACTGTCGGCGCGCGGGTCGCCCGAGGCGACGCTTTGCGGGAATTTCCAGTCTTTGCCAGTCACGGCGGGAATGCTGGGCGAGGTTACAGCGGATCCTGCACCATCGCTGCCGCCGCAGCCGGCCAGGCCGCCCGTGGCCGCCGAAACGGTGATGAATCCGCCAAACTTAATAAATTGCCTTCTATCCATTTTTGTGCCCGCCTATCAAAAAAAGTACGATCGGAAGATATTAACGAATTCACATTTCAACCAGATAACAAATTCCATGTTTTTCGCATGACTTTGGAAGCCATACAACACATTCCCAACACATTCCCCCTGCATTTCCCCTCTCAAAGCCCCGGCGCGGGGCGGCAAAACCGGCATGTCCTTATGCTAAAATACCGGCCTCACTGGCATACCGTCGAAGGAAGATTGAACATGGCTGGACACAGCAAATGGGCCAATATCAAGCATAAAAAGGCTGCATCGGACGCGAAACGCGGAAAAATCTGGACGCGCCTGATCAAGGAAATCACTGTTGCGGCGCGCATGGGCGGCGGCGACGCCAGCGCCAACCCGCGCCTGCGCCTGGCCATCGACAAAGCCGCCGACGCGAATATGCCGAAAGACAACGTGCAGCGCGCCATCACGCGCGGCACCGGTGGCGAAGACGGCGCCAACTATGAGGAAGTGCGCTACGAAGGCTACGGCATCGGCGGCGCGGCCATCATTGTGGACTGCATGACCGACAACCGCGTGCGCACGGTGGCGGAAGTGCGCCACGCGTTCAACAAATACGGCGGCAACATGGGCACGGAAGGTTCCGTGGCCTTCATGTTCAAGCATTGCGGCCAGTTCCTGTTCGCGCCTGGCGTGGATGAGGACAAGCTGATGGAAGCGGCGCTGGAAGCCGGCGCGGAAGACGTGATCGCCGACGAAGAAGGCGGCTTTGAAGTGCTGTGCGGACCGAACGATTTCGCCGCCGTCAAGGATGCGCTCGAGGGCGCGGGCTTCAAGGCGGAAGTGGCGGAAATCATCATGAAGCCGGCCACCGACACCACGCTCACCGGCGACGACGCGATCAAGATGCAAAAGATCCTGGACGCGCTGGAAAACCTGGATGACGTGCAGGAAGTCTATACCAACGCAGTCATCGAAGACTGACCGGCAGCTTCGGCTGACCTCTGCGGCGGCCAGTATGCCGCCTACCGAATTTCTTAATCTATCGAGTCCTCATGAAAATTTTGGTAGTCGGCTCCGGCGGCCGCGAACACGCGCTGGCATGGAAATTGGCGCAATCGGAAAAAGTGCAAATGGTCTACGTTGCCCCCGGCAACGGCGGCACCGCACGCGATGCGCGCCTGCAAAACATCAACATCACCGACCTGAACACGCTGGCCGCGTTCGTCGAGCGCGAACACATTGCGCTGACCGTGGTCGGCCCTGAAACCCCGCTGGCTGGCGGCATCGTCAACCTGTTCCGCGCCAAGGGCCTGAAGGTGTTCGGCCCAACGAAAGAGGCGGCACAACTGGAATCGTCCAAGGATTTCGCCAAGGCCTTCATGAAACGCCATGGCATTCCGACCGCGGAATACGAGACCTTCTCGGACGTCACCCAGGCGCATGCCTACGTCGACGCCAAAGGCGCCCCGATCGTGATTAAAGCCGACGGCCTGGCGGCCGGCAAGGGCGTGGTGGTGGCCATGTCGCTGGAAGAAGCACACCAGGCGGTGGACCACATGCTGAGCGATAACCGCTTCGGCGACGCCGGCGCCCGTATCGTCATCGAAGAATTCCTGGCCGGTGAGGAAGCCTCGTTCATCGTCATGTGCGATGGCAAAAACATCCTGCCGCTGGCGACGTCGCAAGACCACAAGCGCCTGCAAGACAATGACCAGGGCCCGAACACGGGCGGCATGGGCGCCTATTCCCCTGCCCCGATCGTGACGCCGGCCATGCACGCGCGCGTGATGCGTGAAATCATCAACCCGACCATCGCCGGCATGCACAAGGATGGCATTCCCTTCACCGGCTTCCTGTACGCGGGCCTGATGATCGATGCGGCGGGCAATCCAAAGACGCTGGAATTCAATTGCCGCATGGGCGATCCGGAAACCCAGCCGATCATGTCGCGCCTGAAGACCGACCTGGTGTCCGTTATGGAACACGCGGTCAACGGCACGCTCGATGCGATCGAACTGGAATGGGACCGCCGCACGGCGGTCGGCGTGGTGCTGGCGGCTGCCGGTTACCCGGACGATCCAAAGAAGGGCGACGTGATTGCCGGCATTCCCGCCGAGACGCCGGAATCGGTGACCTTCCACGCCGGCACCACCGAAGCCGATGGCAAGCTGCTGACCAGCGGCGGCCGCGTGCTGTGCGTGGTGGGCCTGGGCGACAACATCAAGATGGCGCAAAAAGTCGCGTATGACGCGGTCGAGAAAATCCATTTCGACGGCGCGCAGTATCGCCGCGATATTGGCTGGCGCGGCTTGAAACACTGATCGGGCATGGCGGCTTCCGCGTAGCGGAAACCGCCCTACCATGCGCGCAATCCGGGGCGGATCATGTTGGCTATGCCGACTTGATCCGCCTCTGTCATTGTGCCCCGTGCTACAATCGCCCCCTCACTCGTTCCACTTCGCCGTTTACTTCGCCCCGCATGAGCGCTATCCCCTCTCCTACCGACGTCAAGCAATACCTGATCGGCCTGCAGCAACGCATCGTTGAAGCGCTCGAAGCGCTGGACGGCCAGGCGTTCCTGCGCGATGAATGGCAGCGTCCGGAAGGCGGCGGCGGCATTTCGCGGCTGGTGGAAGAAGGCACTGTGCTGGAACGGGGCGGCTGTAATTTCTCGCATGTGACGGGCGCGGCCTTGCCGCCTTCCGCCGCGGCGGCCCGGCCGGAACTGGGTGGCCGTCCGTGGGAAGCCATGGGCGTGTCGCTGGTGCTGCATCCGCGCAATCCATACGCGCCGACCGTGCACATGAACGTGCGTTTCTTCAGCACGACGACCAGCGACGGGACGCCCGTGTGGTGGTTTGGCGGCGGCATGGACCTGACCCCGTACTATGGCAACCTGGATGATGCGAAGCATTTCCATGCCACTTGCCGCGCGGCGCTGGATCCGTTCGGCACGGAACTGCACCCGCGTTTTAAACGCTGGTGCGACGAGTATTTTTACCTGAAACACCGGAAGGAAGCGCGCGGCGTGGGCGGCATCTTCTTTGATGACTTCAACGCCGCCGGTTTCGAGCAAAGTTTTGCCATGGTGCGCAGCGTGGGCGATGCTTTCCTGGATGCCTACCTGCCGATCCTGGAACGCCGCAAGGACACCCCATACGGTGAACGCGAGCGTGATTTCCAGGCTTACCGCCGTGGCCGCTATGTCGAATTCAACCTGGTCTTCGACCGTGGCACCCTGTTCGGCCTGCAGTCCGGCGGCCGCACGGAAGCGATCCTGATGTCGATGCCACCGGTCGTCAAATGGCGCTACGACTGGCACCCCGAACCAGGCACCCCGGAAGCCGCGTTGTATACGGACTTCCTGCCGCACCGCGACTGGCTGGCATAGCAGTGCGCTGCGTTGCCCTGCTGGGCGGCACATTCGATCCGGTTCACCTTGGCCACGTGGCGCTGGCGTCACACTGGATGCCATTGCTGGGCGCCGATGAATTGCGCGTGCTGCCGGCGCTGCCGTGGCAAAAAGCCTCCCTGGGCGCCACAGCCGAACAGCGGGCCGAGATGGCGCAACTGGCTTTTACAGGGCAGCCTTACCCGGTGGTCATCGACCGCCAGGAACTCGAACGGGGTACGCCGACCTTCACCGTCGACACCCTGCGTAATTTACGGAGAGAACTGGGCAATGAGGTATCGCTGGCGTTCCTGATGGGCGCCGACCAGTTGCAAAAGCTCGATACCTGGCGTGACTGGCGCGCCCTGTTCGGCCTGGCGCACCTCTGCGTGGCAGCCCGTCCCGGCTTTGCGCTGGACCAGTTGTCGCAGCCTGTGCAAGAAGAATTACATGGCCGCATGGCCACCCCGGAACGGGTACGCACCACGCCGGCAGGCTGCATTTGCCTGGCGCCCGATCTGGCGGTGGACATGTCGTCCAGCGGCATACGTGCTGCATTACAACGGGGGGAACAGCCAGACTCGCTTATCTCCCCGGTGGTGCTAGACTATATTGAACAACATAATCTTTACAAATAATAATGGATATTAAAAAACTGCAAACCACCGTCGTCAGCGCCCTGGAAGACGTCAAAGGCCAGGACATCGCCCTGTTCGACACCACTCACCTGACCAGCCTGTTTGACCGCATCGCGATCGTCTCCGGTACCTCGAACCGCCAGACCAAAGCCTTGGCCGCGTCGGTGCGCGACAAGGTGAAGGACGCCGGCGGCGACGTGATTGGCATGGAAGGCGAAGATACCGGCGAATGGGTACTGGTCGACCTGGGCGACATGATCGTCCACATCATGCAGGCGCCGATCCGCGCTTACTACCGCCTGGAAGAACTGTGGGGCGACAAGCCGGTGAAACTGGGCGCCGCCAAGCGCAAGTCGACCCCGGAAGCGGTCGACGCCGCACCGAAGAAAACCAGCAGCCACATGGCCGCCGGCAAGAAAGAAAAAGCTGCCGAGCCAGTGATTGAAAAGAAAGTCGCGGCGCGCAAGCCGGGCGTGTCCAAGGCCAAGGTCAAGGCAGCCGACGACGCCGTGGTGGCGAAAAAGCCGGCCGCACGCAAGTCCGCCGCCAAGAAAGCCATCGAGCCGGTGATCCCGGAAGGCATGGTGGTCCCGGAAGGCAAAAAGGTCAAAGTCACGGCTACCAAAACGCTGACCGCTTCGACCAAAGCCAACCGCGAAGAAAAAGCCAAGGTCGCCGCCAAGGTCAAGGCCGCCGCCGAAGCCCCGGCCAAGACCGTGATCAAGCGTATCCGCAAAGCCGCTGCCGAATAATCGAGCCGGCACGCCAGTATGCAGTTGATCATTGCCGCGGTCGGCCACAAAATGCCGGCCTGGATTGAAAGCGGTTATGCCGAGTACGTGAAACGCATGCCGCCGGAATTGCGCATCGTGCTGAAGGAAATCAAGCCGGTCGAGCGTTCCGGCAGCAAAACGGCGGCCACCGCCATGGCGCTGGAACGCGAGCGCATCGAGGCGGCGCTGCCGAAGTCGGTGCGCATCATTGCGCTCGATGAACGGGGCAAGGATGTCACCAGCGTCGGCCTGTCGCAGATGCTGGAAACGTGGCAACAGGATGGCCGTGACACGGCGTTCCTGATTGGTGGCGCGGACGGGCTCGATCCTGCCCTGAAAGCGCGTGCCGAAGGCATGATCCGCATTTCCAGCTTGACGCTGCCGCACGGGATGGTGCGCGTCATGCTGGCGGAACAGTTATACCGTGCGTGGACCATCACGCAAAACCATCCTTATCACCGCGTATGATATGTGGATGCCCGGCCTGAAGGCCCGGCACACCAATTAAATAAAAAAATCATGAAACCGGTCGACAAGAAAATCTACCTGGCCTCGAAAAGTCCGCGCCGCCGCGAATTGCTGCGGCAAATCGGCGTGGACTTCGAGTTGCTGCTGTTGCGCAGCGACGGCCCGCGCGGCGCCGACGTCACGGAAGACGTCATTCCGAGCGAAGGCGCCTATGAATATGTCGGCCGCGTGGCGCTGGAAAAGGCCACGTGCGCATGGGACATGCTGCAGCGCCGCCACCTGGTGCCGCGCCCCGTGCTGGCCGCCGACACCACCGTCACCATCGACGGCGCCATCCTCGGCAAGCCGGCCAATACGGCGGAAGCCATCGCCATGCTGGAAAAGCTGTCAGGCCGCACCCACCAGGTCATGACGGCCATCGCGGTGCGTCACAACAAGTTCGAAGCACAAATCACGCAAGTGTCCGACGTGCGCTTTGGCGAGCTGACGCCGGCATCGATCCAGGCCTATTGCGCCACCGGCGAACCGTACGACAAGGCGGGCGGCTATGGCATCCAGGGCCTGGCGTCGGTGTTCATCGAACATATCGAAGGCAGCCATTCCGGCATCATGGGCTTGCCCATTTATGAAACCGCGCGCCTGCTGCGCCAGGCGGGACTGCCACTGCCATAACGGTACCATTGCGCTGCCATGGCGGCGCGATCGGTATTTCGTGACGCCATATGTGCGTGCTGTTTGGTAACAAGGTTGCAATGTGTGTATGATCGTCCTTCAAGAAACAGGCGGCATACATACACATAATGAACGAAGACATACTGATTAACATCACCCCGCAGGAGACGCGGGTGGCCCTGATCGTGCAGGGCGCGGTGCAAGAATTGCATATCGAGCGCACACTGACGCGCGGGCTGGCGGGCAACGTCTATTCCGGCAAGGTGGTGCGCGTACTGCCCGGCATGCAGTCAGCCTTCATCGACATCGGCCTGGAACGGGCCGCTTTCCTGCACGTGGCCGACATCTGGGAAGCCCGTCCGCACGACGGCCAGAACGCCGCCCCCACCCCGATTGAAAAAATCCTGTTCGATGGCCAAGTACTGACCGTACAAGTCATCAAAGATCCGATCGGTACCAAAGGGGCCCGCCTGTCGACGCAAATTTCGATTGCGGGCCGCATGCTGGTCTACCTGCCGCAAGATAACCATATCGGCATCTCGCAAAAGATTGAAAAGGAAGCCGAGCGCGAGCAATTGCGCACGCGCCTGCAAAGCCTGCTGCCACCGGAAGAAAAAGGCGGCTACATCGTCCGCACGCAGGCCGAGGACGCCACCGACACCGACCTGGCGGCCGACGTTGAATACCTGCGCAAAACCTGGGGCGCCATCACGCACGGCGCCCGCACGCTGCCGGCCACCAGCCTGCTGCACCAGGACTTGAGCCTGGCCCAGCGCGTGCTGCGCGACTTCGTGCATGACGAGACTGCCAGCATCCAGGTTGATTCCCGCGAAAACTTCATCAACCTGACGGAATTCGGCAAGACCTATACGCCGAGCGTACTGCCGCGCCTGCACCATTACACGGGAGAACGCCCGCTGTTCGACCTGTATGGCGTGGAAGAGGAAATCCTGCGCGCGCTGGGCCGCCGCGTGGACTTGAAATCGGGCGGCTACCTGATCGTCGACCAGACCGAGGCGATGACCACCATCGACGTCAACACCGGCGGCTTTGTCGGCGGACGCAATTTCGCCGATACGATCTTTAAAACCAACCTGGAAGCGGCGCATGCCATCGCGCGCCAGCTGCGCTTGCGCAATCTCGGCGGTATCATCATCCTCGACTTCATCGACATGGAAAACAACGAGCACCGCAACGCGGTGCTGGCCGAGTTGAAGAAGACGTTATCGCGCGACCGCACCAAGGTGTCGGTGTCCGGTTTCTCCGCGCTGGGGCTGGTGGAAATGACGCGCAAGCGCACCCGCGAATCGCTGGCCCATATCCTGTGCGAACCCTGCCCCGCCTGCAGCGGCAAGGGCCAGGTCAAAACCTCGCGCACCATTTGCTATGAAATCCTGCGCGAACTGCTGCGCGAAGCAAAGCAATTCAACCCGCGCGAATTCCGCATCCTCGCGTCGCAGGAAGTGGTGGATTTGTTCCTGGAAGAAGAATCCCAGCACCTGGCGATGCTGGGCGATTTCATCGGGAAGAAGATTTCACTGCAGGTGGAAAATTCGTATCACCAGGAACAGTACGACGTGATTTTGATGTGATCCTGATGTAGTACCTTCTTCAGCGGGCCGCCGCCAGCCGCCCGCGCCGCAGGAATTGCCACATGGCGCCCGCCACGAACAACACCAGCAACGCCGCATTGGCATTCTGCACCGCCGGCGATTCCGGCGTCAGCTGGCCGAAGGCCGGCACCCGTGTCAGCGTTTCCGTCACGGCCGGCACCCAGTGGAACAGGTACGTCGCGCTCCAGGCCAACATGGCGGCGGTGGGCTTGCCGAAGCGCTGCGCCAGGGCGGCGATTGCCATGGTGGCCAGCGTGATCAGGGCCAGCGCATGGGGCACGCCGAAGCCGCCGTGGTGGAAGATGGCCAGCGCACTGACGCTGGTCACCAGGGTCAACCCCGCATACAGCTTGCCGCTGCCCGAGTCCGGGCGGATCGCGCCATCGCGCAGCAGCGAACGGGCGCCTGCCGTCAGTGCGCCCAGGCCAATGACAGTGTGGAACGCGCCAAACAATGTGATACCGGACATGATGATCTCCTTGGGATAAATGTTTGCAACCGATGCGTTACTATAGGCAGGCATCCCAGGCCCCGCCATCGGATGAATGACCGATCCCGACCTTGCCGCCATGTCCGATACCGTCGCTCACCTCACCGTTCCCCTGTCCACCGCGCTCACCCTGCTGGCCCGCATGGGCGACCTCAGCATGGGGCAGCCGCTCGATCATTCAGAACAAGCCGCCGCCTGCGCCGCATGGCTGGCGCGGGAAGCCGGAGCGGACGTCGCCACCTGTATGCAGACGGCGCTGCTGCGCTGGGTCGGCTGCACAGCCAATGCGGACGATATCGCGGCCCTGATGGAGGACGACGTCAAGGGACGGCGCGCCATGCTGATGCTGCGGCCGGACAAGATGGGACTGCGCCTGCCGCTGGACGAAGCGCAGCAGGCGGGCAAACTGGCCAGCGGTATCCACTGCGAAGTGGCGTCGCTGGTGGCCAGCATGCTGAGCCTGCCGCCGGAAACCGCTGTGGCATTGGGCAGCGTTTTTGAACGGTGGGATGGCGGCGGCTACTCGCGCCTCGGCGGCGGCGCGGCGATCCCGCTGGCCACGCGCGTGGCGGTGCTGGCCAGCGACATGGAAATCCTGTCGCGTGAATATGGCGGGGAACTCGGCATCGCCATGTTGCGCACCCATGGCGCCGGCGTCCATGATCCGGCGCTGCTGGCGCTGCTCGAACGCGGCTGGCGGGCCATCCGGCAACCGCATGAACCAGGGGAACCTCGGGAAGCGCTGCCACGGCCGCCCGGCATGCGCGATCCCGGCGCGCCCGGCGACGGCCGGCCGGAAGCAGAACGTCTGCCCGATGCACAGCGCCCGGTGCCGCTGGCGCTGGTGGCGGACTTGTGCGACTTGAAGCTGCCATGGCTGGCGGGCCATTCCCGCGCCATGGCGCGCAGCGCCGCGCTGGCAGCGCAAGCAATGGACATCGCCCCCGCGCCCGTGGCGCGCGCCGCGCTGCTACAGGGACTGGGACGGGTCGCGATCCCGCAGCGGGTATGGAATGCCGGCGGGACGCTGACGCCGGCGCAATGGGAACAAGTGCGGCTGTATCCCTACCGCACGGCGCGCGGGCTGGGCGCCCTCCCCGGGCTGGCGCAAGAAGCGGAGCTGGCGTCACACATTGGCGAACGCCTCGATGGTTCCGGCTATTACCGGGGAGCGGGCGGCGCGGCCACGCTGGCGGCGCGCATCTTGCCGGCCGCGTCATGCTGGCACGCGTTGCGGGCAACGCGGCCATGGCGCACGGCATTCGACGCCGATGCGGCGGCGGCGCAGTTGCATGCCGATGTGCAGGCCGGACGGCTTGACGGGCAAGTGGTGGCCGCCATGCTGGGCCAGGCGGCGCCGGCCGCGCCTTCGCCTGCGCGCACGGGCAGCCTGCTCAGTCCCCGCGAAACCGACGTGCTGGCCGTGATCGCGCGCGGCATGAGCAACAAGGAAGCGGCGCGGCTGCTGGGCCTGAGCCCGTCGACAGTACGCACCCATATGGAAAACCTGTTCCGCAAACTGGAGTGCAACAGCCGCGCGGCGGCCACCTTGAAAGCCGCCCAACTGGGATTGATTGCACCGATTGATTGACCGAAATGATTGCATAAAGGACAATGCCAGATTCTTGCCGAAAGAATCAACTCCCAAAAAAAAATGCCAGATTCCAAGCACTTTGAAACACGCCCCGAACACCGCGTCAAACGCATCGCCGAGCGTGCCGCCTATGACCATGGCAGCGTCAACGCCATCCTCGATGCCGGCTATTTCTGCCATATCGGCTTTGTTGCCGATGGCAAGCCGGTGGTGATCCCCATGACTTACTGGCGCGACAACGACTACCTGTATTTTCATTCCGCGAATAAAGGCCGCTTTGCCGACGCCTGCGCCAGCAGTGAAATCTGCATCACCGTCACGCATTTCGACGGCCTGGTGCTGGGTCACAGTGCAATGAATCATTCCTACAACTACCGGTCGGTAGTGATGCATGGACGGCCCGAAATAGTCCGCGACCACGACGCCAAAACCGCCGCCATGCGCGCCTTTGTGGAACATGTGATCCCTGGCCGCTGGGAATTGCTGCGCCCAATCAAGGACAACGAAATCAAGGCCATCACCCTGCTACGGCTCAAACTGGACCAGGTCTCGGCCAAGGTGCGCGATGAATGGCCCGACGAAGAAACCGAAGATCCCAACTGGCCGGTGTGGGTTGGCGTGCTGCCGGCCGCCACCGCCTTTGCGCCACCGCTGCCCGACCCCATCCGCAACCACCAGCCCGCGCCGGACCACGTGCAGCGGCACCGCGGCCGTGACCAGCATCAGCCACGCTATCTGGCCGGCCATCCCTCAATCCAGCAATCCGGCAGTTAGCCCGGATGCCGCGCCGCGCGGTGTGACGGCGCCTAGATATGGAAACCGACGCACGGCAAGCCTGGCGCATCATCGGCCTGGCCGTGCGCGCAGACCCGGTTGCGGCCCCGTGACTTGGCCGCATACAGCGCCTTGTCCGCCATCTCCACCAGCATGGCGGATGTCTCTTCGCCACGGCGCGGCGTCATCGCGGCCACGCCGGCGCTGATGGTCAGCATGCCGTGCGGGCTGCCGGCGTGGGGAAACAGCATGTCCGCCACGGCGCGCCGCACGCGCTCCCCGACCGCCATCGCCCCGTCCAGGTCGGTATTCGGCAGCAGGATGCCGATTTCCTCGCCGCCGTAGCGGGCCGCCAGGTCGCCGGGCCGTTTCGGCGTCACCATGCGGATGGTCTTGCTGACGGCGCGCAGGCAGTCATCGCCTGCCGCGTGACCATACAGGTCGTTGTACTGCTTGAAGCAATCGACGTCGATCATGATGAAAGCCAGCGAGGTCCCGGCCCGCACGGCGCGATTGAATTCATTGCCGAGCGTGACGTCGAACTGGCGCCGGTTGGCCAGTCCCGTCAAGCCATCCTGCAGCGCCAGTTTTTCCAGCGTTTCATTGAGGCTGGCCAGCGCATCGCGCGCCTGCAGCAATTCCTTCTCGGCCTGCAGCCGCAACTGGATCTGGCGGATCAGCCGGCGCCCGAACAGCGCCAGCAGGCCGGCCAGCACCAGCACGCCGAACGAATGCAGCAAGGTGTCGCGCCACCACCCTTCCAGCAATTCTTCGCGCGACAGCGCGGCCGAGACAAACAGGGGATAGCGCGTCAGCGTGCGGTAACTGTTGAGCCGCAGTTCGTCATCCTGGGTGGAAGGGAAGTAACCGGTGCCGGTGTCGCCGGAGCGGACATACGCGTGGTACAGCGGGCTGTTGACGATCGAAGTGCCGATGCGCTTGTCGTCGTAGGGACTGCGCAGCACCAGCACGCCGTTGTTGAGAATCAGCCCGACCGCGCCGCGCTGGCCGACATCGAGGCTGTCATAAAAGTCCTTGAAATAATCCAGGTCGATGGTGGCCAGCGCCACCCCGGCAAAGCTGCCATCCTGGTGGTTCAGGCGGCGCGACACCGGCAGGATCCACTTGCCGGTCGAACGGCTGACAACGGGCAGGCCGATGTGCGCGCCCCGGTCGGTATGGTTCAGGTGATAGACGAAATATTCGCGGTCCGCGTTATTCAGGCCCCGGTTCATGGTGGGACGGGAGTTGACCACCCAGCGCCCGGTGGCGTCATAGACGAACAGCCCCTGCAACTGCGCCACCTGGCGCACCTGTTCTTCCATCACCGCATGCATGCGTTGCAGCGCCGGCGGCCCGGTGCCATCCGTTTCAATCCGTTCCACCACATCGGCCAGCGCAATGTCGGCCGCCTTGATGGTGTCGTCCGCGTGCTGCGCCATCGATCGCGCCAGGTTGACCGTGGCGCGTTCCGCCGACACCAGCAGCTCGGTGCGGGCATTCAGGCTGCGCCAGGCATCGATCGCCACCAGCGACAGGCAGACGATGGCCACAAACACGGTGGCCCAGAACGTGACGGGGAGCCGTTTCAGCATAGTCGGGTCAAGGGGGAGGTAGCAAACTTATACCGCATTTCCGCCCCGCTTGCCGATATTTCAGGTGCGCACCGCCAGCATCGGTTGCAAGGTTTGCCACACTTGCTGCGGCGCGATCTTTTGCATGCAGTCCTGGTGCCCCAGCGGACATTCGCGCTGCTTGCACGGGGCACAGGCCAGCCGCAATGAAATCGATGCGGCCAGGTCGGAAAACGGCGGCGCGTGGCCGGGATCGGTCGGTCCGTAAATCGCGATCACGGGCCGGTTCAGCGCCGACGCGATATGCAGCAAGCCGGAATCGTTGCTGACCACCGCGCCGGCATGGGCAATCAGCGCCACCGCCTCGCCCAGCGACGTGGCGCCGGCCAGGTTGAACACGCCGTCCGGCGCCCCGGCCGCCTGCAGCACTTCCTCGCAGGTGTCGCGGTCCTTGGGAGAACCCAGCAAAGCCACCTGCGCTTGCGGCATCGCGGCCAGCACTTCCCGCGCCAGCTGGCCGAAATGGCCGGGCGGCCAGCGCTTGGCGGTGCCGAATTCCGCGCCGGGGGCAAACGCGACCAACGGCCGCGCCGGGTCCAGCCCGGCCTTGGCGCAGGCGGCGTTGATTTGTTCCTGGCTGGCCACCAGGCGCGGACGCGGCACGGCGGCGCGCTGGGCATCCGGCAGCGGCGCCACAGGCGGCAGCGCCAGCGCCGCATAAAACGGCACCATCGGACGCGGCGGCGCGTCGTCATGGTGCATCAGATTGATCAGCCCATAGCGGCTCTCGCCCTTGTAGCCGACCCGGCGTGCAATCCCGGCCAGCCACGGTATCAGCGCAAATTTCAGCGTATTGGGCAAGACATAGGCATCGGCGTAGCCGCGCTGGCGCAGTTCGCGCGCATAGCGCCAGCGTTCCTTCAATTGCAGCGCGCCGTGACGGAAGGGAGTCACCATCACCTCATCGACTTCCGCCATCTGGCGCCACACCGGCGCCACCGGCGGCGGCGCCAGCACGTCGATAGGGCGTTCCGGGTGGGCTGCTTTCAGTAATTGCAACAAAGGTTGCGCCATCACGGCGTCGCCAATCCAGTTGGGAGAAATCACCAGGGTACGCATCATGCCGTCATTTTCCTTTTCGACCGCATTATCGCTGATGACAGTGCGGCAAACAACACACAGTATAATCACGCCACCCAAAGGGCGGCCCGGCGCCGTGACGCCGCCGCACCTCGCCATCTCCACGACATGCCATGACCGCTTCAAATCCCACAGCGCGCGTTAAATCCGAGCGCATTGCCCAAACCTTCCTCCTGCTCGCGCTGGGTTGTGTTGCATTCTCAACATTTTTCACCAACATCTTCGTCGGCTGTTGCTATCTCTTCTTTGCCGCGGCCCTGTTCCAGGACCGCGCTTTGCGCGGCAACCTGTGGTTCGCGCCGTCCCTGTTTGCGTTTGCGCTGCTGGGGTTGTTCATTCTGGGCGCGAGCTGGTCGGTCGGGCCACCGAACGAAATCGCGCAAGGGTTGAGAAAATATTCCAAGTTGCTGATCCTGCCGATCGCCATTGCCCTTGGCTGGCGCGATGCCACGCTGTCGAAACGCGCCTTACCCGCCTATATGCTGGGGGCCGCATGGCTGGCGCTGTCCTGTTACCTGGTATGGTTCCACCTGATGCCCACCAGCAGGCTTGACTGGTGGCGCGTCGGCGATGCAAAGGATGCGTTCGCGTACAAAAACCACATTACCGTGGGCATCATGCTGGGCTTTGCCACGCTGATTTGCCTGCTCAAGGCCAGCTACGCGGACCAGGCGCGCACGCGCCTGGCCGCGCTGGCGGGCGCCACGCTGTTCGCCTTTCCAATCCTGTTCCTGACCCAGGGGCGCACCGGCTACGTCGTCCTGTTCATCGGTCTCGTCACGTTGCTGCTGGTGCGCGTGGGCGCCCACCGGGTGCGTCTGGCCGGCGGCGTCCTGGGCATTGCCGTGCTGTTTGTCAGCCTGTATTTTGCCTCGGCCAATTTCAAATCCCGCACCGATCAATTGATTTCTGACGTCCAGGGTTATGCCAATGCGGATGCGCGCTCGCCAAACGGCATGCGCCTGAGCTTCTTCCAGGTCGGCGCCAGCGCCATCGCCGAACACCCGTGGGCCGGCAACGGCACCGGCTCCTTCGCGGAACTCTATGCGCCGACGGCCCGCGCCATCTGGCCGGCCGACTCCCCGCACCACAATGTGCGCATCCATCCCCACAGTGAATTCCTCGGCGTGGCGGTGCAACTCGGCCTGCTTGGCTTCATGGTCTATCTCGGCCTGCTGGCGAGCCTCGGCCGGGTGGCGCTCGGCCCGCGTTCTTTCGAGGCGGACAGCATGCTGCTGCTATGGGTCATTTACGTATCGACGTCGCTCTATAACAGCATGTTATGGGACCCGGCCGAAGCCTACTGGTTCCTGCTGCTGGCCGGATGCCTGTACTCGGGCAACCTGCGCCGGTTGGGCATGCGGCAGCCGGCCGGGGCGCTGCGCGCCGCGTAATCGGCCGGAGCGTAATCAGCCGGGGCCTTATTCGCCCAGCATGGAAATCCGCACCAGATCGGCCACGTTGCCGACGCCCAGCTTGCTCATCAGGCGCGCCTTGTGCACTTCCACCGTGCGCACGCTGATGCCCAGTTCCGGGGCGATTTCCCGGTTATGGCGGCCCAGCACCACCAGCCGCATCACTTCGCGCTCGCGCGGTGTCAATTCCCGCAGCAAGTTGCGGCCATCTTCACGCTGCTGCAATTCTTCGCGCTGGCGCCGCTCGCACGAAAACGCTTCTTCGATGGCCGCCACCAGCTTGGCGTCATCGAACGGCTTTTCCAGGAAATCAATCGCGTTGGCCTTGAACGCGGCGCGGGCAGTGGACACGTCGCCATGGCCGGTCACGATCACCACCGGAATCCGGTTGCCGATGTCAGCCAGCCTTTTTTGCACTTCCAGCCCGTCCATGCCGCCCATGCGGATATCGATCAGCAGGCAGCCGGCCCACTCGGGCTGCCAGGCCTGCAGCAGTGCTTCACCGCTGGAAAACACCGCGGTGCGGTAGCCGCGTACGCCCAGCAGCAACCCCAGCGCATCGCGCACCGATGGGTCGTCGTCCACGATAAAAACAGTTAATGCCATTGCCACGCTTTTCTCCCCTAATCCCCCGGCAGTTACTCCGCCTCGAGGGCTGGCAGTATAAATCGGAATATACCGTAGTCGGCAACTTCCGCCCACAATTCGCCGCCATGGGCTTCCACGATGGCGCGGCTCAGCACCAGCCCCAGACCCAGTCCGCTGGCCTTGGACGACACAAACGGCTCGAACAGCCGGGACGCCAGCGCGGCGGACACCCCGGTGCCGCTGTCTTCCACCGTGATCCGCAATCGCCCGTCGGCCATGGCCTGCGCCGACACCGTGATGCGGCGCAGGCCGGCCGGTTGCGCCGCCACTGAATCGAGCCCATTGGCAACCAGATTGCGCAGCACCAGCTCGAGCTGGATACGGTCGGCCAGCACCACCTTGTCGGGCGCCGGCGCGACCGACAATTCCACACCCTGCTCGCGGCACTGGCTGTTGAATTGCAGCGACACGCACGACAGCAAGGCGGCCGCCCGCACCGGTTCCAGCCGCAAGGCGCCGGTGCGGAAAAAATCCCGCAGGCGGCGCACCACTTCCGTGGCCCGGTGCGATTCGGCCAACATGCGCTGGATCGCCCCCTTCAACAAATCCCCGGTCTCGCCCCGGTCCAGCAAGTGCTCACAGGCCTTGCCATAGGCCGTCAGCGCCGTGATCGGCTGATTCAATTCATGCGCCAGCGCGGCCGCCATTTCACCGGCAGCGGCGAGGCGCAGCGTGTGTTTCAATTCATCGGCCGCCTGTTTGCGCTCATCGACCACGATGCCGATGAAAAACCCCACCAGCGCCAGCACCGCGTCAAGCATCTGCAACTCCGCCACTTCGAGATCGACCGCGTTGTTCCATTTGACCAGGGTCACGATCGCCAGCTGCACCGTAAACACGATCGCGGCGGCGCCATACACGCCCTGGCGCGCGGCCGCCCAGATCACGGGCAGGAACACGAAATAGAAATGCTTGAATTCGGAACTGGCGATATAGCCGAACACGGCCCACAGCACCACGCACGCCAGCGCCAGGCAGCCCACGCTTTCCCAGCGCCACACGGCTTCCCGCAACCGTTCGCGGCTGTCCGCGCTGGCCAGCATCCACAGCAGCGGCATCGATACCACAACGCCCACCGCATCGCCAATGGCAAAGCGCCACACCGCCAGCGCCCACTGCCCGGCCGGGATTTGCCCGGACATCGACAGCACGCAGATATACGCCACGCTGTTGAGCAGGATGCCGGCCGCCACCACGGACAGCCACAAGGTGAAGCGGCTGCGGGTGTCGATGATGCCCCGGATCGTGAAATTACGCCGCAAGCCCTCGCCCAGCACGCCATAGCCCAGGGTCAGCGCCGCCGCCCCCAGCACAGTAAACAACGGCCCGGCCGACATGCCCCGCACCAGGACCTCGCCCGCCAGCAAGGCAATGAACCAGGGCAGCGCCGCGCGGCGCCCGAAACGCAGCCAGTACACCAGTCCCAGCGCGGTATCGGGATTCCACGGCGTGATGTTCAAGCCGTACAGCGGATCGATGTAAGTCGCCCAGTCCAGCAACAGGTAAAGCGCGGGGAACCAATACAGATGGGTGCGCGACAGGGTTGGGATCATAGGTGTTTCACGTAAGCCGTTCCGCGAATTGTGCCGATACACAATTCCTATCCATAATATTGCTGATTGTAACGCATTGTTTCCTAGCCAAATCTTCGCCAGGCCCTCATTCCCTCTTCCGGAAACTTTTCATCATGCACCAGATTACCCTCCGTGCCGGCCTGGAACGGAAATCGTTTGCTTCGCGCACCTGCGCGGCAATCAAATTGCACGCCCGTGCGCTGGCCTCCCCGTGGCTGACCCAAGGCTGGCTGGACGTGCTGAACTCCCATCCGGCGCTGGCCACCCTCGCGGACTTGCAGCCGCGCCTGCTCCATAAAATTTACCGCCCCTACCTCAGCAGCCGCCTCAACCGCCGTGAACGGCTGGCCGCGCTGGCGTCCCATTACCGTTTCATCGTGCAGCACGGCCTGGCGGCGCTGACGGCGCAAGCCATCGCTGGCGGCGTCGAACTGGCCGCCTTCAGCGGCAAGTCGGGCGCGCAGTACACCGTCATGCTGCATGCGATCGTGCCGATGGAGCGCGAAGGCGAACTGGTGTTGCAGTTGCGCTGTAACAACGCCCTGGTGCAATCCGTGGCCTTTTCTTTCCTGCTCGACGGCGTGCACGCCAGTGTCGGCATCGGTTGCCTGCAAGGCCCGCAATGCGGCGCCGGGCTGGAACTGGCCCGCGCCGCCACCCGCGACTTGTATGGCTTGCGTCCGAAAAACCTGCTGGTGCGCCTGGTGCATCAATTGGGCTTCGCTTACGGTTGCTGCCAAATGTTAATGGTTGGCAATGATAACCGTCCCGTGCGCAAACAGTTGCGTAAAGGCAGGGTTCATGCCGACTATGACGCGTTCTGGCGGGAAATGGGCGCGCTCCAGCGCGGCGATGGCGATTATGCGCTGCGTTGCCTGCCGCTTCAGCAGCCCGACCTGGAACAGATCCCGTCAAAAAAACGGGCGGAAGCGCGCCGCCGCCATGATTTACTGTGCGGCGTCGTGACCATGGTGCTGGACAGCATGGCGCGGCCGCGCACGGCCGTGGCCACCGTGGCGCCCGTGCTGGTGGCCGCAGCCAACAACGCCGAACTGGCAGCCGCCTGAGCCCGCCATCGGTCCGCTGGCAAAAACATGACATAAACGCCATTGCGACCCGATGCGGGGTAGAATTCCCGTGCAAGCCTTGTTTAATCCCACAGGAGGAAACGCAATGCGCCTTGATATCTACCAACGAGCCGAGCACGATGGCATTCTGTCCTATCTGGCGGTGCCGGAAGGAAAACCGATCCCCCAGGAAGCGATCAACACAGACTGGCAACCGGCCATCCGGGCCCTGGAAGTCGATGATGGCACCACGATCCTCCCCCAGTACCACATTGAACGGCCGATGCAGCAAATCGGCGACAAAGGCTATGCGATTACCGGGCTGAAAGACATGTAAGCCGGACCGGGTGGATGACGCGGCGCGAATGTCCCCTGCCGCTCACCCCACCCACGGCGTGTAATCGAAACCGTTGGTGATACTGCCATTCACCAGCAGCTTGTTTTCGTCGCCTTCGCTGAAGAACGCCAGCACTTCGTTGCGCGTGGCGCCCCCGCTGTTCATGACACCCACCCAGTAATCAAGTCCGGCCTGCTCCGGCGCGCGGTGCAGCACGTTGTTGTACAGCTTGGTGACATACGCCAGGTTGGTGGGATTGGCGCCATACAGGTCGGCAAATTCCTTGCTGGCGACAAAGCTGGTCGCCACGTCGCGCTGGCTGATGCCTTTGTCCATCTGGCTGATCCAGTAGCCCAGGCCCGCCAGGTCCGGCGTGCGGTCAAAAGCGGCCTGATAGACGCGATAGGCCTGGCCGCCGACGCCGTCGATATCGAGCCCCACCATCTTGTCGCCAAACTTCAGGCGTTCCACATTGACCAGCTGGTCGGCGCCGCCCGTGCCCACGGTATCGGTGACAGTAAAGCCTGTGCTGGTTTTCGCCACGCTGAAATTGGCGCGGTTGCCGCTGAACACCACGGTATCACTCCCCACACCGCCATCGATGTAGTTGTTGCCGCTGCTGGCCGTCAGTATGTCCGTGCCAATCGTTCCGCTCAGGTTCAGCGAGCTGGCAATCGTCACGGATTTTGCCGCCGACGCCGCCGACGCATTGCCGGCCGCATCGGTGGCCTTGGCGGTGATGCTGTGGCTGCCGTTGGCCAGCAAGGCCGGTGTCAGGGTCCAGGCGCCGCTGCCCGTGGCGGTGGCCGTGCCCAGGCTGGCCGTGCCATCGAAGACTTCGACTTTCGCACCGGCTTCGGTGGTGCCGGAAAACACCGGGCGGTTGGTTGCGGCGCCGTTCGCCACATTCAGGGTGGGCACGGCGGGCGGCGTGGTATCGGTGGACGCAATCGTCACAGATTGCGAGGACGAGGCGACCGAGGTATTGCCCGCCGCATCGGTGGCCTTGGCGGTGATGGTGTGCGCGCCATCGGTCAGCGCGGCCGGCGTCAGGGTCCACGCGCCGCTGCTGTTGGCGGTGGCGGTGCCCAGGCTGACCGTGCCCGCACTCGTCACATCAAAGACTTCGACTTTGGCGGACGCTTCCGTGGTGCCGGAAAACACCGGGCGATTGCTGGCCGCGCCGGCGGCCACGGCCAGGGTCGGCACCACGGGCGGCGTGGCGTCCACTGTCACGGATTTCGAGGTGGAGGCGGCCGACGTGTTGCCGGACGCATCGGTGGCCTTGGCCGTGATGGTGTGCGTGCCGTCGGCCAGGGCAGCCGGCGTCAGGGTCCAGGCGCCACTGCTGTTGGCGGTGGCGGTGCCCAGGCTGACCGTGCCGTCAAACACCTCGACCTTGGCGGACGCTTCGGTGGTGCCGGAAAACACGGGACGGGCGTTCGAGGAGCCGGTGCCGACCGTCAGGGTCGGCACGGTTGGCGGCGTGGTGTCGGCCGTCAGGCTGGACAAGGAAATCGTGCCATCCGTAAAACGCAGCATTTCCATGTTGGTCAGCGTATCGGTGCCTTCCGCCCCGGCCACGGTCCAGGTGCTCGCGCTCACCTGCGTCATGGTATAGGCGCTGCGCGCGCCGTTGTAGTACGCGGTATCGGTGCCGGTTCCGCCATTCAGGATGTCATTGCCGCCGTCGCCTTCCAGGGTATCGTTGGCGCTGGTCCCGGTCAGGGTGTCGATCGCGCTGGTCCCCGCCAGCCAGCGCGCGCCGGTGGTGGAATTGACGCCCAGCGTACCGGCCAGGCCATCGCCGCCATACAGCCACTTCAGGGCGGCGATGTCATATTCCTGGAACACGGATTTGTCACCGCCGGCATGGGTGTAGGACATCAGCGTGTAATTCGTGGTGTCGACGGCGGTCGGCAAGTTCGGGCTGTCGTCAAACGGGTGCTTCAGGCCCAGCATGTGGCCCAGTTCGTGCAGCAGGGTTTCATAGCCTTGCCCGCCCGCCGTCAGGTCCGCGTTGTCGCTGCCCCACTCGACGTTGTCCATATAGACATAGGCACTGGCCTCGTATTCCGTCACAACATTGTTCTGGTTATACGAATAACTGAAGCTGGAACTGCACAGGCCGGCCACCTGGGCGCCGTCGATATTGGCATTGGCAAAATGCACCTGCGCCAGCGATGTGTTGGTGGTTTCCGTGAACGTGATGCCCGTCAGTTGCGCAATGTACGCCATCGCCGCCCGGGTGGCGGTTTGCTGCGAGCTGCTGAATGCCAGCGGCGCTCCGAGGATGTCGGTATTGCCAACTTCATTATTGCCGGCCACCGAAAAGGTGTAATAGACCGTGTTGGTGCCCGGCGTCAGGTAATTCCAGTTGGGGGAAGTACTGAGCAGCGCATCGATATGCGTCTGGCTGGAAGTGGTGATGCTGGTGACTTGGGAAACGGTGGCCATGGCGGGAATCACTGAGGAGTGTCAAGGTCTCCTCAGTATTTCCCTGAGTCATGCCAAAGTCAATCGCAGAAGATTAATACTCGCCGTTAATATTCGATCGCGACTTCACGCGCTCCCAGCACTTGCTCCAATGACAGCTTCAACGCATCGGATGGCGCCACCCGCCAGTCATCCCCCAATTGCAACACACAATCGACACCTTGCGGCTGCACCCGCATCGCCACCGGCAAGCCGTTGGCGTCGCGGTACGGTTCCAGCACTTCGCGCAATTTGCTTGAGGTCACCGTGGTTGGCAGCGAGCAGGCGAACTGGTGGCCGAACTGGCTGCGCGCGGTGATGATGTCATACACCTTTTCCGCGGAAATGCGCAGGCCGCCGGAGAAGCGGTCTTCCGACACCTTGCCGACCACGGCCAGGAATTCGTCATCCTTGAACATGCGCTTGTTTTCATCGAACACTTCGCTGTACACCGTGACTTCCACCACCGCGCTCTTGTCGTCCAGCGTGATGATGTACAACTTGCCACGCTGGGTCATCTGCGGACGAATCCCCGTGATGACACCGCACAGCATGCGCGGTTCGCGCGACGGCTCCAGGTCGGACAGCTTGGTGCGCGCAAAGCGGCGCGCTTCCGGCGCGTACGAATCAAACATGTGGCCGGACAGGTAAAAGCCGAGCGCCGTCTTTTCTTCCGCCAGTTTCTGGCGGTCGGTGAACGGCGTGGCCTTGACGTATTCCGGCGGCGCCACCAGGTCGGAATCATCGCCACCAAACAGGCTGACCTGGTTGGCGGCCTTGGCTTCCTGTTCCGCGCATTCCATGGCGAAGCTGACCGACGCCAGCAAAATCGCGCGATCGATATTCAGGCAGTCAAACGCGCCGCTCTTGATCAGCGCTTCGATGGTGCGGCGGTTGATCTGTTTTTTATCGACGCGCTTGCAGAAGTCGAACAGGCTGACAAACGGGCCGCCCGATTCGCGCGCCGCGATGATCGCTTCGATCGCATTCTGGCCGGCGCCCTTGACGCCGCCCAGGCCATAGCGGATTTGCGTGACTTTCTTGCCGGTGACGGACGGCGGCGGGCCATCCGGACGGAAGCGGTACGACGACTGGTTGACGTCCGGCGGCAAGATGGTCAGCCCGCAAATCTCGATCGAATCCTCGACCAGGATTTTCACCTTTTCCGTATCGTCCATGGCCAGCGACATGTTGGCCGCCATGAACGCGGCAGGATGGTGCGCCTTCAGGTACGCGGTGTGGTACGACAGCAAGGCGTAGGCGGCGGCGTGCGACTTGTTAAAGCCGTAGCCCGCGAACTTTTCCATCAAGTCGAAAATCTCGTCGGCCTTTTGCGTCGTCAAGCCATCCTTGGCGGCGCCGGCACGGAAGATTTCGCGGTGTTCCGCCATCTCTTCCGCTTTCTTTTTACCCATCGCGCGGCGCAGCATGTCCGCGCCGCCCAGCGAGTAGCCGCCGACGATCTGCGCCATCTGCATCACCTGCTCCTGATACACCATGATGCCGTAGGTTTCCGACAAAATGGATTCGGTGCGCGGATCCGGATACTCGAATTTCTCGCCGTGCTTACGCTTGCAGAAGTCCGGGATCAGGTCCATCGGGCCCGGACGGTACAGCGCCACCAGCGCGATAATGTCTTCGAAGCGGTCGGGACGGGCGTCTTTCAGCATGCCCTGCATGCCGCGCGACTCCAGCTGGAACACGGCGACGGTTTTCGCCTTGGTCAGCAATTCGTATGACGGACGGTCGGTCAGCGGCAGCGCCGCCAGATCGAAGTCCTTCATGGCGGGATCGAGGTCCTTGATGTAGGTGACCGCGCGGTCGAGAATCGTCAGCGTGGTCAGGCCCAAAAAGTCGAACTTCACCAGGCCGACGGCTTCGACGTCGTCCTTGTCGTACTGCGACACCACGCCGGTATCGCCGGACTGGGTGTAGAGCGGGCAAAAGTCGGTCAGCTTGCCCGGGGCGATCAGCACGCCGCCGGCGTGCATGCCGATGTTACGGGTGATGCCTTCCACCTGTTGCGCCAGGTCCAGCAACTGGCGCACTTCCTCTTCGTTTTCCTGGCGCTCCTTGAGCATCGGTTCTTCTTCGATCGCATCGGCAATCGAGACCGGCTTGCCCGGCTTGAACGGAATCAGTTTCGACACGCCGTCGCAGAACATGTAGCCGAAGTCCATCACGCGGCCGACGTCGCGGATCGCGCCTTTCGCAGCCATGGTGCCGAAGGTGGCGATCTGCGACACCGCTTCGCGGCCATACAGGTCCTTCACGTGCTGGATCACCAGCTCGCGCTTTTCCTGGCAAAAGTCAATGTCAAAGTCGGGCATCGAAACCCGCTCGGGGTTCAGGAAACGCTCGAACAGCAAGTTGTATTTCAGCGGATCCAGGTCGGTAATTTTGAGGGCATACGCCACCAGCGAACCCGCGCCGGAACCCCGGCCCGGCCCGATCGGCACGCCATTGTTCTTGCCCCACTGGATAAACTCCGCAACGATCAGGAAGTAGCCCGGGAACTTCATGTTGATGATGGTTTCGTTCTCGAACTTCAACCGTGCTTCATAGCGCGGCCGTTCCTTCTCGCGTTTTTCCGGGTCGGGGAACAGTTGCAGCAAGCGCTCTTCCAGGCCCTTTTGCGTCTCGGACCACAGGAAATCATCGATGGTCATGCCCGGCGTCGGGAAGTTCGGCAACTGCGGCTTGCCCAGGGTCAGGGTCAAATTGCAGCGCTTGGCGATTTCCACCGTGTTTTGCAACGCCCCCGGCAGGTCGTGGAACAGTTCGCGCATTTCCGCCTGGGTCAGGAAGCGCATCTGTTCATTGAAGCGTTTCACGCGCTTGGCGTTGGCGATCATTTCGCCTTCTGCGATACAGATGCGGGCTTCGTGCGCGATGTATTCTTCCCGCGACATGAATTGCACCGGGTGCGTGGCCACCACCGGCAAGCCCAGGCGGCCCGCCAGCGCCACCGACTGGCGCACCTGCATTTCCTGGTTGGCCTGGCCCGCGCGCTGGATCTCGATATAGAAATGGCCGGGGAACATGTCCGACCATTTGCGCGCATGGGCTTCGGCCTGCTCGATATTGCCATTCTCGATGGCCTGGCCAATGTCCCCGAAATGCGCACCGGACAGGACGATCAGCGCGTTGCGCGGGTCCACGCCCGGCAGCAGCGGGTATTCTTTGTTGGGCAAATCACGCAGCCACTCGGTGCGGATTTCCGCGCGGCCTTTATAGGTGTTGTTCAGCCACGCTTCCGACAGCAATTCGCACAGCTGCAAATAGCCCATGCGGTTTTTCGCATACAGCATGACGCGGTGTGGCTTGTCGCGGTTGTCATCGTTGGTGATCCAGGCATCCACCCCGACCAGCGGCTTGACGCCCTTGCCGCGCGCCGCCTTGTAGAAGCGCACCATGCAAAACAGGTTGGCCAGGTCGGTAATGGCCAGCGCGCCCTGCTTGTCCTTGGCGGCCGCCTTGACGACATCGTCGATCCGCACCAGGCCATCGACAATCGAATATTCCGAGTGCACCCGCAGGTGGACGAAGTCCGGACCTGGCGGGGGCGCCACGACGACATCCATACGGTTTTCCTGCTCGACTGCCATGTTCATGTGCGACTCGCTCTTCGATAAAACTTCAACAAAATAGTCCGCTATTTTAACGCCTGCCGCCCTCGCCCAGCCATTTGCCCGGAAAAGCCGTTCCGGACAAGCGCTAATTTATAATGCTGCAACTTTTTTCACGTATACCCGCATGAAGAGCGACAAAATCAAACTGGCGGCGGCCTGGCTGGTGCTGGCTGCGGCGGTGTCCCTGCTGCGTTTCAAGACCGCGTTGCAATCCGACGCCCTGTTCCTGGACGCGCTGGCATCCGACCTGTTCACCCACGGCGGCCATTGGGCCGACTGGAAATTCCCCCGCGCGCCCTCGTTCGCGCCGGACATGCTGCTGTATTTTGCCGCCTATCCGCTGCTGCCGGATGCCGCCAGCCGGATCTTTGCCGTGTCGGCGGCCCAGGCTGTCCTGCTGGCGGGGACGTGCCTGTGGTTTGCCCGGCAACTTCACCCGCAACTGAGCCGGCTGGCATGCACGGTCATCGTCCTGCTGCTGGCGTTCATTACTCTGGTGGCGGCCCGCTCGGAGATGTGGCTGTATTTTTACAGCACCAACAACCACATTGCCACCGTGTTGCTGGGCCTGCCGGCGCTGGTGCTGTGCCTGCGCTACCTGGAAACAGGCGCGCCGCGCACCGGCCTGGCGCTGTCCGGCATCGGCGCCATGGCGGCGCTGTCGACCGGCCTGTACGCGCTCAGCGTCAGCGCGCCACTGCTGGTGCTGGCCGGCGGCGCCTGGCTGGCGCTGAAGGGGCAGCCGGTACTGCGCGGCCGGGTGCTGCGGCTGGGCGGCTGGCTGCTGTCCGCCCACCTGCTGGCCGCATTACTGGGCAAGGCCTTGATCCGCCATTTGCCGGTGGAAGGCAATACCCACAGCCGGCCCGACACCATCGCCAACGCACTGAAACTGTTCCTGGAAGCGACCCAGGCCGCCTTTGCGCGCGACAACCGCCTGACGCAGGCGCTGTCGGCCGGCGTGGCGCTGGCCTGCATTTTCCTGCTGGCGCGGCTGGCGCAAGCCATCCGGCTCGATGGCCACGGCCTGCACCTCGCCTGCAGCCGGCGCGAGCGCGTGACCGGCATTGCCGCCTTCCTTGCCGTCAGCACGCCGCTGACCTTGCTGGGGGCGATCTTTTCCGCCTCGTTCGTCGATCCCTATTGCTACCGCTATTTCATGCTGCCGGTCGCGCTGGCGCTGTTGCTGGCCATCGTGGTGGCGGACCGCCGTTACGGCCAGCGCGCCGCGCCGGCGGGTATGCTGTTGCTGCCGCTGGCGACACTGGGACTGGCGTTTGGCATCGTGCGCGCCAGCCAGCAGCCAGTGCGCAAGGAGGACGCCGGAAAAGCCGTCGCCGCCTGCCTGCAAGCAATCGAGCGCAATGGCTTTATGCTGCAGGCGGGCACCGCCGATTACTGGTATGCGCGCGGCGTCAGCGCCTACCTGCCACGCCATAATCCGATTTTTGCAACCTACAATACGCTGGAACCGTTTTTCTGGGTATCGAGCATCGGCCCCGTAACCCGCCCCGGGGACTACCCGGAATATCAGTATAATTTCGCCATTTTGCGCGTCCCCGCCGCCGGCGGCCAGTTCCACTACACGCCGGAGACCGTCGGCAAGGCACTGCCGCCACCTTCGCAAGTGCAGGATTGCCCGGCGGCCCAGGCGCAGGTCTGGCTATACCGGGGAACGGAACTGCACCAGGCCATGCAAGCCAGGGCGGCCACATGGCGCCAGGCGCACCACCGATAACCACTCCAGCACATGATGAGCAAGCCCTGAATGATGAGCAAGCCCCGTATCCTCGTTTTTATTCCCGCCTACCGCTGCGAACGCCAGGTGGTCCGTGTCATCGACCAGTTCGACCAGCGCGTGCAAGCGTGGATCGATACCGTGATGGTGGTCGACAACCGCTCGCCGGACCAGACCTTGCAGGCGGCGATCGGCCGCGCGCAACAGCGCCTGACCGGCTGCAACTTCATCGCTTGGCGCAACGACGACAACTATGGCCTGGGCGGCTCGCACAAGGCGGCGCTGGCCTATGCCGCACGGGAAGGATACGATTACGTGGTGGTGCTGCACGGCGACGACCAGGGCAACATCCACGACTTGCTGCCGCAGCTGGAGGCCGGCGCGCACCTGGACGTCGATTGCCTGCTGGGCGCGCGCTTCATGCCGGGCAGCCGCCTGCAAGGCTATTCGCGCCTGCGCACGTTCGGCAACCGGGTATACAACCTGCTGTTTTCCGCCGCCGCCATGCACCGCATCTACGACCTCGGGTCCGGCCTGAACGTGTATTCGATGGCGGCCTACCGCAACGCGTTTTACCACACCTTCCCGGACGACCTCACCTTCAACTACATGATGCTGATGGGCGCCTACCACGCCGGCCAAAAGGTGCGCTTTTTCCCGATCAGCTGGCGCGAAGACGACCAGGTATCGAACGTGCGCCTGTTCAGCCAGGCCTTCAAGGTGCTGCGCCTGCTGGGCGGCTACGTTGTCCGCCGTGGCGCCTTCCTGCGTGAAGACATGCGCGCACGCCGGTTCGGCGCCTATACGGGCGAGATCGTGCACCAGCACGCCCCGGTCACATCATGAACCGCATGATGGGCGCCTACCTGGCCCTGCTCTGCGCACTGGTGCTGGGCTGGGGATGGCGCTATGCCGGGCCGCTGGCCGCGCTGCTGCACAACGTGGACAAGGCGCTGCTGCTGGGCGCCACCGCGCTGTACGGCATGTCACATTTGCTGCGCATGCTGCGCCTGGTGCTGTTGACGCTGGACCAGCGCGACAAGGCATTCGCCGTCAGCGCCGCCCACGCATTGACCGCCTTTCCCAGCAGTTTTTTACCGTTCAAGATCGGCGAAGTGCTGCGCCTTGCCGTGCTGTTCCGCGTGTTCGGCTACCGCCGCAAGGCGGCAGCCGTGTGGCTGGCCGAGCGCTTCGGTGACATCGTCGTGATTGCCTGTTTCATTCTCGGCCTGTACCTGCTAAAGGCCGATGTGCCGCCCGCCATGCGCACCGTGTTCGTGCTCTTCGTGCTGGCCAGTTTATTCAGCCTGCTGGCCCTGTTCGCCGTCGCCAAGACCTTCGTCTATTTGAACCGCCACCTGGTGCTGAACAGCCACAGCCGGCACGGCTTGCGGATATTGAAGCTGATCCACGCGCTGCGCCAGCTGGAGCGCGATATCCAGCGTTCCGTCGAAGGGCGGCTGACGGGCGTGCTGCTGCTGTCGCTGCTGATCTGGCTGCTGGAATTGGGTGCGCTGACGATGTTCATCAACCTGACCGCCGGCCACGGCGCCGACATTGCCGCGGTGTTCGGCAATATCCTGCTGACCGGCTTGTCCGGCGGCGGCTCTTCCTTTGGCTTGCTGCAATCGCTCGCGCTGGTGGCCCTGACGCTGCTGTTCCTGGCGGCGCTGTGCCTGGCGGCGCGTTTTAAATTTGTGAGGTCGTGATGACAGGTCCGGAACACAATGTGCTGCTGGTAATCGACGACCGTGAACTCACGGCCGAAGCGGTGCGCGGCATTGTCGGTACACGCCGTTATGGCGACATCATTTTCCGGCGCCGCGCGCTGATCGAACACCTGCGCGCCAGCGTGCCGCCATGGACGCTGCGCCACCTGGTGCACGTGCGCAGCGCGGAAGACTTGCCGGCGCTGCGCGCCACGCTGGAAGCGTGCGGCGCGGAAGCGTCGGTGTGCGTGATCGCCGCGCGCGCCGGCTTCACGGAGCCGGAACGCCTGCGCCAGCTGGTCGAACGGCTGCCCTATGCGGAAGAGGATTTTACCGACCGCCCCTATAAACCGCTGCTGGTGTTCCTGCACAACGCGCACCGGCTGGTGGCCGACTGGCCCGCATTCGAAGCGGCGCCGTTGCATACCTGGGAACGGGCATGGCACGACAGCCAGACCGTGCAATCGGTGCAGCCGCTGGACCTGGCGCGCATCCGCGACCTGCTGTCGTTCACCGCCGGCTCCACCGCCGCGCGCCACTTCAACCAGGTCAGCGCGGACGCGTACTACTACACCAAGAGTTCCACCGATACGCGCAAGATGCGCGCCGAGTTTGCGTTTTATGGACTGGCACCGCAATCCATGCAGCCATGGCTGGTGCAGCCGTTCGATTTCCAGGAACAGGACGGGCGCGCATCGTACAAGATGATGCGCTACTACCTGCCCGACGCGGCGCTGCAATGGGTGCACGGCGCGTTCGATGAAGAGGGTTTCGACGCCTTCATCGGCCGGCTGCTGTTCTTTATCGCGCAGCGCCCGCGCCGCGCCTGTGGCAAAGGCGAATCGGCCGCCATGGCGCGCGCCCTGTTCATCGACAAGCTCGAGCAGCGCGTCGAACAGTTCCTGGCGCTGCCGGAAGGCCAGCGCATCAACACCCTGGCGGCCAGCGCCACGCCGGCGCTCGACGTGCGGCAACAGCTGGCGCGTTTCCAGCGGCTGTATGCGCGCCGTGAAAACGGCTTTGCCAGCGACCACCTGACCATCGGCCACGGCGACCCCTGCTTTTCCAATATCCTCTACGACGCCAGCCGCCACCTGCTGCAGCTGATCGATCCCAGGGGGGCGCTGGGCGAAGAGGAATTGTGGACCCACCCGCTGTACGACATCTGCAAGATTTCGCACAGCGTGCTGGGCGACTATGACTTCATCAACAATGGCCAGTATTCGGTCGGCTTCGACGACGCCAACGCGATACTGCTGCACATCCGGCACAGCAATCATGGCCGCCTGAAAAACCAGTTCCTGCACCATCTGCGCGCCCTGAAGGTCGATCCCGCCATCGTGCGGCTGGGCGAAGCATCGCTGTTCCTGTCGATGCTGGCGCTGCACATCGACGTGCCGAACAAGGTCATCGCCTTCATGCTGAAGGCCCATCACATACTCGACGAGGTGGAATTTGAACGAATCTGAAGGCATGCTGGTCGTCGACATCGACGGCACGCTGTGCGACATCAAAAGCGCCGGGCAGTCTTACGCCGACCTGGCGCCACGCCCGGAAATGCTGGCCAGGCTGCGCGAATACCAGGCGCGCGGCTATACCATCTGCCTGTTCACCGCCCGCAACATGCGCACCCACAGCCAGAACCTGGGCCTGATCAACAAGCATACCGCCCCGGTCCTGCTGGACTGGCTGGCCAAATGGGACGTGCCCTACGACGAACTGTTGTTCGGCAAGCCCTGGCCGCGCCAGAAGGGTTTTTATATCGATGACCGCGCCGTGCGGCCCGATGAATTCCTGCGCATGTCGGAGGAAGAAATCCACCGGATGCTGGGGCAAGCGGAATGAATATCGTCATCACCATGGCTGGCCGCGGCGCGCGTTTCCGCGATGCCGGCTACCAGGAACCGAAATATGAAATCATGGCGCACGGCCGCAGCCTGTTCGACTGGTCGATGCGTTCGCTGCGGCACTTCCTGCCGGGCAGCCGCGTGATTTTTGTCTGCCTGAAAGAAAACGGTTCACGCGATTACGTCCTGGCGCGCTGCGCGCAGCTGGGCATCGACGACGCGCATGTGCTGGAACTCGATACGCTGACGGATGGCCAGGCCACCAGCGCTTACCTGTCGCGCCATTTGTGGCGTCCTGACGCGCCGCTGCTGGTGTACAACATCGATACCCACGTGCGCCCGGACGCGCTGCGCCCCGCGCAGATACGTCCCGGCGCGGACGGCTGGGTGCCCTGTTTCCAGGCGCCGGGCGACCATTGGAGCTTCGTCCAGCTGGGCGACGACGGCTGGGCCGTGGACCTGGCGGAAAAGCAGCGCATTTCCGCCCATGCCTCGGTCGGCTTGTACTGGTTTGCCAGCGCCGCCGCCTATGCCGACGCCTATCGGCGTTTCTTCGCCGATCCCGCCACGCTGGTGCGGGGCGAGCGCTATATCGCCCCGCTATACAAACAGTTGCTGCGCGACGGGGGCAAAGTCTGCCTCAGCGACTTGCCGCCCGATGCGGTGCACGTACTGGGCACGCCGGCCGAACTGGCCGCCTTCCTGGCGTTGCCGCCCGCGCTGTTGCAAGACACTCAAGCTTGACTGCCCGGCATCGCCTTGCCTTTTTTTTAGGCAAGGACACGGCAAAGGACATGCGAAGCGCATATAATATCGGATTCGGTTTTTTACTCATCCCAACGCAATGCACGCAACCACCAATCATGCGCCCGTGGCACCAGGCGCAGCGCCGGCCGTTTACGTCAATATCGCCGCCTACAAGTTCATCACGCTCGACAACCTGGAAGAATTGCGCCTGCAATACCAGGACATCGTGGCGCGCCTGGGCCTGAAAGGCACCATCCTGCTGACGCCGGAAGGCATCAACATGTTCCTGTCCGGCACCCGCGCCAACATCGACGAATACCTGGCGTGGGTGCGCGGCGATGCGCGCCTGGCCGACCTGGAATGGAAGGAAAGCCTGTCGGCCGAACAGTCGCACAAGCGCATGCTGGTGAAAATCAAAAAAGAAATCATCACCATGCGCATGCCGCTGATCAAGCCTGAGCTGGGGCGCGCGCCCGACGTGGACGCGAAGACGTTAAAGCGCTGGCTGGACCAGGGCCATGACGACAATGGCAAGCCGGTGGTGATGGTCGACACCCGCAATGATTTTGAAGTGGATGTCGGCACGTTCGACAACACGGTCGATTACCGCATCAAGAAATTCACCGAATTCCCGGACGTGATCGCCTCCCACAAGGCCGACTTTGACGGCAAGACCGTGGTGACCTTCTGCACCGGCGGCATCCGCTGTGAAAAGGCGGCGATCCACATGCAGAATATCGGCTACGACAATGTCTACCAGCTGGAAGGCGGCATCCTGAAATACTTCGAAGAAGTCGGCGGCGACCACTACACGGGCGACTGCTTCGTGTTTGACTACCGCACCGCGCTGAACCCGAAACTGGAGCCGACTGAAACCGTGCAGTGCTTCGCGTGCCGCGCCGTCGTCACGCCGCGCCAGCAACTGGCGCCGGAATACGTGTATGGCGTGTCCTGCCCGCATTGCGCCGGCAAGCAGCACTGAGCGCGCATTACCCCTGAAGAAAAAACCAGCGTGATGAACGCTGGTTTTTTTTCATCCGTGCTTGCGCGCGGCGCCCGCCACCTCGGGCCCCTCCGCCAGCACGGCATGGCTGCCATAGCCACGGCGCATGCGCAGGAATGGTTCTTCGATGGCGCTGTAGCACAGCGCGGAAACCGCCCAGGTCGCACCATATACCAGCGGCAGCAGCACCAGCGCATCGATCGCCTTGTTACCCGTCACGGCGGGCAAGCCAAACGACACGGCCAGCAAATGGATCATCGCCATGTGCAGCAGATAGAACGAAAAACTGATCTTGCCGCCATGGTCCAGCGTCTTTTCCAGCCAGCCGGGCAGGCGCATGGAAGCAGACGTCCACGCAACGATCAGGCAGCTCCAGCCGGCCGCTTCCAGCATCGACCACCAGATCCAGAACGGCGCATGGGTCGCGGGATCGAATTTGGCCATCTTGCTTTGCAGCGCGCTGTTGAAAATCACCAGCAGCACCGCCAGCAAGGTCAGCACGCCCGCGTGGCGCCGCAGCGTGGCGGCATAGCGATGCGCCAGCAGCGCGGCCAGCATGCCGATCAGGAACTGGTCGAAACGTCCCACCAGCGTACTGAAATACATCAGCGTACTCTTGGGGTTGACGGTGTACGCGGCCAGCTTGAAGAACACCATCAGCACCAGCAATTGCAGCAGGTAGCGCGCGCCGCGCTCCAGCGTAAAGCGGGCCAGGAACGGGAAGACCAGGTAAAACGTGAATTCAACCGAGATGCTCCAGGCGGCGCCCGTCACCGGGGTGTACGAGGTGGGCGCCAGGCCCAGGTTGGTGCTCAGCAGATACAGCAAATCCTGCGGCGCGAATTTATCGCGTCCGATGGCCGTGGCCAGCATGAAAATGGTGAGGAACAGCGGCAGGATGCGCAGGCAGCGGTTGCGCATGAAATCGCGGTAATGAATTTCACGCTGGTGCATGGCGATCTGCATGAACAGGAAGCCGGACAGCGCAAAAAACAGGCCCACGCCGGTATGCCCTTCCGTTACCAGGCCGAACCAGTTGGACAGCAATGGCGCACCACCCTGTCCACGGTATTCCAGGTAATAGTGGAACAGGAACACCAGGGTCGCCGCCAGCCAGCGCAACTGGTCGATACGGGCGTTATAGGGCAGGTTCAGCGATTTCATTGGATCGAACGGGGCAGGGCCTGGCGCAGCGCATTTTCATAGGCGATCCGCGCGGTGGTATACACCGCCACGCGCGCATGGAGCGCAGTCAGCTCCGCCTCGACAAATTTGAGGTTGTTCACCTGCGTCCGCGCCTCGTCATTCAAAGACGCCACCTTGTAGGCGACGCCATCGACCGTGACTTCTTCTTCGTCGTCCATCATTAACGGAAATATGCCGCCATTTCGCGGATATCGGACCCCGCCAGCTGGCCTGACGCCGCGCGCAGCTTCAGGTAAGCCAGGATGTAGGTATAGCGTGCCTGGGCCAGGTCGCGCTCGGTGATACTGAGCTGGCGCTGGGCATCGAGCAAGTCCAGGTTGATACGTACACCGCCTTTGATACTTTGCTCGGTCGCGGTGACCAGCAGCTTGCCGGAATCGACCGCCTTGGACAGCGCATCGATACGGGGCACGGCGCTGGCCAGCTGGTCGTAATCCTTGCGCAATTCCACCATGGCGCGGTCGACTTCCGATTGCAAATCCGCCTTCGCCTTCTCGCGCCCCGCCACCGCCTGGCGCGTTGCCGCATTCACGGAGCCGCCGGCATACAGCGGAATGCTCAGCTGGAAGCCCACGGCACGCGTGGTGTAATCCGTATTAATCGTATTCACGGATTCCGACAGGCTCCTGGAATACGTTGCCGTCACATCCAGGCGCGGATAATGGCCGGCGCGCTGTTTGTTGACTTCCTGCTGGCTGATATCGACATTGATGCGGCGCGTACGGACTTCGTGGTTGTTGTCGAGCGCGACACGCTTCCATTCGTCAAAGCTTTTCGTTTCCATCGGACGGCTGCGGAACTGTGGCGCCAGCCGGTCCAATTCACCCACCGGGCCGCCGACGATACCTTCCAGCGTGGTGCGGGCCGCGTTCATCTGGTCTTGCGCATCCAGCACGGCGGCTTCCGCCACATCGAGGCGGGCGCGGGTTTCCAGCATGTCGGTGCGGGTGCCCTCGCCTTTCGCATACATGCGGTCGTTGACCTTCATGCGTTCGATATAGGTGTCACGCTCGCTTTTGGCCACGGCCAGCTGGTCCAGGCGGAACAGCGCTTCGACATAGGCGCCCACCACGCGCAGCCCGACTTGCTGCGTTTCGCTCAGCAGCGACGATTCCGCGGCCTGTTCCTGCAGCACGCCTTGCTTGTAGCGCGCCAGCGCATCGAAGTTCACCACGGTCTGGCGCAATTGGACCACGCGCGACTTGCTGTTGTAATCCTGCTGGCGCGACGGCTGGCTGCCCTGGATGATGTCACTTTGATTCTTGCCGCCGCCGACGCTGGCCGACAGGTTGGGCAACAGTCCGGCGCGCGCGATGATCTTGTTTTCCTTGCCGCTTTCCGAGGCGTAGAACGCTGAGCGGTAGGCGGGATCGTTTTTCAGTGCCGCTTCGTACGCCTGCATCAGGCCCATGGCCGATGCACCGGCGCCAGGCAACAGGAAAGCGGCGCCCAGTGCAGCGGCCATCGGGCCGCGTTTGGATCGCAGAAAACTCACTATATTATTCCTCCGTCATCGAAGTTTTGGCACGGTCGAGCAGCGGCTTCAACAAGTAGTTCATCATCGTGCGCTCACCCATCTTCACGAACAATTCCGCCGGCATACCCGGGCGCACTTCCAGCTTGAGACGCTGCATGGTCTTCACCCCTTCAGGCGATACGCTGGCCACCACGGTATAGTAAGGCTGGCCCGTGCGCTCGTCCATCAGGCGGTCGGCCGACACTTTGGTCACCTTGCCGGGAATATGCGGCGTCGTGTGGGTGTTAAACGCGGAGAAGATGACCTCTACCGGCATGCCGGCATGGACTTTGTCGATCAGGTTGACCGGCAGCCGGCCTTCCACCACCAGCGCATCGTCCACCGGCACGATGTCCATCATCTTGAAGCCCGGCGCCACCACGCCGCCCTTGGTGAAGACAGCCATGCCAATCACGGTGCCGTCCACCGGCGCCGTCACATCGGTGTGCTTGAGGTTGTAATCTTCCGCCACGAAGCGGTTGGACAGCGCCTCGGATTCCTTCTGCACGTCGGCCAGCTGGGTGCGCACTTCCTTCTGGTAGTCCTGCAGACGCTGGGCGCGGCGCAGGGTCAGTTCGGAAATCTGACGCTGGATGCGGCCAATGGACCCTACCTCTTCCGCCAGCGCGCCTTTGGTCTGCACGTAGGTACGTTCAACATCGAGCAGGCGGGAACGCGCCACATAGCCATCGCGCGCCAGCTCGCGCAGGTTGTCCACCTGTTCTTTCAAGATGACCAGTTGTTCCTTTTTGCTGTCACGCGACAACAATACGCCGTCCAGTTGCAGCTTCATGCCCGAAATATTTTCTTCGATAGCGCCCACTTCATTTTTCAACGAAGACTGGCGCGACATGAACAGCTGGTTTTGCAGCGCAATGTTTTCCGCCACGCGCGGGTCATCCTTGAACTGCGTCAAGTCGCTCGGGAAGGCCGGTTCGCTTTTGCCATCACGCTCCGCGATCAGGCGCGCCTCGGCCGCGCGGTTGGTGAACAGCTGCACTTTCGTCATTTCCGATTGCGCGTTCGCCTGCACATTGTTCATGCGCACCAGCACCTGGCCCTTTTTGACGATTTCACCTTCCTTGACCAGGATGTCCTGCACCACGCCGCCGGTCAAATGCTGCACGGCTTTACGGTTGCCTTCCTTGGCCACTTCGCCCGTCATCGGCACCCCCTTGTCCAGCGGCGCCAGGAACGCCCATACCAGGAAGCCGATCACGCCAAACAGCACGATCAGCCAGCCCAGGCGGCTGTAAGCGCTGGCGTCCGTATGCACGGTCGCCGGCGTCACGTCGCGCGCCACCACGTCGGTGGCCAGCGCCTTGGTATCAATCAATTTCATTGCTTACTCCTGTTCCGTGGTGGCTTTGCCATCCTGCGCGGCGGCGGCAGCAGCTTTGGCGGCCGCCGCCTGGGCTTGCGCCTGTTCTTGTTGTGCCTGGGCCTGGGCTTGAGCCTGCGCTTGGGCCTGGGCTTGCGTCTGGGCTTGTTGCTGCATGGCCAGTTGCTGTGCCTGTTGCTGTGCCTGTTGCTGTGCCTGTTGTTGCGCGGCTTGCTGCTGCGCCAGCGCTTGCTGCTGCGCTTGCTGATTCTGCTGTTGCAAAGCCTGCAGCACCTGTTCCGTCGGGCCAAACATTTCCGCCATGCCTTCACGCATCAACAGCAATTTGTTGGTCGCGCCGATGGCGGCCGTGCGGTGCGTGATCAGCACGATGGTTTTGCCCTGCTGACGCAAGTCCGCCACGGCGCGCAGCAGCGCCTGCTCGCCGACATCGTCCAGGTTTGAATTCGGTTCATCGAGCACGATCAGGGCCGGATCGTCATACATGGCGCGGGCCAGGCCGAGGCGCTGGCGCTGGCCGCCGGACAAGCCGGCGCCGCCATCACCGAGCTTATGGTCATAGCCGTCGGGCATGCGCAGGATCATTTCGTGCACACCGGCACGCTGTGCGGCGCGTACTACTTTTTCCGGATCCACCTCGCTGAAGCGGGCAATGTTTTCCGCCACGGTGCCGCCAAACAATTCGATGTCCTGTGGAAGGTAGCCGATCGACGGGCCCAGTTCCGCCTTGTTCCAGTGATAGATATCGGCGCCATCGAGGCGCACCTTGCCGCTCTGCGCCGGCCACACGCCGACCAGCAAGCGCGCCAGGGTCGATTTACCGGAACCGCTCGGGCCGATAATGCCCAGCACGTCGCCCGGGTTGATGGCAAACGTCACGTTCTTCAGCAGCGCGGCCTTGGCGCCAGGCGGCGCGGCAATCACGCTTTCCACCGACAGCTTGCCGACCGGTTTCGGCAGCGCCATGCCCTCCTCGCGCGCTGGATTGGCTTCCAACAGCAAGCTCAGGCGCTCATACGAGCTGCGCGTGCTGGCAAAGCTTTTCCACACGCCGATCAATTGCTGCACGGGCCCCATGGCCTTGCCCAGCAAGATCGAGGCGGCAATCATCATCCCCGGCGTAATCTTATGGTCCAGCACCAGCAACGCGCCCAGGCCCAGCACCAGCGATTGCACCGACACTTGCACGAACTTGGTCACCGCGCCCACCAGGCCGGCTTTTTCGCTGGCTTCCGCCTGCAGGTGCAGGAATTTGCCGTGCATGACGAACCAGCGCTTCATCAGGTTGGGCAGCATGCCCATCGATTCGATGACTTCCGCATTGCGCAAGTTGTTGGTGGCCAGGTTGCCCGCCTGGATCGCCATCGAATTGGCTTCGCCCAGCGGCTTGCGCGACACCTTGTCGTTCACGTACGCCAGCACGATGAGAATGGCCGTACTGACCAGCGCAAACCATCCCAGGGTTGGTTCGAACAGGAAGATCACCAGCAGGTAGAACGGGAACCATGGCGCATCGAACAAGGCAAACAGCGCGTTGCCGGTCAAGAACTGGCGCAGGCTGGTCAAATCGCTCAGCGCCTGGCCGGCATTGCCACCCGCCGATTTCAAGTTTTGTTCAAATGCCGCCGTGTACACGCGGCGGTTCAATTCCATGTCGAACTTGGCGCCCACGCGCACCAGCACGAAACTGCGGATCAGTTCCAGCGCGCCCATGAACAGGAACGCGCCCAGGATCAGCATGGTCAGCATCAGCAGCGTGATTTCATTCTGGCTCTGCAACACGCGGTCATACACTTGCAGCATGTACAGCGATGGCGCCAGCATCAGCATGTTGATGATCGCGCTGAAGAAACCCACTGTATAGAACGTGCTCTTGAACCGCAGCAGCACCTGCTCGATTTCGTTTTTGGGATTGAGTAATTTTTTCATGTGTTAGGCCTGCCTGATACAGCGGAAGACGCATGAATAAGCAGCTGCGCGCCACGGTGATGGCGATGCTCATGCGACCGGAGGGCGCGCGAGCGCACCCATTAAAAATTCAGAGACGTGACATTATCGCCGAAAAGCGGCAGAAAATGTGATGTGCATCACATTTTATTGAATAGAGGCAGGAGGATATGTTGTATCAAAAAGTAACGGGCCAGGATTCCCGGGCCCGCGCCGCATCTTACAGCATATTGAGCTTGCGCCAGACCGGCAACTGCTGTTGCAGCACTTTGCCGATATGCGATGCCAGTTCCGCCAGGTTGTCATTCTCGTCTTCCAGGCGGACACCCTCTTTCACCATATGCCGTCCCTGCGCCTGCATCAGCGGCCACGCCGCCCTGGTCAACGCATGGACATCGGCCTCGACACCCTGGGAAGCCAGCAGCCAATAGACCAGCCGCGCAATGAACGGCGCCGGCAACGCTCCGCCGGACACGGCTGAACACAGCGTACGGAAGTCATCGCCGTAGCGGCTTTTTTCCGCCACCGCCACGTTCATTGCCTTCGCGGCCGAACCCGGGGCTTCCTGACACCCGGGGTTGCACAGCACCGCCTGCCTGGAGGCCACCAGCAGCGCAGCCAGTTGCGCCACATCTTCGAAACTGCGCCCTTGCAACGCAGGTAATTCGGCCAGCTCCCCCAGCGTGTGGGGACGGCGCGCCAGCGCATCGGCCACCGGCAGGCACAATTCCGCCTTGGCGGAGACCTCGCCGATGCCGAGCTTCATTTTCAGCTCCAGGTCGTCGCGCGGCACCACCAGCGCCACGCCGACGCGGCGCAGCAACTCCAGCCGGCGCAGCGGTTCCAGGCGGCGTGCGCCGCGGGCATACACGTCTTTGCGGAAGCTGGTGTTTTTGCAGTAATCCTTGATGGTTTCCTGCATGGCGGGATCGGCAAACGTGGCCACCATGCGCTGCTGTTCGTCGTTCAGATACAGCTTCGGATAGGCTTCCGGCAAGTCGGCCGAACCGATGAAGTCGAGCTTGGCTTCCGCCAGGTCACGTGCCACGTCGGCATGGAACATCGGTTGCCAGTGCTTGTGCATGTATTCATGCACCAGGTAGCTACGGCTGTATTTTTGCAAGCCATCCACGCGGGTTTGCAGCATGGCGCCGCCGCCGCTGAAATATGCCGCTCCGCTGGCCGCCAGCTTTTGCACGAATTCCGTGGCTTGGCCGATCTGCACATCGCTGCGGTTGGGGAAGGCGTCGCCAAATTCCACCAGCAGCCGCTGCAGCGGCAAGCTCGAGGTCCAGCCCGGCAAGGCGTTGTAACTGATATAGACCGTGCCGCCCGGCTTCAGGTAGCGCCCAATGAAATCCACGATGCAGCGCCGGTTTTCCGCCGTCACCCAGGTGTAAATGCCGTGCAGTGTGACGTAGTCGAACTGCGGCAAATCGACCGTGCCCGCCGCCAGGTCGGCAAAGCTGTTTTCCAGCAGGATCAGGTTGGTCAGGCCGGCGCTGTCGGCCAGCGCCTGCGCGCCGGCCACGTGGGCCGGATTAAAATCGGCCGCATAGAAACGGCCATGGGGGTTGGCCGCGGCCAGCAGGTTGACTGTTTCGCCACGGCCAAACCCGAGCTCGAAATACGTGTACGGCTTGTCCAGCGGAACTGGCTCAAAACCGTTCAACAGAGCGACAAAATTCAGCAGCGCCGGACTTTGCTCCGGATAAAAACCTGCCGTGTATTCAATATCCGATACATAACCACTGGTCCAGCTCATGCTCCCTCCAAAGTTGCATAAAAAGAAATCCTATCGGATTCTAACGCAACATCATGGCGCTTGGAATGCATTTACGTCTCAGGCGCCACACGGAGTTGGTTGCTTCACTTCGCTCGCGCACAAAAAAAAACCGGACGGCGAACCGTCCGGTTTTTTTTTGTGCTAAGGATAGCGGCGAGCCGCTATCCATTAACTTGGGAATTAACCCAGGGTGATGATGCCGGTTGCAACGGTCGAGCCCGAAGCAACGTGGTGACCAACCAGCACAATGCTTTCAAACGCGGTGGTGCCCGCAGCGTCGGTATCGTAGGTAACGATCGAATCGGCGCCGTTGGCAGCGAACGTGAAGGTACCAGCTGCGGCGTCGTACGTACCGTAGGTGATCACGATGGCGTTGTTCGTACCTTGGAAGGTCGAGCTGCCGATCGTTGCGGTAGCTGCACCAGCCACGGCAGCGATGCCGGACAGGTCGATCATGTCGCCAGCAACAGCACCTTTAACGATATCCAGGTTGGTGGTGATCACCGAAGTCTGGGTTACGGTTGCGTTGTTGGAGCCGGAGTCGAGAGCTGCCACAACCACTTTCGAGGTTTTGCCCGACAGGGTGATAACGTCAGCACCGGTACCGCCGGTGATGATGTCGTCGCCAGCGCCGCCAACGATGGTGTCAGCACCTGCACCGCCGTTGATGGTGTCGTTGCCAGCACCGCCGGTGATGACGTCAGCGCCTGCACCTGCGTTCACGGTGTTGTTGCCAGCACCGGTCACGATGGTGTCAACACCAGCACCGCCGGTGATGGTGTCGTTGCCAGCGCCGGTGGTGATGCTGTTGGCGTTGGTAGCGGTCGTCACGCTGGACAGGTTCACGGTGGTAGCCGTTGCGCCGCCCACGAAGGTGGTAGCCACGTCAGCAGCGGTCGTCACGGACACAGCACCTTTGGTTACAGCCGAGGTGTTGATGTTGTTCAGAACGGTGCTGCCGGTCAGGGTCACGGTCGCGCCAGCATCGCCCGAAACAACCAGTTTGGTTGCTTTGTCAGCGGTGATGGTCGCGGTGTGAGCGATGCCGGTTGGGGTGGTTGCGGTGTCGTCGGACAGCAGGTTGATGGTTTCAACGTCGGACACGGTGATGGTGCCGCCAGCAACAGCAGCTGCGCCGGTCAGTTTGATGTTGAATACATCGCTGGAGCCGGTGGTTGCGCCGGATACGCCAACGGTGGTGGTTACCAGGGCAGCGGTTGCTTCCAGGGTGCCGCCAGTGGTGAAGCCGTTCAGAACCAGGTTACCGGTGCCAGCTGCGCCAGCCGAAACAACGTAGTTGGCGTTGCCCAGGTTAGCCAGATTGATGGTGTCGGTCTGAGCGGTTGCCACTTGGCCGATACGCACTTTTTCGAAGCCGGTGATAGCGGCGCCGAAGGTGGTGGTAGCGGATGCGGTTTCAGCGTCAGCTGCGTTCGTGAAGAACAGGGTGTCAGCCGTACCAGCGCCGCCATCCAGTTTGCCGCCGGTGCCCAGAGCCGACACGCCCACTTCAACCAGGTCGTCGCCAGCGCCCAGAGCGATGGTTTTGGTGGTTGCGCCAACCAGGATCGAGTCAGCACCTGCACCACCGGTGAAGGTCACTGCATTACCCAGCACGGTGCCCAGGGTCACGCCAGCGGTGTTGGTGACAACGATGTCGGTCGCTGCGGTCAGGGTTTGAGCGGTCAGTTTCACAGCTGCGTCACCGCTGATGTTCACCTTGGTCGCGCCTGCGGCGGACAGGGAAGCAATGGTCGACGCGGTGGTGGACGACTTCAGGTTCAGAGTCTTGTAGTCGGTGTCCACGGTCACTGCGCCGGTGGTGGTCAGGCCAGCAACGTTCAGGTCCAGCGAGGTAACAACCGGGGTGGTCAGCGCGCCAGCGGTCACGGTCAGGTCAGCACCGGTGCCAGACAGGGTCAGCGAGGTCAGCGCGCCCGAGTTCACGGACGATGCGGCGCCGAAGCTGCTGATGGTTGCCGAAGCGATGGTACCGGCTTTGGTGGTGCTTGCCGAGTTTGCATCAGCGATCACAACTTGACCGTTAGCCACGCCCGAAACAGCGGCAGCAGCAGCCACTGCGGCGGTCTGGGTTACGGAAACCGACTTGGTGTCAGCGGAGCCGTTCACGGTGATAATGCCACCGGTGATCAGGTTGTTCACTGCGCCAGCCAGGTTTGCCGTCACGTTTACCGACGTACCGCCGGTCACGTTGATGGCAGCAGCGGTGCTGGTGGTTGCGTCGGATTTCTCGCTCACGGTCACAACAACTGCGCCTTTAGCCGCAGTTACGGTGCCCACGTTCACGGTAGCAGTGCCGGTCACGCCGCCAACTGCCAGGGTCACGTCTTTACCGCCTTGCACAGCAACGGTACCAGTAGCGATGGTGCCGGTGGTAGCAACCACGTTGGTGGTGGTAGCAGCAGTCACGGACAGCGCGCCAACGCCGTTAGCCGACAGGGTGGTCAGGCCGGTCCAGTCGGTGGTGTTGGTGGTTACGGTAGCAGCGCTTACCAGGTTTGCGGTTTCGATGTTCTTCACAACAGTGTTCACTGCGGTGGTCGTATCGATTGCGCCGGTGAGCGTGATGTTCAGCGTGTCGTTGCCAGCGCCGCCATCGACGATGTCCAGCGAGGTCAGGCCCATCGTGTTGGTGGAGGTGTTGCCGATGATGGTGTCTTCACCTGCAGAGCCCACGAACGCGGCGCCGGTGTCAGGACCAGCGGTCAGGGTGATGGTCTTGGCAACGAAGTTAGCTGGCAGCAGGTCAGCAGCTGCTTTAGCGGCGTTGGCTGCAGACACTGCGGTACCAGCGGCGGTAACGGCGGCGGTAGCAGCAACCAGTGCGTCAGCGGCAGCTTTGTCGTCGGTCGTGACGGCGGTTGCTTTGGCGGCAGCGTCGTATGCGGTAGCAACGACCAGAGCGGCATCAGCAGCGGTTTTCGCAGCAGCGGCAGCGGTCACTTCCGCAGCAGCAGCAGCGATAGCGTCGTTAGCGGTTGCGATCGAGGTGGTTGCAGCAATTTTCGCAGCGGCAGCAGCGTGAGCATCGGTAGCGGCAGTTGCAGCGGTGGCAGCAGCAGCAGCAGCAGCAGCGTAAGAAGCAACGCTGTTGATCACGGTAACGGTGCCTTGTGCGTCAGCAGCTTTAGCAACAGCGGTGGTTGCAGCAGCAGCAGCGGTAACAGCAGCAGCGTCGTCAGCGGTCGAAGCGGTCTTGGCGGCAGCAGCGGTGAATGCGTCAGCAGCGGTCTTAGCAGCGGTAGCGGCAGCGGTGGCAGCGTTGGCAGCGACAGCAGCGTCAGCAACAGCCTTGGTCAGGTTGGTTGCGGCGGTCGCAGCAGCGGTGTCGTCCGTAGCAGCGGCAGCAGCAGCAGCTTTAGCAGCGGTTTCTGCAGCAACGGCGGCATCAGCGGCAGCGGTGGTGAAGGCCAGTTTGGCGTTAGCGGCGGCCAGCTTGGTTACAGCGGCGTTGTAAGCAGCTTCGTCGTTGGCTTTGGCAGCAGCATCGCGCTCAGCGGTTGCAGTGGTAACGGCTGCAGCAGCTTCGGTTTTCGCGGTGTTGGCAGCGGTAGCGGCGGCGATAGCCGTATCAGCATCGGCAGCCAGTTGGGTTGCATCGGTCTTGGCGGCCAGGGTGTTCGCAGCAGCCAGAGCGGTTTCTGCGGTTGCAACAGCGGCAGCAGCGGTAGCGGCGGCGGCAACTTTAGTGGTTGCTTCAGTGTTGGCGGTGGCAACAGCGGCTTGAGCGGCAGCCGATGCTTTCACGTCCGGACCTTGCAGTTCAGCGTAGGTGTTGTTCAGGTTAGCGATTGCGGTAGCCGCGGTCGCTTCGCTGGTAACACTAGCCAGGTAGGCCTTGGCCACTGCCAGGGCTGCGGAACCGGAGTAGGCCAGGATGCCGCCTTCGGTCAGCAGAATCTTGTTGGTGAACTCGCCAGCGGCGCTCACTTTGGCGTTGTAGGCGTCCAGGTCGGTGGTGCGGGCGCCGGCAGCGATCACCTTAACGATGTCAGCCAGGGTTGCTTGCTTGTTCAGCAGCACGTTTGCCCAGTACAGCAGACCGCCGGAGTCAGCGTTGTGACCGAACAGGTTCAGGTAGATCTTGTTGATGATGACTTCTGGAGCCAGCTCTTTACCCGTTGCATCCTGGTAGTTCTGACGGTATTCCAGGGAAGCCGCGCCACCGAAGCCGGTTTTAGCGATTTCGTCAACGATAACTGCAACGCTTACGCCTTTGGCGACAGCGGCTTCGATGACGCCGTTCCAATATTGCAGGCCAATTGGGTCCGCCGGACGGTTGTAGTAAGCAACATACAGTGCTTGAATTTGTGCGTTGTACGCAGTAGTAGCCATTCTAACTAACTCCTAAGGGATGTTGAATAAGGTTATTTGCAGAACACAACGGCGGCCGCTGCAATCTAACGTACCGAATAATCGCAGAGGAACACGCCGCTCGATGTGACAGCCATCACAAAAATGTTCACTTTCCTCTGTTTGATAGTAAATATTTCACCAACAATTTAAACGGCGGGTCATTATCTTGGAAGATAGCTTGAGATGCAAGGATGAGGCGCGGCGTTGACCAAAAGAAAATTTGCGGCCAATTTCCCTTATCTTGCCGCCATCTTTTCATTTACAGCCATCTTTACAAAACCATCCGCCAAATGAAAACGGCCCGGATGAGAAAACCATCCGGGCCGTTTATAACACAGCAAGTTTATCTGGCTGCGCCCGCTAGGCGATTCCAGTAGGTAATGCCATTCACGGTGCGCCCACCCCCAAGGCTGGCATCGAACATATAGGCCGCGCTGCCGCCATTGGCATTGCTGAGCACACCCGTGACCAGCATGTTGTTCGGTGCGACCCAGATCGCATCTCCGGCAAAACGTCCGTCACTGAGCACGGTGCCGGTTGATTGCATGCGGAAGCGGTCGCTCGGGCTGACCAGATCGAAATTCGACGCATAAGTCCGGTTGTCAAAATTAAACTGCAGCGTTCCGTTTTCCACTTTGGCGATCACCGTCTGTATTGCAGGATCGGAATTGCGGATGGTTCCCTCACCTCCCGCCAGCGTAAACGCCACCTCGCCGCGCTCCGGCACCACATAATTCTCACCTGCGGTCCGCATCAGCGCATAATCCCGGCCGCGCTGGACCAGTTCGCTATTTTTCGCCAGTTCGTTGGCGACATTCACCGTCACCGTCTGTCCGGCCAGCGATGCCCAACGCCCCCACACAATGGCGCTGACAGGCTTAGGCGGATCCACCGGCAGCACTGGGTCTGGCTTGGGTTGCACTTCCGTCACCGGCGGCACCGTCACAATCGGTTCGTCTGGCGTGTCCGTCCCTTTCCCCCCGGGGTTCAGGTTGGCAGCCGCCTTCTGTTGTAAATCCGCAGTCTTTTGCGCATCCAGGCTGGGCTGTGCCGGCAAGGTCGAGGTGGAACCACCCTGCTTGGCAGGCTCATCCGGGCGGGGTGGTGCGATGGCATCCGGCGTTGGATTGTTCGCTTCCGGCAACAACTGTGGCGTAGCCTGGCCACGGCGGTATTGCAGCAGCATACCTTTTTGGTTAGCAAACAGTTCACGTGCCGCCGAACCTTCGCAAGGACCGGCGCCATCCGGACGGCAGGCGCCATCAAAGCCGCTCAGCGTGACACCACCGGACAACACCGTCACACGCGTGCTTTCCTGGTCGGCCGCCACCACGAAATCCGTTCCGCGCACGCCGATGGCAGCCACCGGCGTATTGAAGCGGAAATTCTGGCGCGCCATTTTGACGGCCTCCCCCGACTGGCTGCGCGCCACGCCGCTCAACAATTCCAGTTTGACACGGGTATTGGCGGGATTCTTCTTATCTATATAGTAGGTGGCGATGCGGGCCTTGGTGGACGGCCGCAAAATGAACAGGCCATTGTCGGCTGTCTGGATATAGATAAACCCGTCCTTGCCGGTGACCAGCATGTCGCCTTCCTGCACGGGCGCGTTCAGGATGGCGGCGCGGTCGGAAACCTGCGCCGAACCGGCAACATAAATGATCCTGCCCGCTTCCGCGGCATGAGCAATGTTCATGGCAAGCGCGGCCAGCGACATGGCGGCTGCAGCGTAGATGTGACGTAACATGGTCTTCCCCTTTTGCGGCAATTGTCCGTTAAGTGACAGACAAACTCCGTGATAGCTATCACATTCTCACCGAAAACATTTACCTCCGCCGAGGTCGTTACACTTTGTAGCAAAGGGTGCCTGCCGTCAGGCAACCAGCTATACTGTCAGATCATTTGCATTTCTTTAATTTAATTCCACCTTGAAGCAAGCGCTCGCATTCCTGGCCAATCGCTTACCTGCCTTGCCGCCCGCCGCTGTCCGGGGCGCCATCGCAGTGGCGGCGCTGGGCCTGGCGCTGTGGACCCAATGGCTGGTGGTGCCGGGCGCGTCAATGCTGGCCGATGAATGGCTGCGCGACCACTATATACAATGGCAGCGCAGCGATGCGCCGGAGCCGCGCATCCTGGTGGTGGACGTCGATGAAGCCAGCATGGCCGAACTGGGGCCATGGCCATGGCCACGCGCCCGCCTCGCCGATTTGGTGGAAACCTTGTTAACCACCTATTCCGCACGCGGCGTGGCGCTCGATATTGTGTTGCCCAACCCGGGCGATGCCGAAGGCGACACCCGGCTGGGCATGCTGGCCCGCCATGGCCCGCTGGTGCTGGCGCAAGCGTTTGACTACAGCCCCAGCCGCCCCTGGCTGTTGCGCGAAGGCCAGCTGGGTGGCGCGCTGTCCGGCGCCGACGCCCGCCGGCAAGTGGCGTTTGCCACCGGTTACCTGGCCAACCAGGCCGCCTGGGGCGACGCGCCGCACGTCGGCAACATTGGTTTTATTCCCGATCCGGATGGCGCCCTGCGCCGCGTGCCCCTGTTGACGGCCTACCAGGGCAAAATCTATCCGGCGCTGGGCCTGGCGCTACTCAATTGCTGTGGCGGCGGCTTGCCGCAAGCGCCGGACGGCTTGCTCCGGGTTGGCTACCAGCGCGACTGGACCGCGTATACCGTGGTGTCGGCGGCGGATATCCTGGCCGAACGCATCGTGCCGGACAGCGCGGCGGGACGCCTGGTGCTGGTCGGCTCGTCATCGCTGGGGCTGGGCGACCGCGTCACCACGCCATTTGCCGCCAACCGGCCCGGCCTGGGCGTACAGGCCGCCATCCTGTCGACCTTATTGGACATCAAGGACGGCGCCGCCCCCGCGCAGTGGCCGGGGCGCTGGATCGGCAGTTTATATGCGCTGCTGTGCGTGGGCATGGCCGCATGGGCATTGCCGCGTCTGCCTGCGGTGCTGGGCGTCGGCATGCTGGCCGCGCTGACCGCGGCCTGGCTGGTGCTGGCGTATTTCATCGCTCCGCACGACAGCCGTTTTTCCACCACCGGCCCGGTGGCCACCAACTTGTTCCTGCTGGCGGTCGCCGTCCCCTACCATTGGCAACTGACCCAGCGCAAATCGCGCCATCTGCTCGACACGCTGCGCCAGTACGTTGCTCCCGCCGTGGTCGAACAATTGCTGCGCAGTGATATCGAGGATCCGCTGGCGCCGCGTCAACTGGAAGTCACCACCCTGATTGCCGACATGGAAGGATATACCACGCAAGTGGAATCCTTGCCGGTGGCCGACGCCGCCAAACTCACGCGTGATTTCCTGGAGTGCCTGACCGGCCCCGTGATGGCCACCGGCGGCACGCTGGATAAATACACGGGCGATGGCCTGGTGGCCTTCTGGGGCGCGCCACTGCCCAATACCGCCCATGCCGACTTGGCGCTCGATGCGGCGGCCGCCATCGTGCAGCAGGTCCGGCAATTCAGCCGCATGCGTGAAGCGTCGGGCTTCCCCCCGCTACGGGTCCGCATCGGCATCGACAGCGGTCCGGCATTTGCCGGCGACTTTGGCACCGGATTCCGCAGCATCTATACGGCGGTCGGCGACAGCGTCAACACGGCGTCGCGGCTGGAACAGGCGGCCCGCGACTATCCGTACGACATTATCATTGGTGAAGGCACGGTGACCCACGCCCGCCGCCACGAATTCCTGTCGCTGGGCGAACGCCGGCTGCGGGGCAAGGAAAAATTGACTACTTTGTACACTCTGGACGCCCATATCGCCCCGCCGGAGGTGGCAGCGTGAGCCACAACCGCCTATCCTCGCGCAATGCGACGGCAATTGCCGCCATGCTGGGCGCATTGACTTGCTTACCAGCATATGCCGAGCAGCAAACCACCGCGGTCAGCGAAGCCGATGTGTTATATGACCAGGCGCTGCAATCGATCGCGGAAGGCCGCAAGAACGACGCCAACGCCACCTTGCAGCGCGTGATCGATATGGCGCCGTCGCATGCCGGCGCCTGGCTGGAACTGGCGCTGCTGCAATGCAGCCTGGGCAACCAGGCGCAAGCGGAACGTTTATTTTCCGTCATTGAATTGCGCTTCGACCCGCCGCCCGGCATTGTCCAGCTGATCGCCAACACCCGCACCGCCGGCTGCGCCGGTGCGCAGCCAGTAAGCCAGTTCGGCATCACGATATCGCGCGGCATCGACCAGAATGTCAATCAAGGTTCGACCCGCGACCTCGGCGTGGCCCTGGACCTGTCGCCCGAATTCCGCCCGCAGCACGACCAGTACACCATGTTGTCCGGCGAATACCTGCGCGACCTGAGCGCCAATGGCACCATGGGTTTCGTGCAATTCCAAGGCCGCCACAATGATTCGCTGCACAAATACGACAGCGGCGCCCTGTTTGCCGGCGCGGAAGCGCCGTGGCGCCTGGGCGACTGGAGCGTGCGCGGCACCGCGCTGGCCGGCTTTATCACGCTGGGCGGCAAGTTTTACCAGCGCCAGTACCAAGTGCAGGCACGGGTCGGCCCACCCGTGCCGTTGCCTTACAGCCTGCAATTCCACGTGCTGGGCGGCTTGACGCACGCCAGTTACGTCACCCTGCAAAATTTCGATTCCACCACAGGTGAATTGCGGGGTATGCTGAGCAGGCGCAGCGGCAACACGTCCGTCAACGCCAGTGTTGGTGTGCAGCAGGACCAGGCCGCCGGCGACCGGCCCGGCGGCAACCGCCGGGGCTGGTCGTCCAGCCTGCAGTGGCGGCATCGTTATGGCAGCGGCATCACTGCCGACCTGGGCTATAACGTGCAAGCGTGGAAAAGCAACCTGCCCTACGCGCCAAGCGTGATCGAGCAAGTGCGCGACCAGACCACGCACGTGCTGCGCGCCACCTTTATCTATCCGGTGACGCGTAACCAGAACGTGGTGCTGGAAGCACGGCAAGTCATCAACAAGGAAAACATCCCGATCTTTCAGTACAATAACCGCCAATTGCAATTAAGCTGGCAGTGGCAGGGTCTGTGAACGGTATCACCGGCAGCGCACCGGCGATCGGAATAGACACCATGGAATTAATCGTATTTATCGGCGCCACGCTGGCCCTCGTGGCCGGCTGCCTGGTGCCCAACAGCTGGCTGCCAGCCCGCATGCCCAACGACAAGTTGATGCATTTCGCAGCCTTTTTCGTACTGTCCCTGCTGGCGCTGCAAATCGCATCCGACCGCAGGGAAAGCGCACTCTGGCTGGGTGGTCTGCTGGTGGCCGGCTGGCTGATTGAAGTTTTGCAAAAATTACTGCCCGACCGGGGCTTTTCGTGGCGGGACATCGCAGCCAATGCAGCCGGCATCGCGACTGCGGCCTTGTGCTCCGCAGTGATTGGCACCATCTGAGATACCATTACGGTATTCCTACTCCCTTTTCTTGGATCGCATGAAGTTGACCAGCTCCACTCTCAATGATAGTTCCGATGCAGCGGCCGCAGCAGCAACGCCCGCATCGGAAGAGCGTACGCTGCAGATCCACTTGCGCAAAATTCCGCTGCTGGCCGAACTGACGGATGAGGAAGTCACGCGCGTCAAAGCCGAAATCCGCATCCGCCAATACGCCAAACGCGAAGTCGTGCTGCACAAGGGTGGCAGCGGCGACGGTTTGCTGTTCCTGCTGGCCGGGCAATTGCAAGTGATCGACGTGACCGAAGACGGCCGCGCCATCGGCTTGCGCATGCTGGCGCCGGGCGATTTCTTCGGCGAGATCGCCCTGATCAATAACACCACGCGCTCCGCCTCGGTGGTGGCGCTGACCGACGTGCTGGTCGCCTTCCTGCCGGCCCCGACGGCCATGCATTTGTTTTCGCACTGTCCGTCGGTGGCGCGCCAGATGCTGCAGCACTTGGCGCAAAAGATCCAGCGCGACTCGGAATTCCGGGCACTGCTCAGTATCAACAATACGGCCAAGCGGATTTACACCTACCTGGTATTGATGCAGAAAAAGAACCCGGATGGCACTGTGGTGGAAAACCTGCCGACCCACCAGGATATTGCCAATATGATCAATACCAGCCGCGAAACCGTGACGCGCGCGCTGCTGACCCTGGTGCAGCAGGGGATCGTGCAAAAGGAACCGCACCGGCTGGTGATTAAGAATCCTGAAGCGCTGCAAAAGCTGGTGCAGGGCTAGCCCCGAAATTTCCATATAGCAACTTGTTACATCTGTAGCAAGTCCCGCCAGTGCAGTACGGTATAATGCCGCCTCCTACCAGTTTTCCAGACTGCGCCGCTTGATCCGCGTCGCATCAGTATTTCAAATGACAGTTTCAGCAGCAGGCTTGCCGCCCGCATCGCGGGAGGGGGCATGATTTCGGGCATGATGATGCGGGCGCTATGGTCGTACCGTGGTTTTGTCATGGGCAGCGTCCGCCGTGAATTCCAGGCCAAATACCGCAATACCATGCTGGGCGCCGCCTGGACCGTCCTCAGCCCGCTGGCGATGATCCTGGTCTATACGCTGATCTTTTCGCAAGTGATGAAAAGCCGCCTGCCGGGCGACACCAGCCAGTATGGCTACAGCATTTATTTGTGCGCCGGCATCCTGACCTGGGGCTTGTTTTCGGAAATCCTCGCGCGCGGCCAAAACATGTTCCTCGAGCATGCCAACCTGCTCAAGAAAATCAGCTTCCCGCGCATTTGCCTGCCTGTCATCGTGGTGCTCAATGCGCTGTCGAACTTTGGCATTATCTTCGGCCTGTTCACCGTCTTCCTGCTGGCCTCCGGCCAGTTCCCCGGCGCGGTCTTCCTGCTGCTGATCCCCGTGATCATCCTGATGATGCTGCTGGCGATCGGCCTCGGCATGGTGCTGGGCGTGCTGAACGTGTTCTTCCGCGACGTCGGCCAGTTCTTCACGATCTTCCTGCAATTCTGGTTCTGGCTGACGCCGATCGTGTACCCATCGTCCATCATTCCGGACGGCGTGCGCGACGCCATGGCGTACAACCCGATGGCCGCGCCAATCAAGGCGTGCCAGGACATCCTGGTCACGGGCCAGGCGCCGCAGTGGGCGTCGCTGGCCGGTCCCACCGTGCTGGCCGTGCTGCTGTGCGTACTGGGTCTGGCGCTGTTCCGCCGCCGCGCGGGTGAAATGGTGGATGAACTCTGATGGGATCGATTACTGTCGCCAACCTGGGCAAGGCCTATAAACAATACCCGGCCCGCTCGTCGCGCCTGCGCGAATGGCTGCTGCCGTTCCAGGGGCCGCAGCACAAGCTGAAGTGGATCCTGCAAGACATCAATTTCCACGTCGCGCCGGGGGAAGCCGTGGGCCTGATCGGCATTAACGGCGCCGGCAAAAGCACGTTATTGAAACTCATCACCGGCACCACCCAGCCGACCACGGGTTCGGTCTACATGGAAGGCCGGGTCGCGGCCCTGCTGGAACTGGGCATGGGTTTCCATCCCGATTTCACGGGCCGCCAGAACGTCTACATGGCCGGCCAGCTGCTGGGCATGAGCGTCGATGAAATCACCGCGCTGATGCCGGAAATCGAAGCGTTTGCCGAAGTCGGCGAATACATGGACCAGCCAGTGCGCGTGTATTCGTCCGGCATGCAAATGCGCGTGGCGTTTTCCGTCGCCACCGCGCGCCGCCCCGATATCCTGATCGTCGATGAAGCGCTGTCGGTGGGCGACACGTATTTCCAGCACAAGAGTTTCGAGCGCATCCGCCAATTCCGCCGCGCCGGCACCACCCTGCTGCTGGTGTCGCACGACAAGCAGGCCATCCAGTCGGTGTGCGACCGCGCCATCCTGCTCGACGGCGGCCGCCTGTCGCGCGAAGGGCCGCCGGAAGAAATCATGGATTACTACAATGCGCTGATTGCCGACCGCGAAAACAGCAATCTGCAATTGCTGTCGCGCGATGACGGCAAGGTGCAGGTGGTGTCGGGCACCGGCGAAGCCACCGTGTCGCATATCGCGCTGTTGGACGAAAACGAACAGCCGGTCGAAGTGATCGACGTGGGCGCCACCGTGACCTTGCAGGTGACGGTGCTGGCCAATGCGCACATTCCGCGCATGGTGCTGGGCTACATGATCAAGGACCGGCTGGGCCAGCCGATGTACGGCACCAATACCGACTTGCAGCAATTGCCGCTCGACGATGTGCAGCCGGGCGAGTCGAGCGTGTACCGCTTCCGCTTCAACGCCAACCTGGGCGCCGGCACCTATTCCGTGGCGACCGCCATCGTCAGCACGGAAACCCACCTGGTCAACAATTATGAATGGCGCGACCTGGCGCTGGTGTTCACGGTCGTGAACATGCGCCGCCCCTACTTCGAAGGATCGGCGTGGATCGAGCCGACCATTGAAATCAACCGCGCCTGAACCTAGAGCATTGCCATGACCTTCATTTCTTATTCGCAGAATTTCGAAGACGTGCTGCTGTGGCGCGCGCTCGGCCACGTTCCCAACGGCTTTTATATCGACGTCGGCGCCAACGACCCGGAACTGCATTCCGTGACCAAGGCGTTTTATGACGCCGGCTGGCATGGCGTCAATGTCGAACCGATGCCGTCGTACCGCCAGCCGTTTGTCGAGCAGCGTCCACGCGACATCAACCTGACCTGCGCCGCCGGCGCCGAACAGGGTGAAATCACCTTGTTCGACGTGCCTTCGATGAATGGCTGGGCATCGACCGACGCCGCCGTCGCGAAGGAACACCGGGCCGAGGGTTACGACGTCACGGAAGTCAAGGTTCCGCTGCGCACGCTGGCCGAGATTTGCGCGGAACACGTGACCGGTGAAATCCACTTCCTGAAAATCGACGTGGAAGGCTTTGAAGGCGAAGTCCTGAAAGGCATGGATTTCCAGCGCTGGCGCCCGTGGGTGCTGGTGATTGAAGCGACGTTGCCAGGCCAGCGCACCACCAACCACGGCACCTGGGAACACCTGGTGCTGCCGCACGGCTACCGTTACGCGTACTTCGACGGTTTGAACCGCTATTACGTGGCGGACGAGCACGCGGAGTTGCTGGCCGCACTCGACATCCAGCCCAATGTGTTCGATGCCTTCATCACGCACCACCTGGACAAGGCGTGGGCCAAAGGGAAAGACCTGTCGCAGCAAGTCCAGGATGGCTGGCGCCGTATCGACCAGCTCGACGGCTATGCCAAGGAACTGGCCGGCAATCTGGACCAGTCGCAGCAAGACAATGCAACGCTGCAAAACACGCTGGCGGCCGAGCAGGCCCACAGCGCCAAAGTCGCGGACGAACTGCTGCAAACGCAAGTCAGGCTGCACGCGCTGGAAGCGCGCACCGAAGCGTTGCAGGCCACGTTGAACAGCACCGACGCGTGGGGCAAGGACCTGGAACAGCGCCTGCTGGCCGTCTATGCCAGCACCTCGTGGCGTATCACCGCGCCGATGCGCTTCATCATGCGGCGCGGCGACAACAGCCCGGCCAACCTGGTCAAGCGCAAGGCCAAGGGCGCGCTGCGGCGCGGCTTGAAATGGCTGACGTCGCGCGAACTGCTGCGCCGTGCACTGTTGCCGGTGATCGTCCGCTCACCGTGGCTGCAACAGCGCGTGGCAGCCACCCTGGCCGCAGCCAAGAGCGCCGCGGCGCCCGATGCGCACGCGGCGCCGGACGTGCCGGAATTGCTGCGCGAAATGCCGCAATCGGCGCGCAACGTCCTGGCCGACCTGCAACGCGCCTTTGAACAACCAGCGAAACACTGAACATGCGCATCGTCATTGATTTACAAGGCTGCCAACTGGATGCGGCCATCGCTTCCGCTTCTGCCACTTCCGCCGCCGCAGCCCCGGCATTGGCGCTGGTCAGGGCACTGGCCAGCGCCGCCGCGCAGGCCGGCCACTGCATCATTGCCGCGCTCGATGGCCGCCATGCCGACAGCATCGATGTGCTGCGCAGCGCGCTGAAAGCCGAACTGGGCGACTTGTTGCCGGCTGCGCGCGTGGTGACGTATACGCTGCCGGGCGGCGGCAGCGGCAACTGGCCGCGCCATGCGGCGCGTGAAGTGCGCGCGGGCTTTTTCGCGTCACTCGGCGCCGATGCCGTGGTGCTGCCGCTGCGCCCCGATGGCGCGTATGACCACGCGCTGCTGGACCCGGTGCCGGGCGTTGTCAATAGCGTGTGGCTGTATCGCGGCGAAGGCGCCGCCCGCCATGCGCCGCGCCTGCAAACAGTCGTCAACGGTGCACAGTTGGCGCTGGCCGCCGACGAGACGGCGCAAGCCACCCTGGCGGCGCTGGGCGCCGATGCGGTACTGGCCATGGCCAATGCGGATGGCGCGGCGGTGCTGCTGCATCAACTGCATCAACTGCATACTCAACCGCAGGCACAAACCGGCATCACGGCGCAACCTGCGAGCCGCCCGCGCCTGGCCTATATCTCGCCGCTGCCGCCCGAACATTCCGGCATCGCCGATTACAGCGCGGAAGTGCTGGCGGAAATCGAACAGCATTACGATATCGAACTGGTGACGACGCCGGGCGCGGGCCCGGACGCTGCGCTGCGGCGTTTCCCGCAGCGCAGCGCGGAATGGTTCGACCAGCACGCCGCGGAATACGACCGCATCGTCTACCACTTCGGCAACTCCAACATGCACAAGCACATGTTCGGACTGCTGAAGCGCCATCCCGGCGTGGTGGTGTTGCACGACTTTTATTTGTCCGGCGTGCTCGACAACATGGAGCGCGACGGCGACCAGGCCAATGCCTTCATGGATGCGCTGTATGCGTCGCATGGCCACAGCGGCCTGCACTATCACAGCCAGCACGGCCGCAATCCATCGATCTGGCAATTCCCGTGCAACAAGGAAGTGCTGGACCATGCGGCCGGCGTCATCGTGCACAGCGATTTCTCGAAACGCCTGGCCGAGCAATGGTATGGCCCCGGCGCCGCCGACGGCTGGCGCACCTTGCCGCTGCTGCGCGGCCAGGGCGCCGCTAACGATCCAATCGAAGCGCGCCGCGCGGCCCGCCAGGCGCTGGGCGTGGCCGACGATGAATATATCGTCAGCACGTTCGGCATGCTGGGCAGCACCAAGCTGAATGACCGCCTGCTGGAAGCGTTCCTCGCGTCGAACCTGGCGCGGGATACCAAATGCCGCCTGGTGTTCGTCGGCGCCAATGATCCGGGCCCGTACGGCTTCGACCTGCAAAAGCGCATTGCCGACAGTGGCCTGGGCAACCGCATCCGCATCACCGGCTTTGCCACCGCGGCTGATTATGCGCACTGGCTGGCGGCCAGCGACACCTCGGTGCAGCTGCGCACCAAAACGCGTGGCGAAACCTCGGCATCGGTCCTCGATTGCTTGTTGCACGGCATCCCGACCATCATCAATGCCCACGGCGCGTCGGCCGATTTGCCGGCGGACGTGCTGGTCAAGCTAGAAGACGAGTTCACGACCGACGAGATGGTGCGGGCGCTGGAGTCCTTGCATGGCGAGCCCGAACGCCGCGCGCAACTGTCGCAGGCGGCGCGCGCCTTCATCCGCGCGGAACACAGCCCGGCCCACGTCGGCCGTCAGTACGTGGAAGCGATCGAACACTTTGCGCAGCGCAGCGGCCCGGCCGTCTACCGGAACATGGTGACGGCGCTGGCCGCGCCCGGCGCGCCACGCCCACCATCGCAAGCCGCACTGCTGGACCTGGCCGCCGCCATCGCGCACAACCGCACCCAGGCCGGCCAGGGCCGCCGCCAGTTGCTGGTCGATATCTCCGCGCTGGTGCAGGCCGACTTTAAAACCGGCATCCAGCGCGTGGTGCGCAGCATCGTGCTGGCCCTGCTGAAAAACCCGCCAGCCGGCTACCGCGTGGAGCCGGTATACAGCCAGGGGCTGATGCGCCCTTACCGCTACGCGCGCCGCTTTACGTCCGGCATGCTGGGCGGCCAGTTCGCGCCGCAGGCGGCGGACTATGGCAAGACGCTGGAAGATGCGCCGGTCGATACCGGCGCCGGCGACATGTTCCTGGGCTTGGACCTGGCCGCCAATTCGAATATGCAAAACGAGGCGCTGCTGCTGGACATGCGCCGCCGTGGCGTGGCGATCTGGTTCGTGGTGTACGACTTGCTGCCGCTGCTGCGCCCCGAATGCTTCACCTATGGCACCGACAAGCACTACGGCGACTACATCAAGAGCATGACCACGGTGGTCGATGGCATCGCCTCGATTTCCCGCGCGGTGTCCGATGAAGTGGCCGCATGGCTGGCCAGCCATCCGAACCGCCGCGCCGCGCCGGTGCAGCTGGGCTATTTCCACCTCGGCGCCGATATCGACGCCAGCGCCCCGTCGGCCGGCCTGCCGGCCAATGCCGAGCGCGTGATGCAGGCGGTGCAATCGGCCCCTACCCTGTTGATGGTCGGCACCCTGGAGCCGCGCAAAGGCCACAGCCAGGCACTGGCCGCGTTTGAATTGCTGTGGCAGCAGGGCGTCGACGTCAACCTCGTCATCGTCGGCAAGAATGGCTGGCTGGTCGAACAACTGGTCAAGCGCCTGGAACAGCACCCGCAGCGTGAACAAAAGCTGTTCTGGCTGCCGGGCGTGTCCGATGAAATGCTGGTCAAGCTGTATGACGCGTGCGCCGCGCTGCTGGCACCCTCCGAAGGCGAAGGCTTTGGCTTGCCGCTGATCGAAGCGGCGCAAAAACACTTGCCAATCATTGCGCGCGGCATCCCGGTGTTCCACGAAGTGGCGGGCGAACACGCTTACTACTTCGACGGCAAGGAACCGCAGGCGCTGGCTTCCGCCATCCATCAATGGCTGGACCTGCATCGCGCGGGCAAGGCGCCGCAATCGTCCTCGATGCCATGGCTGACGTGGGAGCAAAGCGCGCAGCAATTGATGGACGTGACGGTGCACGGCAACCACCACGGCAGCCACGAAGTGGGCGAGGTCGCACCGCAATTGCTGGTCGATGTGTCGGCCGTGGCGCGCGACGACCTGAAAACCGGTATCCAGCGCGTGGTGCGCGCGCAATTGTCGGAATTGCTGCGCACCCGCACCACCGCGTATCAGGTGTTTCCGGTGTACCTGACCGATGAAGGCGGCCGCTGGCACTACCGCTATGCGCGCCGCTACATCCACCAGATGCTGGGCACCGACAGCCATGGCGTGATCGACGAGGAAGTCAAAGTCTCCAGCGGCGACGTGTTTTACAGCCCGGACTTTTTCCCGCGCGCCGTGATCGAAGCAGCCCGCAACGGCGTGTATGAACGCTGGCGCGCCCAGGGCGTGCGCGTGCATTTCCTGATCCATGACATCTTGCCGGTGTTGCGCCCGGAATTCTTCCCGCCGCGCACCGACAGCGAATTCGGCCAGTGGCTTGCCACCGTCAGCGCCAATGCCGACCGCCTGATCTGCATCAGCGGCGCCGTCGCCGACGAAACGCGCAACTGGCTGCAACAGGCCGCGCCGCAAGCCACAGTGCCGCCGATGGCGGTGGTGCACCATGGCGCCGACATTACCGCGTCGGCGCCGTCCACCGGCTTGCCGGACGATGCCGCCGCCGTGCTGGCCAACCTGTCCGCCGCGCCATCGTTCCTGATGGTCGGCACCATCGAGCCGCGCAAGGGCCACTTGCAGGCGCTCGATGCGTTCGAACAGCTGTGGGCGGCCGGCCTTGACGTGCGCCTGGTGATCGTCGGCGGCGAAGGCTGGAAGGGCTTGCCGGACGGACAGCGCCGCACCATCCCGGCCATCATTGAGCGGCTGTCCGGCCATCAGGAACTGGGCAAGCGCCTGCACTGGCTGCCTGGCATCAGCGACGAATACCTGGACCAGGTCTATGGCGCTTCGGCCTGCCTGCTGGTGCCGAGCGAAGGCGAAGGCTTTGGCTTGCCGCTGATCGAAGCGGCGCGCCACGGCTTGCCGCTGATCGCACGCGACATCCCGGTCTTCCGCGAAGTGGCGCGGGAACATGCGCTGTACTTCAGCGGCAATGGCGGCGCGCAGTTGGCGGCGGCCGTGCAAGAATGGCTACAATTACAACAATCCGGCCAGGTGGCGGGCAGCACCGGCATGCCGTGGCAAACCTGGGCGCAAAATGTGGCGGTGCTGACGGAAACGCTGTTTCCCAAGGCCGCCTGACACATTGCAGCCTGAACAAGAAGAGTAACTTATGTCCGACGCCTACCCTCAACTGACAATGCAGCAGCAGCAGCGCGGCGCCAGCCGCGCCGGCGAACCGCCGCTGGTGGTCGACCTGGACGGCACGCTGATCTACAGCGACATGCTGTGGGAATCGCTGCTGCTGTTCTTGCGCATGCATTTCTGGCAAGCGTGGCGCCTGCCCGTGTGGCTGTTCCTGGGCAAAGCCGGCTTCAAGGCCCGCATTGCCGCCATGGTGCAGCCGCATCCGGCCCACCTGCCCTATGACCGCGAATTGCTGGCCGACATCTCCGCGCAATACAGCGACGGCCGCCGCATTGTGCTGGCCACCGGCAGCCAGCGCGCGCTGGCCGAAGGCATTGCCGCCCACCTGCAAGTGTTCGACGAAGTGCACGCCACCGACGGCGCCATCAACCTCACCTCCAGCAACAAGGCGGGTGCGCTGGTCGAACGCTATGGCGCGCGCGGCTATGATTACATCGGCAATTCGCACGTCGACATTCCCGTGTGGGAAGCGGCGCGCCACGCGTATTCCGTCACCACCCGCCCGTTTACGCTGGGCGACGGACGCAGCACCGTGCGCATGGGCGCCGAGCGCAGCGAGCCTTTGATGGCGCTGGCCAAGGCCATGCGTCCGCGCCAGTGGCTGAAAAACCTGCTGGTCTTGCTGCCGATGCTGGGCGCGCATGCGCTCAACCTGGAAACCCTCACCCAATCGCTGCTGGCCTTTATCGCGTTTTCCCTGTGCGCCTCCAGCGCTTACCTGTTGAACGATGCGCTCGATGCGCAGGACGACCGCCAGCACCCGATCAAACGCAAACGCCCGATCGCGTCCGGCAAATTGCCGCTGCCGCTGGCGATGGCGGCCAGCCCGCTGCTGGCCATCGCCGCCATTGGCCTGTGCGTGGCCTTCGATCCGGTGCTGCTGGCGGTGGTGCTGGTGTACTTTGCCAGCACGCTGGCGTACTCGTTTTACCTGAAACGCATCATGATGGTCGATATCGTGGCGCTGTCGCTGCTGTACACCATCCGCGTGCTGGGCGGCAGCGCCGCCACCGGCATCACGCCGTCGTTCTGGCTGCTGGCGTTTTCCTTCTTTATTTTCCTCAGCCTGGCACTGCTGAAACGCTACAGCGAACTGTATAACCTGAAGCGGCGCGGCAAGGAAAAAACCAGCGGCCGGGGCTATACCGTCGAAGACAAGGCGCCGATCGCCATGATGGGCATTAACGCCGGCTTTTTGTCGGTGGTGATCTTCATGCTGTACTTTAATTCCAACGATGTACTGGCGCGCTATCAGACGCCGCCGCTGTTACTGGGGATCGTGCCGCTGCTGGTGTTCTGGCTCGGCCGCCTGTGGACCCTGGCCTTCCGTGGCCAAGTCAACGAAGACCCGGTCCTGTACGTCAGCAAAGACCCGGTCAGCCTGGCCACCATCGCCCTGTCGGCGCTGTTGCTGGTGGCCGCCACTTATTGAGCAACTTTTTATGAATCCTTCCGTCATCGGTTTCCTGTGGTGCGCCGGCGCCGCGTTCGCCAGCGCCCTGTCGACGTACCTGATCAAACTGTCCGGCCAGGCCGGCGCCGACTGGAACGTGGTCCGCCTGGCGTGGCTGGGCAGCGCTTGCGCCAGTTATGGCCTGGGCTTCGTGTGCTATTCGATCGCCCTGCAAAAAATGCAAATCAGCCTGGCCTACCCCGTCATGACCGCCATCACGCTGACCCTGGTGACCCTGACCGGCTACGCGGCGCTGCAGGAACCCATGTCGGCCGCCAAGGTGGCCGGCATCGTGCTGGTGGGCGCTGGCGCCTTCCTGCTGGCGCGTTGACCGGGGAACCGTGTTGACGACCCTGCCTCCGGCCATCGCGCCGCAATCATTGATGCAACAGCGTTCCGGCTGGCGCACGCTGCTGCTGGTGCTGGCCGTCGCGCTGCTGGTGCTGATGGGGGTCCGCAAGGGCCGCCTGATGGGCGACTCCACCGAATACCTGCTGATGACCGCCGCCATGGCGTCGCACGGCAGCGTCGACATCCGCCAAACCGATATTGCCCAGGTGCGCGGCCCCATGGGGGCGCATATGAAGGTGCACCTCGATGCGCTGGAACAGGGCTTGAACGATCCGGCCATCGCCGTGCCATTGCCGGGCTTTTACCGTGGCCTGGACGGCAAGGTCTATGCGATTCACTTCTCCGCCTATTCCGTGCTGGCGGCCGCGCCCTATAAATTGTTCCAGCTGACCGGCATCAATCCCGTCAAGTGCTACCAGGTGGTGAACCTGGCGCTGGTGTTCGTGCTGGGGCTGGCGCTGATGCGGCTGTTCGGCAGCGCGCCCGCCGCGCTGGCCGGCGTGGCGCTCTATATGCTGAGCGGCGGTATCCTGTACTGGAACTGGAGCAGCCCTGAATGCATGAGCGCCGCCGCCCTGCTGGCCGGCTTCGCCTGGTATTGCAGCGGCGCGCCGATCCGCGCCGGCCTGATGATCGGCCTGGCGTCGCTGCAAAATCCCAGCATCGTCCTGACCCTGGCCGCACTGCCCGTCCTGGCGTGGTGCTTGCAACCCGGCATGACGCTGCTGGACGGTATCAAAGCCACATTGCGTCCGCGCACGCTGGCCGGCTTGCTGCTCGGGGGCGCCTTGTTCGCCATACCGCTGGCCTATAACCTGCACACGTTCGGCGTCACCAGCATCATTGCCAAAGTCGGCACCTCGAAGGAATTGATCGGAAGCGGCCGCCTGCACTCCCTGTTTTTCGACCTGAACCAGGGCATGATCATCGCCATCCCGGCCGTGGCGGCCATGCTGCTGTTGTGGGGCTGGTTCGCCATGGACCGCGCGCAGCGCAACCGCAATGCACTGGCGCTGTTGCTGTGCAGCGTGCTGGCGGTGGCGTACTCGATTCCCGCGATGATGGTGCATAACTGGAATTCCGGCGCGGCCGGCGTGATGCGCTACGCGTTCTGGTGCGCGATGCCGTTCATCTTCCTGCTGCTGTGGCGCCTGCGCCAGGCGGCGCGCTGGCCGCGAGCGCTGCTCGCTGTTGTCCTGCTGGTGCAGACCGCCGCCATGGTTGCGGCATCGCGCTACCACGAAGTCGAGTTCGGTCCCATTGCTTCGTTTGTGATGCGCCATGCGCCGCGCTGGTACAACCCGGAACCGGAAATCTTTGCGGAGCGCGCCAGCGGCAAGGAAGACTACAATGTCGACCGCCAGCAAGTGTATGCCTACCGTGTCGATGGCGTTGCCATGAAAGTCTTGTACCACGCCAGCCTGCCCGATGTTGCGGCCGGGCTGTGCGGCAAGGGGCAGGCCGCTGCCGGCGGCGCCGGACTACAGCGCGGCAAGGACGGGTGGATGTATATGAATGGCCCGGTGCGTTGTGTGGCCCGGGTCAACGTCACGCCGGAGCATTTCACCAGCGGCACGGTGGTCATCAAGGGCCACGGCTGGAGCGTGCTGGAACAGGCGCCCGGTCAGCCCGGCGGCATGTGGAGCGTGGGCGACTCATCCGGCTTGCAGGTCGCCTATCCGCAGCCGGGCGCCTACACCCAACTGGTGATCCGAGGCCATTATTTCGAAGGCAACCAGCGCACCCGCGTCATCATCAATGGCCAGGACACCGGCTGGCATAACTTGCAGGACGGCGCCCCGGTCACGATCCCCGATGCCGCCCGCACCAATACGCTGCAAGTGGAATTGCGCCACCAGGCGCCGCGCAGTCCGGGCGCAAACGATGGCCGCAAACTGGCGCTGTTCCTGCAGCAGACCGGGGTGCAGTAAGCCGCCGTGACCGCCGGCGGCGGCCCTGGTACGACCTCCCCCATGAACGGAATTTTTATTTGAGCACTTTGCCTCCATCCCTCAGCCTGCCAACTCCGTCCCGCGCGGGCGCGCGCCACCTGCTGCTGGTCCTGGTCCTTGCCATACTGGCCCTGCTGGCGGGACGGCGCGCCAACTTGACGGGCGATTTTGCGGAATACCTGCAAATGACGGTATCGGCCGCGTCGCACGGCAGCACGGAAGTCCGCGCCGACGATATCGCCGCCATGCGCGGCTTGTTGCCGCCTGAGCTGACGGCGCACCTGGACCAGCTGGAAGCGTACCGGCGCGATCCGGTCAATACGCCGATGGTGCCCGGTTTTTACCGTAGCCTGGACGGCAAGGTCTATGCCATCCACTTCCCCGCCTATTCCATGCTGGCGGCCGTGCCGTTCAAAGTGTTCCAGTGGACCGGCCTGCCGCTGTTGAAATGCTACCAGGCGGCCAACCTGGCCATACTGCCCGTGCTGGCGATGGCATTGCTGCACCTGTTCGCATCCGCGCCGGCCGGCGGCGGCGCCTTGCCGCGTAGCGGCCATGGCGCCGTACCGCGTAGCGGGAATGGCGCTGCGCTCAGGGCCGGAACCGGCGTGGTGCTGTTCATGCTGTGTGGCGGCTCGCTTTACTGGAACTGGATGGGCCCGGAATTCATCAGCGCCGCCGCGCTGCTGGCCGGCCTGGCCTGGTATTGCAGCGGCGCCCCGCTGCGCGGCGGGGCGCTGGTCGGCCTGGCCGCCATGCAAAACCCCAGCATCATCCTCACCCTGGGCATCATGCCGGTGCTGGCCTGGAGTTTGCAGCCGGGACTCGGCCTGCGCCAGGGGGTGCTCAATACACTGCGCCCGCGCACCTTCGGCGGCTTGCTGCTGGGCGGTGCGCTGGCGGCCACGCCGGTGCTGTTCAACCTGCACGTGTTCGGCACCCCCAGCATCATTGCCAGCATCAGTACGGCCGCCAGCATGATGAACCCGGGCCGCCTGCATTCGCTGTTTTTTGATTTCAACCAGGGCATGATCGTGGCCATTCCCGCTGTCGCCGCCATGCTGTTGCTGTGGGGCTGGCGCGGCATGGCGCGGCAGGAACGCCGCCGCCGCGCGCTGGCGCTGCTGCTGTGCGCCGTGCTGACGGTGGCGTACGCGATCCCGGCGCTGACCGTGCATAACTGGAATTCCGGCGCGGCCGGGGTGATGCGCTACGCCTACTGGAGCGCCATGCCGTTTGTCTTCTTGCTGCTGTGGCGCCTGCGCAGCGAGGCGCGCTGGCCGCGCGTACTGCTGGGCGGTGTGATGGCGCTGCAGGCGGTGGCCATGGCGGCCGGCACGACCTACAGTGCCGTGGAATTAAGCCCGGCGGCGAAATTCGTGCTGCACCGGATGCCGAGGCTGTACAACCCGGAACCGGAGATTTTTGCCGAGCGCGTCTCGCTCCGCGACGACTTCCACGCCGTCAGCATGAACGTGTATGCACTGCGCGACGACCACCGCATCTGGAAGGCCATGTACCACGACACCAATCCCAACCCGCTGGGCAAGCTGTGTGGCGCCGGTGAAACGCTGAGCGGCGCTGGCGCCACGCGCCGCCGGGGCGACTGGATCTACATGGATGGTCCGATGCGCTGCGTCACACGCACCACCGTCACGGTGGATCAATTGTCCGCCGGGCCCTATGTGTCGGCCGGCAGTGGCTGGAGCGTGCTGGAACCGGCCAGCGGCGAGTCGCCGGGCGGCATGTGGAGCACCGGCCCCGTATCGCGCCTGACGGTCGCTTACGCGCAGCCCGGCATGCATGCGCATATTGCCCTCCGCGGCCGCTACTTCGACGGCAACCGCCGCACACGCGTGGTCATCAACGGCGCCGACATGGGTTACGCCGACCTGCAGGCGGGCGAAACCGTGGCGATTCCCAACGCCACCACCACCAGCGGCCTGCAAATCGAATTGCATCATGAAGCGCCGCGCAGTCCGGGGGCACAGGATGGCCGCAAGCTGGCCCTGTTCCTGCAACAGGTCAGCCTGCAATGACACGCCCTGCGCCAGGGTATAAAAAAAAACCGCGTCCAGTTCACACTGCGACGCGGTTTTTTTATCACTGCTGTCTGAGATCCGGCTGCCAGGCCTGAAGGCCCGGCACCCCGGTTATCGGATTAGTGCTTGCGCAAGCCACCCAGCAAGGCGGCCAGCTGGCGCTTCGGCTTGACCGGCGCCGGTGCCTGCGCGGCCTGGACCGTTGCACTGCTCTTGCTTGGCTCATACGGCTTGAGGAACCATGGATCGACTTTTTCACGGCGCACCGGGCCGGACGGACGGCGTTCGCCCATGCGCTGTTCGCCACGCTCGCCACGGCCTTCGAAGTCGCGGCGTGGAGCGGCACTGGCGCTGGCGCCGGCGCTGCTGGCGGCACGGCGCTCGCCGTGGCGGTCATCGCGGCCCACGCGGGTCGACGGCGGCGTGAAGCCGGACACGTCGCCGCGCGGAATGGTTTGCTTGATCAGCTTTTCGATGTCGACCAGCAGGCGCTCGTCCTTGTCCGAATAAATCGAAATCGCATCGCCCGAGGCGCCGGCGCGGCCGGTACGGCCGATACGGTGCACATAGTCTTCCGCGTTGTACGGCAAGTCGAAGTTGATCACGCACGGCAAGTCGGAGATATCGAGGCCGCGCGCCGCGACGTCGGTCGCCACCAGGACATCGATTTCGCCTTTCTTGAACGCTTCCAGCGCGGCCATGCGTTCCTGCTGCGTCTTGTCGCCGTGGATGGCGGACGCTTTCATGCCTTCCTGCTCCAGGCCGCGCGCCAGGCGCGACGCGCCGATCTTGGTGTTCGAGAACACGATCACCTGCTTCAACTCGCGCTGGCGCAGCACGTGCGCCACGAAGTCACGCTTGTAGTCTTCCTGGACTTTATAGACCACCTGCGTCACGCGGTCGGCGGTGGCATTGCTGCGCGCCACTTCGATGGTGGTGGGGTTGTTCAGGAAGCTGCCAGCCAGTTTCTTGATCTCCTGCGAGAACGTGGCCGAGAACATCAGGTTCTGGCGCTGCTTCGGCAACAGGTTGATGATGCGCTGCAAGTCCGGCAGGAAGCCCATGTCGAGCATGCGGTCCGCTTCGTCCATCACCAGCATCTGCACTTGCGCCAGGCTGATGTTCTTTTGCTCGACGTGGTCGAGCAGGCGGCCCGGTGTGGCAATCACGATTTCCACGCCACGGCGCAGCGTTTCGGTTTGCGGTTTCATGTCCATGCCGCCAAACACCACGCAGGCGCGCAGCGGTGTGAACTGGCAATAGGCTTGCACGTTTTCCGCCACCTGCACCGCCAGTTCGCGGGTCGGCGTCAGGATCAGCGCGCGCACCGGATGGCGTGCCGGCGACATGCTGGAGTTGGCATGCGCCAGCAACAGCTGGATGATCGGCAGCGAGAAGCCGGCGGTCTTGCCGGTACCGGTCTGCGCGGCTCCCATCACATCGCGGCCTTGCAGCACCACCGGGATGGCTTGCGCCTGGATCGGGGTCGGATGCACATAGCCTTGCGCCGTCAGCGCACGCAGGATATCGGGCGACAGGCCGAAATCGGCAAAGCACACCTGCGCTGACGCGGCAGCGGGAACTTCAGCGGCCGGCGCGACAGGCGCAGATGCGGGAGCCGCATCGGCTGCGGTAACAGGAGCCTCGGCAGGCGCCGATTCTGGCGCTGAAACTGGCGCCGACACCTCAGCCGCAACAGGCGCCTCGACAGGGGCGGCAACGGACGGTTCAACAGTGGTCACGGGCGTTTCAACTGGTGCGGCGGAAGTATTCTGGAGTTCGGACATAAAATTATTCACAATGTTTCCGTGCGGGATACTATCATCCTGGACTCACCGTTCCTGGCAGACGTCGCCGGAAACGGGGGCATGGCGGGAAGGTGCGCTAATTGCAGGCTCTCAGCCGGAGCGCCCGCGCGGAAGGACACAAATTCAGCGGCCTACACGATACCCTAAATTTCGGCAACTGTACACGAGAACAGCATTTTTTCCAGAGAAAGTATTGCTCAACGTATAATAACAGGGATGGCCAACTTATCTTTCAACCCGCTGCAACGACGCAGCGTCCCGGGATTTGCCCTGGGTTTGACCCTGTTATCCGCCCTGTCCCAGCCGCTGACGACCGCCATCGCGTCAGCCCCGCCTGCCACGGCGGTCACGGCCCCGGTGACAGGCGCCGCGACCGCCGGCGCGGCAGCCGCGACCGACGCGCCCTCGCTGCGCTTCCGCAAACTGGGCCCGCTCGGCAATAACGAACCGTCCATGCTGGCATTGCTGCAGGACCGGCAAGGCTTCGTCTGGATCGGTACGCACAGCAATGGCTTGTACCGCTATAACGGTTACCACGCCGTCAAATTCGCGCACCAGCAAGATAAACCGGGCGCCTTGCCGCACGACCGCGTGGCCGCGCTGTTCGAAGATGCCGCCGGGCGGCTGTGGGCCGGCACGTCGAACGGCCTGGCCCGCTATAACCCGGAAAGCAACGATTTCACGCCATTCCTGCCGGAAGACGGGCCGCCCAACAAGGGCATCGTCAAGAACATCGTGGGTGACGGCAAGGGCGGCATGTGGGTCGGCACCTGGGGCGGCCTGCAGCATTTCGATCCGGCCGCCGGCAAGTTCAGCGCCACCTACCAGCACGATCCGCAACAGCCGGACAGCCTGGCCAGCAATGACTTGAATGCGCTGGCCGTCGACAGCCAGGGCGGCGTGTGGGCCGGCACCTGGCCGGGCGGCCTCGATTACCTGGCGCCCGGCGCCACCGGTTTCCGCCATTACAGGGTGGACCGTATCGACCGCGCGGACAAGCCGGACACCCGCCTCAACATCGTGCGCGCACTGCAATTCGACGGCCAGCACCGGCTGTGGATCGGCACGGAAGCGGGCGTGGTGGTGTGGGATACGCGCCAGCCATGGGAGCAGCGCCAACTGGCCGCTTCGCCAGCCAGCCGGGTCACGGGCTTTTATATCGACCGCGATCGCGCGCTGTGGGCCACCACCCTGTCGGCCGGCCTGCTGCGCTGGAATGAGGGCAGTCAACGCTTCGACCAGTACCAGCACCAGCCGGGCGATCCGCACTCGCTGCCCGGTAATAACCTGCGCGCCATGATGCAAGACCGGGGCGGCATGCTGTGGGTCGCGTCGTTTACGGACGGTGTCAGCCTGGCCAACCTGAACACGGCGGGATTCCGCCGCCATGTGCCGCACCGGCTCGACAACCGCGACCAGGCCGCCTCGAATGCCCTGCTCAGCCTGGCGCCGGCGCCGGGCGGCAAGGTCTGGCTTGGCGGCAACCTGGGCCTGAGCCTGTATGACCCGGCGACGGGGAAGGTGCAGCAACGCTGGCAAGGCGAGCCGGGCAAGACCGGCAAACTCAGTAATAACATCGCCTACAGTCTGCACCAGGATGACGCGGGCGGCCCGCTGTGGGTGGGCACCCCGACCGGATTGAACCGCCTCGACCAGGCCGGCGTGCAAGTGGTCCGCTTCGGCAATACCGCCAGCGATTACATCAACGCGATTACCCCCGGCAAGCAGGGCGTGCTGTGGCTGGGCACCGGAAACAGTCTGGTGCGCTACGACCCGCGCAGCGGCCAGCACCGGCTGTATTTCAATGACCCGGCCGATCCGCACAGCCGCGCGGTCAACGGCACCTCGGCCGTGCTGGAAGACCGCGCCGGCCGGGTGTGGGCCGGTTCCGAATGGAATGGCGGCGGGCTCGACATGCTCGATCCCGCCACCGGCCGCTTCCGCCACTTCCGCCACGTGGCGGGCGACGCCATGTCGCTGCTGGACGATAACGTCGCCAGCCTGCATGAAGATGCGCGGGGCGCCTTGTGGGTCGGCACCGCCAAGGGCTTGAACCAGGTGACGGTTGGCGGCGATGGCAAGGTCACGCTGCGCTCATGGGCGAAGGCGGTCAACAACGCCAAAGTGCTGGCGCTGCGCAGCGACCACGCGGGCCGGATCTGGGCCAGCACCATTGCCGGCCTGTACCGGATCGATCCGGCCAGCGGCCAGTCCATGCTGTACACGCCGTCCGACGGGCTGACCGATGGCTACACCATCAATTCCGTCGCCAGTGCGCCGGACGGGACGCTGTACTTTGGCGGCGTGCACGGCATGACCGCCGTGACGCCGGATGCGGTGCGCAGCATGTCGGTGGCGCCGCAAGTGGCGATCACGGACGTGACGGTCTTTAACCGTTCGCTGGGCGACAGCGTGCATGACGATGGCATCCGGCTGGAAGGCCCGCTGACGGCGCCGCGTGCGCTGACGCTGTCTTCGCAAGCCTCGGTGTTCTCGATTGAATTCGCCGCGCTGCATTACACGGAGCCGCTGCAAAACCGCTATGCCTACCAGCTGGTGGGCTTCGATCCGGACTGGGTGTATACCGATGCGGCGCACCGCAGCGCCAGCTATACCAACCTCAATCCCGGCACTTACACTTTCCGGGTGCGCGCCGCCAACCACCGTGGCGTCTGGAGTACCGAACCGGCCACCTTGTCGATCACGATCACGCCACCGTTCTGGCAGCGCTGGTGGTTCCGGCTGTCCGCCGCACTGCTGGTGCTGGGCGCGCTGGCCGGCGCCTACCGCTGGCGCATCCGCCGCCTGAAGCACCAGCAAGCATTGCTGGAACAGCTGGTCGCGGCCCGCACCGCGCAGCTGGAAGAATCGAACCGCAAACTGGAAGCGCTCAGCACCACCGATGGCTTGACGGGCGTGCGCAACCGGCGCGGCTTCGATGCGGCGCTGACGGCGGAATGGCGGCGCGCGGCGCGCACCGGGCAAACGCTGGCGCTGATGATGCTCGATGTCGACCACTTCAAGAAATACAACGACCTGTATGGCCACCAGGCCGGCGACGCCAGCCTGCGCCGGGTGGCACAACTGATCACATCGCACGGACGCCGCACCACGGACCTGGTGGCGCGCTATGGCGGTGAAGAATTTGTCTTGCTGTCCGCCAGCACCAACGCGGCCGACGCGTATGGCACGGCGGCCGCCATCTGCACCGAACTGCAGCGCCTGGCGCTGCCCCATGCGGCGTCGCCGTTCGGCGTGATCACGGTCAGCGTCGGCGTGGCCGTGCTGGCGCCCAATGAAAACAACACGCCGGAAGCCCTGGTGCAACTGGCGGATGAAGCGCTGTACCGCGCTAAACAAAAAGGCCGCAACCAGGCGTTGCTGGCCATGGACGATGCGGAAGCTGCATGAACCCGACCACACAACCTTTAACGACGGACCTGGACCCGCGCCCCGAACCACCGGAAGCGCCGCAACCGGGCGATTGCTGCCACAGCGGCTGCACTTATTGCGTGGAGGATTTGTATACCGAAGCGCTGTATAAATACCGGGAAGAGTTGGCTGCCTGGCTGGGCCGGCATCCGGATGCTTCCGCATGACGGACCGCGCACTCACGATGCGCCGGGACGCGTGCTCCGTAGGGCGGCTTTTACAAAGCCGCCTGCTTGTGTCAACGCGCCACATGCATGGCGGCTTCCGCTACGCGGAAACCGCCCTACGCAATGCCGCAACGTCAGGGTGTTGCGTCCCCGGGCTGCTTAGGCCGCATTAGAACTCTTCCCACTCGTCCGCGGTCGGCGCATTGGCGCGCTTGCGCGCCGTTGGCTGCGGCGCGGCTTCGGGCTCGGGTTTCGCCACGGACTTCGCCGCCGGCTTGGCCAGCGCCACCGCCCGCGTCGGGGCGGCGGGAACCGCCTTCGGTGCAGGCGCCTGCGCCGCACCCCGCGCCATCGCGCTGGCATCGAGCTTGAAGGCGCTGACCACCTCGCTCAAATGCGCCGCCTGTTCCATCATGGCTTCCGCGGCGGCCGCGGCCTGCTCCACCAGCGCCGCGTTTTGCTGCGTGGACTGATCCATGTCCGTGATGGCTTCATTGACTTGCGCAATGCCGCCGCTTTGCTCCTGGCTGGCCGCCGTGATTTCCGACATGATGTCAGTCACACGCGTAATGCTGGCCACGATTTCATTCATGGTGGCGCCCGCCTCATCGACCAGTTTCGATCCGGCTTCCACCTTGTCGACCGAGTCGCCAATCAGTGTTTTGATGTCCTTGGCGGCGGCCGCCGAGCGCTGCGCCAGCGAACGCACTTCGGACGCCACCACGGCAAAGCCCCGGCCCTGTTCTCCGGCTCTCGCCGCTTCCACCGCCGCATTGAGCGCCAGGATATTGGTCTGGAACGCAATGCCATCGATGACGGCAATGATGTCGACGATCTTGCGCGACGATTCATTGATCGACGCCATCGTGCCGACCACCTGGCTGACCACGTCGCCGCCTTTGACGGCAATGCCGGAAGCCGATTGCGCCAGCTGGTTGGCCTGGCGCGCATTATCGGCATTTTGCTTGACGGTCGACGTCAGCTGTTCCATCGACGACGCGGTTTCTTCCAGCGAGCCGGCCTGCTGCTCTGTGCGCGATGACAAGTCCAGGTTGCCCGACGCGATTTGCGTGGAAGCGGTGGCGATGGTATCGGTGCCGGTGCGCACTTGCGCCACCAGCAATTGCAGGCTGGCCAGCATGTCTTTGAGCGCCTGCATCAGGTCGCCGGTTTCACATTTGCTCTTGACGTCGATTGCGACCGTCAGGTCGCCCGCCGCCACCTTGCGCGCCACCGACACGGCTTCCTGCAGCGGCTTCGACACGATGCTGGCCAGCCACAGTTGCATGATGATGGCGATGACCATATTGGCCGCCACCAGCAGGCCGATCGACCACATCGAACGGTCAAACACCAAGTCGGCCGCCTTGTTGGCCGCCGCGCCCCCTTCGGCATTGAGCTTGACCAGCTTGTCGAGCGCGTCCGTCACTTGCACCAGTTTTTGCGTGGAAGCGCCGGTCGCCAGCGCCCGCGCGTCATCCTTGGCGCCCTGGCGCGACAAGGCCACCAGCTTGTCGTGTTCGACCATGAATTCCTGCCAGGCTTTCTTGAACTGGTCGTACAGCGCCTGCTCGTCCTTGCCGGAAATCAGCTTGGTATAGGCATTGATGTCCTGCATGAGATCGGCCTGCGTCGCGGCCATGCGCTTTTCATAGTCGGCATAGGCGGTGTCGCTGGCGGCGATCATGTGCGCCAGTTCCCAGCGGCGGAAATCGCCGACATTGGTGCGCATGTCCATGGCCGCCTGCACGCTCGGCATCCAGTCCGTGGCCTGCTCTTCCGATGCACTGTGGATGCGGCTCATGGCCATGATGGCATTGATGCCGAGGAACAGGGTCAACAGCTGGACGACCCCGAAGGTGAGATTAAGCTTCCTTGCGATCCGCAAGTTGTAGAACCACTTCATAATCTCTCCCTGTTGTTTGGATGAGTATGCAGAACGGCAACTACAGGTTTACATCATGGGCCACGCCTCGCCACAAAGCAAGAGCATGGGCACAACAATGTTCGCGCCCTAACTGACGAGCCGGCGGTCCGGCCCCAGCATGCGTCATGGACAGCCTATCTTCCCCCTCCCCTCCACGCGCCGCGCGAGGCGTGCAGCATGGATCTTGGACCAGCAAACTTGGTCCCGGCCTGGTGGCCGGCGCGGCCGACGACGATCCCAGCGGCATCGCCACCTATTCCCAGGCCGGTGCGCAATTCGGTTTCGGCATGCTATGGACTGTGCTGCTGACCTATCCGCTGATGGTGGGCATCCAGATGACCAGCGCGCGCATTGGCCGCGTGACCGGGCGCGGGCTGGCGTCCAATATCCGCCGCCATTGCCCGGCGCCGCTGCTGTACGCGATCGTGTTGCTGCTGCTGGTCGCCAACACCATCAATATCGCGGCCGACATGGCGGCCATGGGCCAGGCAGTGCAATTGCTGGCCGGCGGACCGGCGCCGCTGTATGCGGCGGGATTCGGCGTGCTGTCGCTGCTGCTGCAAATCTTTATTCCCTACCAGCGCTACGTGCACATCCTCAAATGGCTGACGCTGGCGCTGCTGGCGTATGTCGCCACCCTGCTGGTGGTGCGCGTGCCTTGGCTGCGCGTGCTGCACGACACCATGCTGCCCCAGTTGCAATGGACACCGGCGTGGCTGACCACCGTGGTGGCCGTGCTGGGCACCACCATCAGCCCGTACATGTTTTTCTGGCAGTCATCGCAGGAAGTGGAAGAGTTGCACGCCAACCCGCAAGCGGAAGCGCTGAAGCGGGCGCCGGACCAGGCGGAAGAAGAATACCGCCGCATCAAGCTCGATACGCTGACCGGCATGGGCTTTTCCAACCTGGTGGCGTTTTGCATCATGCTGACCGCGGCCATCACCTTGCACGCCCATGGCGTGCGCGAGATTGCCACGTCGGCGCAGGCGGCGTCCGCCCTGCGGCCGGTGGCGGGGGATTTTGCGTTCACCCTGTTTACGATCGGCATCATCGGCACGGGATTGCTGGCGATTCCCGTGCTGGCCGGTTCCGCCGCCTATGCGGTCGCCGGGGCATTCCACTGGCGCAGCAGCCTCGAGCTGGCGCCATCGGCCGCGCGCAAGTTTTACGGCATCATTGCCGCCTCCACCCTGGCAGGCGTGGCGCTGGGCTTTGCCCGGTTCGATCCGATCCAGGCGCTGTACTGGAGCGCGGTCATCAACGGCGTGATTGCCGTGCCGGTGATGGCGGTCATGATGCACCTGGGCGGAATGCCGTCCGTGATGGGAAAGCAAGTGCTGCCGGGCTGGCTGAAGGCGCTGGGCTGGGCGTGCACCGGGGCGATGGCGGCGGCTGTGGCGGCCATGCTGGTCACGATGGCATAACGATGGCATAACGATGGCGTAGCGATTGCGGCGCGGCGGCCACTCCGGTAAGCTGGAACGATGCGCCCCCTGACCGCCCTCGCCGCCGCCGCGGCTGCCGCACTGGCACTGCTGACGACCTTACCCGCGTTCGCGGAGCGGCCGTTTCCGCCCAACGCCAAACGGGGCGTGATGACGCCCGCCTACCATCCCGACATCATCATCGATGGCAAGACCCGCCGCCTGGCGCCGGCCGCCCGCATCTTCAACCAGGACAACCTGATCGAAGTCCCGGCCAGCCTGCGCGGCAGGAATATCGTGGTGAAGTATGAAGAAGACCGGGAAGGATTGATCGTCAACGTGTGGATGCTGACGCCGGAAGAAGCCGGCCGGTGAGTGCCGGCCGGGGATGACGTCACAGGAAGATAATTGCCGCCGCCAGACCGATAATCAGGCCAAACTTGGTGGCCTTATACGCGGTCTTGTTCCACGCCTTGAAGCGGCGGCGGTACTGCCCCATGTAAAACGAAATCTTGAACAGTTTCGAGACCAGCCCGGTCTGGTCGCCGGTTTCATTCGGCGAGCTGGCCGCCGTCATCATGGTGCGGCCCAGGAACCGGTTGATGGCCTGCGCCCAGCCGAAGCGCATTGGACGCTCGACGTCGCAGAACAAAATAATGCGGTCGCTGTCACTGCCATTGATGGCCCAGTGAATATAAGTTTCATCGAACATCACGCCCTGGCCGTCGCGCCAGCTGTGGCGCTCGCCATCGACATCGATAAAGCAGCGGTCATCGTTCGGCGTCGCCAGGCCCAGGTGGTAGCGCAGCGAACCGGCGAACGGGTCGCGGTGCGGGTTCAGCTTGCCGCCCGGCGGCAATTCCGCAAACATCGCGGCTTTCACGGACGGGATGCTTTTCAGCAGCGCATAGGTCTGCGGGCACAACTGCTCGGCCGACGGGTGGCTGGCGTCATACCATTTCAGGTAAAAACGCTTCCAGCCATTCTTGAAGAAGGAATTGAAGCCGGCATCGTCATTTTGCTCGGCCGCCTTGATCTTTTGCAGCGCCCGCAATGCTTCCGCTTCGGCCCGGATCACTTGCCAGTTGGCGGCCAGCGGTTCCAGTTCCTTGAACTGCTCCAGCGACAGATATGGCTTCGATGGCACGCGGGAAAACGTGTGCATGAACCAGTTGATCGGCGCCATGAATGACGAATGGTCAAACAACTGGCGCATGAAGGGCAGGCGCACCTTGCCACGGAAGTGAATGTGGAAAACAGACAGTAAATAAATCGAAACCAGCGCCAGCTTCATGAAGCCTCCAGCATTTGAGCAATCGGTAATGATACCGTCAAATACCAGCCCCTGCCCGATTTCGTTGCCATAACGATATCAACAAGTCAATATTGCCGGTCTATTCCGTGACCTGTAGTCATCACCACGCCACACACCCGCTGTATCGTCCCGGGGCGCACTGCAGGGAGCTCAACATGAAGGACAGCATGCGTGCTTCCTCAGCCGTATTTACGATCCGCTGAAGCAGTGGAAACTCAGCCCGATGGACCTGGAATCGCGCCGCCGCCGGGAAGAGTACACCAAGGCCAAGGAAGCCATGCTGGAGCGGACCCACCTGCTGCGGCAAGTGCCGTACACGGACGTGCCGCAAGCGGTGATCCAGTTGCCGGAACGCGAGTACCACGACGACGATGAGCGCCGTCCAGTCCCGGCGGACATGTCCGTGCCGGAGCGCTACTGAGCTTACCCATCCGTCCCGTCACCACGGGATAAACATCAGCAGCAACACGAACATCAATAATGCAATCAGCACACTGGCAAAGTGGCGGCCGCGGCGCGGCTGTATGCCTCCGGGGAGTCGCATGATGGTCTCCATCGTGGGTAGCGATGGAGCCAGTCTAGGCTGGCCTCACGCTGCTGTATGTTCTGCGGCGCACACAGCCATGCATGCCGCGTTTATTGCCGGGTGCCTTCATCGACCGGCGCGCCGTTTTCCAGCACCACGAAGCCGGGTGACTTGCCATTGGCGGCGGTTTTAAAATCCACCACGATATCGCGTTCTTTCATGAAGAACTGCGTGGCCGACATCGGATACAGGGTCACGGCGTTGCCGCCCACATCCACCGACAAATTGCCGCCGGCGCGCTGGAACACCAGCACCGGCTGGATCTTGGCGGCATAGCGGCCCGCATAGCTGTCCAGGTCCGCAGCACTCAACTGGATCACTTTGCGCTCGCCGTCCTGCGCGACCGGCTGATGGTCATAGCTCACCACGCGCGACAGCTTCCAGCCTTTATCCTGCTTGACCCACAACGCGGAAAAGCGCGCGTTATCGGTCGGCACCGCCGCGCCGTTGGCTTTCATCACGCGGAAGAAGTAGTGCTGTCCCGTGACCAGCGCGCCATACACTTCATTGCCCCGGCGCAGCAGGAAGGCCTGGGTCTCTTCCGGGGCCGCATCGCGGCGGATGGTGGCATCCGTGTGCGAGCAGATATTGTTACGCACGGAACCGGTCAGGTCGGCCCGGCCATGCGTGATGCCGCCCAGGTCGTGATAGAACTCGACATCTTCCGCTGTCAGCGCATCGAGCGCCTTGTAGTCGCAGCTGTTATACGCCTTCCAATACGCTGCATCGGCCGCCTTGATTTCCGCCTTGATTTCCGCCTTGATTTCCGCCTTGATTTCCGCCTGGATGACCGTGGTGTCCGCCGATGCCGTGTGCGGCAACGCGAAGATCGTCACCGCACCGATTGCTGCGACCGCGGCCGAGCATGTGGCCAGAGTCCGAACCTTTTTCATGAGTGCCTTCCTTGTTGGTTGAGAAGGGTTTCAGTCTAGGTTCGCTGCATGAAGAGTTGATGAAGGGTGGGTGAAGGATTGCTGAAGGTTCAGGCGCGTTCGGCGGTAGTGCAATGTAAAAAGGGACTTAGAAATATACCCTAAGTCCCTGATTACAATACGAATTTGGTAGGCCCTCCCAGAGTCGAACTGGGCACCAAAGGATTATGAGTCCTCTGCTCTAACCAAGCATGAGCTAAGGGCCCTGAGGGGTACTGCATCAGGCAACGGCACACACCGCCCCTGATCCGAAAATTCCGGACACAGGAGCATAGGTGCAACACCGCAGCCCGTCAAGACTTAATTACCTTCCAGGAAGCTCTTCAGCTTGTCGGAACGCGAGGGGTGGCGCAGCTTGCGCAGCGCTTTGGCTTCGATCTGGCGGATCCGTTCGCGGGTCACGTCAAACTGCTTGCCGACCTCTTCCAGCGTGTGGTCGGTCGACATTTCGATACCGAAGCGCATGCGCAGCACCTTCGCTTCGCGCGGCGTCAGCGAATCCAGCACATCCTTCACCACCCCGCGCATCGAGGCATGCAACGCCGCGTCCGATGGCGCCAGCGTGTTGTTGTCTTCGATGAAGTCGCCCAGGTGGGAATCGTCGTCGTCACCGATCGGCGTTTCCATGGAGATCGGCTCTTTCGCGATCTTCATGATCTTGCGGATCTTATCTTCCGGCATTTCCATCTTGATCGCCAACGTGGCCGGATCCGGCTCGGCGCCGGTTTCCTGCAAGATCTGGCGCGAGATGCGGTTCATCTTGTTGATGGTCTCGATCATGTGCACCGGAATCCGGATGGTGCGCGCCTGGTCGGCGATCGAGCGGGTGATGGCCTGGCGGATCCACCACGTGGCGTAGGTCGAGAATTTGTAGCCGCGGCGGTATTCGAATTTATCCACCGCCTTCATCAAGCCGATATTGCCTTCCTGGATCAGGTCCAGGAATTGCAGGCCGCGGTTGGTGTATTTCTTCGCGATGGAAATCACCAGGCGCAAGTTCGCTTCCGTCATTTCCCGCTTGGCCTTGCGCGCCTTCATTTCACCGGCCGCCATCTGGCGGTTGATGTTGCGCAAGTCCGGCAGCGGCAGCACGACGCGCGCCTGCAAGTCGATCAGGCGCTGCTGCAATTCCTTGATGGTCGGGATGTTACGGCCCAGGATCGCGCTGTACGCGTGACCGGCCGCCACTTCGCCATCGACCCATTCCAGGTTGGTTTCGTTGCCCGGGAAGACCTTGATGAAGTGGGCGCGCGGCATGCCGCACTTGTTCACGGCCACGTCGAGGATTTGCTTCTCGATGTGACGCACTTCATCGACCTGGCCACGCAGGGTGTCGCACAGTTTTTCCACGACCTTGGCGGTGAAGCGGATCCCCAGCAATTCATTGGAAATCGCTTCCTGCGCTTTGACGTAGGCTTTCGAGTTGTAGCCGTCTTTCTCGAAGGCGCGGCGCATCTTGTCGAATTGCTGCGAGATGAGGTCGAATTTTTCCAGCGCCGTGTTTTTCAACTGCTCCAGCTGCTCGGCCGAATAACCGGCGGCGGCGGCGGCCGGGCTGGCCTCTTCTTCCTCTTCTTCTTCCTCTTCTTCCTCGTCCTCGTCCTCGTCGTCTTCATCGGACGCGGCGGCGGCAGGCGCTGGCTGGTCGTCGTTGTCGTCTACCAGGCCGTCGACGATTTCATCGATCTTGATTTCATCGTTGCGGATACGGTCGGAGGCGGCAATGATTTCCGCGATGGTGACCGGGCAGGCGGAAATCGCCTGGATCATGTCTTTCAAGCCGTCTTCAATCCGCTTAGCGATTTCGATTTCGCCTTCGCGCGTCAGCAGCTCGACCGAACCCATTTCCCGCATGTACATGCGGACTGGATCGGTGGTGCGGCCAAAGTCGGAATCCACGGTCGACAGTGCCGCCTCGGCCGCCGCTTCCGCTTCATCGTCGCTGGCCACATTGGCCACGCTATCGGACAGTAACAGGGTTTCCGCATCGGGCGCATGCTCGTAGACGGCAATGCCCATGTCGTTGAAGGTGCCGATAATGCCTTCGATCGCTTCCGGATCGACGATATTTTCTGGCAGGTGGTCGTTGATTTCAGCGTAGGTCAGGAAACCGCGTTCCTTGCCGAACTTGATGAGGGTCTTGAGTTTTTGGCGGCGGCGCTCGAGTTCTTCCTCGGTCGCTTCCGTGTCGGACGAAAACGCGTCCTTCAGCAACGCCTTTTCCTTGGCCTTGCGATCCTTGGCCTTCGCTTTGTCCACGGCTTTCAGCTCGGCACGCTCGACCGCATTCAATGCGGCGATTTCTTCGTTTTCCGGCGTGAATTCCTTGGGCTTGCGTCCCCGCCGCCCCGGCACCTTCACGGACGGCAAGACATAGCCGGAAGTGTCGATGGCAGCCAGGGCTGCGGCATCCGTGGTCTGGCTGACTGCCGGTGGCGCATTGGTGCGCGCTTCCGATTTGTCGGCCGACTTCGCGGCCTTGGCAGTCACTTTGCTGGGCTTGTCAGCCGCTTGGGATTCAGGTTTCTTTGTTGGCACAGGCGCTTTCGATTACACAACGACTTGCTTTACGGGTTAGGATAAAGTTCTTGCAACAATGCTACTACTTATACCTTCCAGCTCCTAACCGTGCTGAGCACAGCAGGAATCACCACCCCATGACCTCAACCCTAGGTCATGCTTGGCAGAAATTCTACTGTATGACAGCGCGTGGGGGCTAGAGCCTGACAGGCACCGGAAAAGGTACTGTTGCTGCCGCACCGTCCGTGCCCGAAGTCTGGCCCTGGCCGCCGGCTACCAACCTGCTGTGCCGATCAAGAGCCTAACTTACTGAAATCAAACCAAATTTTGCCTAAACAAAGCTAAGCGAAAAGTCAACACTTAGCGTTTTATTATAGCACGCCACTTTACAAATTCCAGAGGGAACGCCCCGGGTTCCCCCTATACGCGACGGACTATAATTCACCCTTTACCGGCCGGGTAATCCCACCTCGGCTTCCCTGCGCAACTGGTCTTGCATGGCGGAGATTTCACGGAAGCGGTCACTGATCTCCGCCGCTGATTTTCCGCACGTAAACAACTGGTCCAGTTCCGCTTTCAGCGCATCAAGCTTGATCTGGCGGATCGCGCTGGCCACATATTGCTTCACGGCGTCAAATTCCGATTCCGCGCTTTCCGACGAGATTTCCGTGATGATCGCGTCGTACTCGTTACCCTGCTCCTTCAGGTGCATCGCCAGCGAAGCAAAGTTGCCTTGCGGCCCCAGCGCCCGCGCTGCCGACACCAGCTGGCGCAGCCGCTCCGCCCGTTCCGGCCCGAAGCTGTCAAACGCCGCCAGGCCCGAGTCATCAATCTCGAGCGCCAGCGCCGGGTGCGCCACCAGGTGCCGCACGATCTGCAATTCCAGGCCCACCGGCTCCGGCCGCGACGACCTCGGCGGCGCGCGGCGCACTTCCGCCACCGGCTTGCTCAATTCGCACAGCGCCTCGATTTCACCGGGACTGCTCTGCGTCATGGCGGCCAGCCCGCGCACGATCTGCAACCGCAACGCCGACGGCGTCATGGCCTGCAACATCGGCTTGGCGTCAAATTGCACACGCGCACGGCCTTCCGGCTCACTCAAATCAAAGTCCGCCGCCACTTCCCGCAACAGGAATTGCGACAGCGGCATGGCTTCGTGGACCTGCTGCTCGAAGGCGGCAGTACCGTTTTCACGGATATAGCTGTCCGGATCGTGCTCGGCTGGCAGGAACAGGAATTTGATGGTCTTGTTGTCCGACACATGCGGCAGGCAAGCTTCCAGCGCGCGCCGCGCGGCGCGGCGGCCGGCCTTGTCGCCGTCGAAACTGAAGATCACATTGTCTGTTTGACGCAACAGCTTTTGCACGTGGGTGGTGGTGCAAGCCGTACCCAGGGTCGCCACGGCTTGTGGGAAACCCATCTGGGCCAGCGCCACCACATCCATATAGCCTTCCGTCACCAGCACATAACCCGCATCGCGGATTGCCTGCCGGGCTTCGAACAAGCCATACAACTCGTGGCCCTTGGAAAATAGGGGCGTCTCGGGAGAATTCAAGTACTTGGGCTCGCCTTGCTCCATGATCCGGCCGCCGAAGGCAATCACTTGCCCCTTGGTATTGCGAATCGGGAACATCACCCGCTCGCGGAAGCGGTCATAGCGCTTGTTGCGGTTGCCTTCCTCATCGACCTTGTCGATGACCAGGCCCGCCTCGACCAGCGCCGGCGCGTCGTAATCACGGAATACGCTGCGCAAGTTGTCCCAACCGCCTGGCGCATAGCCGAGGGCAAAGCGGGCCGCAATTTCGCCCGTCAGGCCACGGCCTTTCAGATAGCCAATCGCGGCGGGCGCCTGGCGCAACTGCAGCTTGTAGTAGTCGGCGGCCTGGGTCATCGCATCGGACAACGCGAGGCTTTGCGCCTGCATTTGCGCGCGCTGCGCGGGTGGAATGCGGTCATCCTGCTCCGGCACCACCATGCCCACGCCTTGCGCCAGGTCTTTGACGGCATCGACAAAGCCCATGCCGGAATACTCGATCAGGAAACCGATCGACGTGCCATGGGCGCCGCAACCGAAGCAGTGATAAAACTGCTTGGTGGGACTGACGGTGAAGCTGGGGGATTTTTCGCTGTGGAATGGGCACAGGCCCATGTAATTGGCGCCGCCCTTTTTCAGCTGGACGTAACGGCCGACCACGTCAACGATATCAACGCGGTTGAGCAGATCGGAAATGAAGGATTGAGGGATCATCGGCGATCGGTCTGCTTAAAACGATTTCAATAAAGGCGGATAAGGCCTGGCCGTCATCCGCCATAGCCGGCATCACGCCGGCGTCAGCACCGTAGGGCGGTTTTCGCGTAGCGAAAGCCGCCATGCCGGCATCACGCCGGCGTCAGCGCCTTCTTCACCAGCGCGGACACCACGGTCATGTCGGCGCGGCCAGCCAGCTTCGGCTTCACGATGGCCATGACCTTGCCCATGTCCTGCGGACCGGCAGCACCGGAAGCCGCCACGGCCGCCGCCACTTCAGCCGCCACTTCCTCGTCGGACAGCCCGGCCGGCATGTACGCCACCAGCACCGCCAATTCGGCTTTTTCAATGTCCGCCAGGTCGGCACGGCCGCCGGCTTCGAATTGCGTGATCGAATCCTTGCGCTGCTTGAGCATTTTTTCCACGATGGCAACAACTTGCGCATCGTTCAACTCGATCTGCTCATCGACTTCCTTGCGCTTGATTTCCGCCAGCAACAGGCGGATGGTGCCCAGCTTGCCCGCTTCCTTGGCGCGCATCGCGGCTTTCATGTCATCGGAGATCTGTGTTTTCAAAGTCATGTCGGTATCCTGAAAGAGGCGCTGGAACAAAGCGCAAAAAACGAAAACCCGCTGCGGAACAAACCGGAGCGGGCATTCAACTGCACAGGTGAGCCCGCGGCGCGATGCCGTACTGCCGGGCCATCCTGAATGGCAGAATTAGTACAGTTTCTTAGGCAGTTGCTGGCTGCGGATGCGCTTGTAGTGGCGCTTCACTGCAGCTGCCAGCTTGCGCTTGCGCTCAGCCGTTGGCTTTTCGTAGAACTCGCGTGCGCGCAGTTCGGTCAGCAGGCCGGTTTTTTCGATGGTGCGTTTGAAGCGACGCATTGCGACTTCGAACGGCTCGTTTTCTTTGAGGCGAATGGTGGTCATGTAAAAATTCAAACCGTTAGATTTAGGAAGAAGAAGATAGTAGCAGCTTTTGGCCCAATTGGGAAGAGCTTTGGACGCCGAACCGGCTCAACAGGCCAGTTTCATGGTGAAACTGTCTGATTTGAGCAATCTTTTCGTCCTGCCAATATCGGTTCCCGGTCTGTTGCTTCCTGACCGGGATGACAAGTATATCAGACCGCCTGTCCGGCTGCCACTCCCGAAGCCCAGGCCCACTGGAAGTTGTAGCCTCCCAGCCACCCCGTCACATCGACCGATTCACCAATGAAATACAGCCCCGGCACTTTATTCGCCATCATGGTTTGCTGCGACAATTCCCGCGTATCGACCCCGCCGCGCGTGACTTCCGCCTTGCGATATCCCTCGGAACCGTTGGGCGTGATGGTCCACTGGTTCAGCAACTGGCCCAGCTTGCGCAATTGCGCATCGGGCATGTCGGCCAGCCGGACTTCGCTGTTAAAACTGTGCGCCAGCAGCAAGCCATCGGCCAGGCGCGCCGGCAGCCATTGCGACAGCACGTTGCCCAGCTGCTTTTTCGTCGAATGCTTGGCGTCGATCAACTCTTGCACCACATCCATTTCCGGCAACAGGTTGATGGTGATCGGGTTACCGGCTTGCCAGAACGACGAGATTTGCAGGATCGCCGGGCCGGACAGGCCGCGGTGCGTGAACAGCAAGTCTTCGCGGAAGCGCGCACCGTCGGCATTGCGGCCTTTCAGCGACCCGGTTTCCACGTCCACTTCCAGGGAAATCCCGGCCAGCGGCACGAACGGCGCCCATTCCTGGGCATCAAAGGTCAGCGGCACCAGCGCGGGGCGGGTGTCCACCAGTTTCAGGCCGAATTGTTTGGCAATGCGGTAGCCGAAATCCGTGGCGCCGATTTTCGGGATCGACAGGCCGCCGGTGGCGATCACCACGCTTTGCACATTGACCACGCCGGTATCGGTATAGATGGTGAAACCACCCTCGCCCGGCGCGCCCGGCTCGATGCTGTCGACCTTGGCGGGCATGCGCCAGTGCACGTTACCGACCGCGCATTCGGCTTTCAGCATGTTGATGATGTCGTCGGCCGAACTATCGCAGAACAACTGGCCTTTGTGCTTTTCGTGGTGGGCGATGCGATGCTTTTTCACCAGCGCGAGGAAATCCTGCGGGGTGTAGCGCGACAGCGCGCTTTTACAGAAGTGCGGGTTTTGCGACAGGAAATTCGCCGGACTCGCATTGACGTTGGTGAAATTACAGCGTCCACCGCCGGAAATGCGGATTTTCTCGGCCAGCTTGTCCGCATGGTCGATCAACACCACGCGCCGCCCGCGCTTGCCCGCTTCCGCCGCGCACATCATGCCGGCCGCGCCCGCGCCGATCACTGCCACATCAAACTGCTTCATATCCGCCTCGGAACGTAAAACCCGCCATTGTAAGCCCGGGGCAGCCATTGCCCGGATTTGTCCGAATATTTGCCCGAATGCAAAAAGCTACTCGACATTTCAGGGCCTGGCCCCATATTGTCGAGTAGATGATCACAGGGCGCGGGCGGCTTTCGCGCATTGCGCCACCTGTTCCGCAATCGACGCGGGAACCGGAACCTCGCCGCGCAGTACCGAGGCGATCCACGCGGCCGTGGCGGTGGCGCTTTTATCGTCCGGCAGCACCACGTCTTCTTCCGCTTCCTGCGCCTTTTCCACCAGCACCGTGCGTTCATGCTGGTGGAACCAGTCGATCTTTTGTCCCTTGTTGGCATTGGCCACCGTCTCGCCTTCCGTGCCACGCATCAGGAAGGCATCGCCGCGCGCCGGGTCCACCGCCGTGGTGAAGTATTCGCCCAGCATTTCCAGGTACTCCGGGTGCGTATACGACACCAGCCGCAGCGCGGGGCCCGCGAACGGCTGCATGATCTTCACCAGCGTATGGGTCGAATTGCGCACGCCGAGGCGGCGCCGCAGCGACAGCATATGGGCCAGCTTCGGCGCCAGCGCGTCGATCGTGATGAAGGCCGGTTTGCCGTCGGCCAGCAGCGCTTCCGCTTCGGCATGGTTGCCGGCCGGCGCAATGCCCAGTTCCGCCAGCACTTCCGCCGTCGCCACGCGGCCCGGGTCGTGCGGCACGCCGTGCACCAGCACCGGCACGCCTTCGCGCGCCAGCAGCAGCGCCAGCAGCGCCGTCAGGTTGGCCATCTTGCGGGCGCCGTTATAGCTGGGGATGATCACCGGCGCGCAGGCGCCTGCCGGCGCGCGCAGCGGCGTGAAGGACGCTTCCGCCGCATCGAGGAAACCGGCGATTTCCTCGACGGATTCGCCCTTGATGCGCATCGCCAGCAAAATGCCGCCCAGTTCCAGGTCGCTGACGCGGCCATCGAGCATGGCGGCATACAGGTCGCGGGCGTCACTGCGCGCCATGCTGCGCGCGCCTTTCTTGCCACGGCCGATCTCTTTGATGATGTGGGCGGCGGCGTATGGATTCGGGTGTGGTGTCGTCATAGGGCGCAAGCTTACTACATCAAGACAAGCGGCAGCGGGCAGAGCTGCGTCAATTCAGCTACACTTGTCAGTTCCCCCATGATCAGCAAAGAGTTGTCCGAGAGAATTATGATTTCGCCAGATATCGAAAACATTAACGTTACCAACTTCGCGTCCATGCCGACCCCGGCGGAATTGCACGCGAAGCTGCCGCTGACCGATGCCGCATCGGAAACCGTGATGAAAGGCCGCGCCGACCTGCGCAATATCCTCGACCGCAAGGACAAGCGCCTGTTCGTCGTCGTGGGCCCCTGCTCGATCCACGATCCGGAAGCCGGTCTCGACTATGCGCGCCGCCTGAAAGCACTGCAGGCGGAAGTCGCCGACACCATGCTGCTGGTCATGCGCGTGTATTTCGAAAAGCCGCGCACCACCACCGGCTGGAAAGGCTATATCAACGATCCGTTCATGGATGACTCGTTCCGCGTCGATGCCGGCATGGAAAAAGCCCGCCAGTTCCTGCTGGACGTGTGCGAACTGGGCTTGCCGACCGCCACCGAAGCGCTGGACCCGATTTCCCCGCAATACCTGGGCGACCTGATCGCCTGGACCGCGATTGGCGCGCGCACCACGGAATCGCAGACGCACCGCGAAATGTCGTCCGGCCTGTCGACCCCGGTGGGCTTCAAGAATGGCACCGACGGCGACATCAGCATCGCCATCAACGCCATCCTGTCGGCCGCCAATCCGCACGCCTTCCTCGGCATTAACGGCGAAGGCAATGTCTCCATCGTGCGCACCCGCGGCAACGCCTATGGCCACGTGGTGCTGCGTGGCGGCGACGGCCGTCCGAATTACGATTCCGTATCGGTGGCGATTGCCGCCCAGGCGCTGGAAAAAGCCAAGTTGCCGGCCAATGTGGTGGTCGACTGCTCGCACGCCAACAGCTATAAAAAACCGGAACTGCAACCGCTGGTGATGGCCGACGTGGTCAACCAGATCACGCACGGCAACCAGTCGGTGGTCGGCGTGATGATTGAATCGAACATCGTGGGCGGCAACCAGAAGATCCCGCAAAACCTGGCGGAACTGAAATACGGCTGCTCCGTCACCGACGGCTGCATCGACTGGGACACCACGGCCGACATGCTGCGCGCGGCGCACAAGGAATTGCTGGCGCGTCCTTGAAGTAACGGTTGCTGTTGTCACCCGTAGGGCGGTTTCTCGCCAGCGAAGCTGTGCGGAAACCGCCCTACATGCCTTCCGTTCGCCATAGGGGATCGCTGCGGCATCCATTACAATGGCGGATTCCCCTATACTTTCCAGCACTCCCCATGATCGTTCTCGGCGTTGAATCCTCCTGTGACGAAACCGGCCTGGCCCTGTATGACACAGAGCGCGGCCTGCTGTCGCATGCCCTGTATTCGCAGGTGGCCATGCACGAGGAATATGGCGGCGTGGTGCCGGAACTGGCGTCACGCGACCATATCCGCCGCGCCATCCCGCTGCTGCAACAGGTGCTGGAACAGTCCGGCGTGGCCAAGCACGACATCGACGCCATCGCCTACACGCAAGGCCCCGGCCTGGCCGGTGCGCTGCTGGTCGGCTCCTCCATCGCCTGCAGCCTGGGCCTGGCGCTGGACAAGCCGGTGCTGGGCGTGCACCACCTGGAAGGCCATTTGCTGTCGCCGCTGCTGGCGTCCAAACCGCCGGAATTCCCGTTCATCGCGCTGCTGGTGTCCGGTGGTCACACGCAGCTGATGCGCGTCGACGGCGTCGGCCAGTACACCCTGCTGGGTGAAACGCTGGACGATGCGGCCGGTGAAGCGTTCGACAAATCCGCCAAGCTGCTGGGCCTCGGTTATCCGGGCGGCCCCGCGATTTCGCGCCTGGCCGATTTCGGCGATCCGCTGGCCTATAAACTGCCGCGCCCGATGATGCACTCCAAGGATTTCAACTTCAGCTTTTCCGGGTTGAAGACCGCCGTGCTGACGGTGGTGAAGAACCATCCCGCGCACGGGATTGCCAATATCTGCGAACAGGACAAGGCCAATATCGCGCGCGGCTTTGTCGATGCGATCGTCGAAGTGCTGACAGCCAAGTGCGTGTCTGCATTGAAGCATACCGGCTTGAAGCGCCTGGTGATTGCCGGCGGCGTCGGCGCCAACGCGCAACTGCGCGCGTCGCTGAACGCGGCGGCCGCCAAGAAGCGTTTCCAGGTGTATTACCCGGAACTGGAATTCTGCACCGACAACGGCGCCATGATCGCCTTCGCCGGCGCCATGCGCCTGCAAATCAACCCGGATGCGGCCAAGAAGGATTACTCGTTCAACGTGCGGCCGCGCTGGCCGCTCGATGAGTTGCGGGTGATCTGACGGCCCGCCGGCCGCCAACCTGCCTCCGGCCTTAAATGCGTAGGGCGGTTTTGCGTCAGCAAAGCCGCCATGCAGGCAGGCCGGCACGACATGCGCTGGTGGCCGTGCACGCGTGGCGGCTTTGCCTTCGGCAAAACCGCCCTACGGAGTTTGCGCATCCGGCTTCGATCCTTACGCGGCCTTGGCCGGCCGCCCCTGGCGGTGATACAGGAATTCCAGCACCCGCGTGCGGTACTCGATGTACAGCGGATCCTGCGCCAGCGCGAGACGGTCGCGCGGACGCGGCAGTCGCACGTGCACGATGTCGCCAATGGTGGCGGCCGGGCCGTTGGTCATCATGACGATGCGGTCCGACAGCAACACCGCTTCATCCACATCGTGCGTCACCATCACCACGGTCGCCCCGGTGGCCGCCACGATGCGCAGCAACTCATCCTGCAAATGGGCCCGGGTCAGCGCATCGAGCGCGCCGAACGGTTCATCCATCAACAGCACTTTCGGCTCCATCGACAGCGCCCGCGCAATCCCCACCCGCTGCTTCATGCCGCCGGAGATTTCATGCGGCCGTTTATTGGCCGCGTGCGACAAGCCCACCAGCTCCAGCGCCGCCGTGGTGCGCTCCTGCAGTTTCGCCGTGCTTTCCTTGGCGCCAAACACCCTCTCCACCGCCAGGTAAATGTTTTCATGGCAGGTCAGCCACGGCAGCAGCGAATGGTTCTGGAATACCACGGCGCGCTCCGGCGCCGGTCCCGCGATTTCACGGCCATTGCAAATCAGGACGCCGCCGGTGGCGCGCGTCAGTCCCGCGATCAGGTTCAGCAAAGTGGACTTGCCGCAGCCCGAGTGGCCGATCAGGGTAATGAACTCGCCCTGCTCCACCTTCAGGTTGACATCGGACAGCGCGTGGAAGCGCCCCGCCTTGGTATTGAACACCATGTCCGCATGGCTGATATCGATGAAATTCGTGCTCATGGCTCAAGCCTCCTCATACGTGAACGCCTTCGCCAGCGACACCAGCGCCAGTTCCAGCAGCAAGCCCACCACGCCGATCACCGCGATGGCAATCAGGATGTGCGGCACATTCAGGTTGTTCCATTCATCCCAGACCCAGAAACCGATCCCCACGCCGCCGGTCAGCATTTCCGCCGCCACGATCACCAGCCAGGCGGTGCCGATAGCCAGGCGCACCCCGGTCAGCATGTACGGCAGCACCGACGGCAACAGGATCTTCGTGAAAATCTTCCATTCGGACAGCGACAGCACCCGCGCCACGTTCATGTAATCCTGCGGCACGCGCTGCACGCCGACCGCCGTGTTGATGATCATTGGCCAGATCGAGCAGATAAAGATCGACCAGATCGCGGCGGGGTTGGCGGCCTTGAACACCAGCAGGCCGATCGGCAGCCATGCCAGCGGCGACACGGGTTTCAGCAGGCTGATGATGGGACCGAACATGCCGTACATGAATTTAAAGCGGCCGATAATGAAGCCCAGCGGTATGCCAACCGCCGCCGCCAGGCCGAAGCCGATGGCCACCCGCTGCAGCGACGCCAGCACGTTCCAGCCGATGCCCTGGTCGTTCGGTCCTTTGCGGTAAAACGGGTCCGAGAACAGGTGCACCGCTTCATGCCAGGTTTCCAGCGGTGTCGGGAAACCGCTGTTTTTTGCCGCCAGGATTTGCCACACCAGCACCAGCAGCGCCAGGCCCGCCAGCGGCGGCAGGAATTTCAACACCAGCGCGTGCAGGTGCATGCTGCCTGACGCCAGCGAGACGCCCTTGGCGGCAATGCGTTCGCTGCGGGCGGGCCGCTCGAGCGGCGCGGCGGCGGCAGGCGCCATCTCTGCAACAGGTGCGGCGACCGGTACGGCGGCGACGGTTTTCAACACTGCATTCATCATGTTCTCCCGGGGTCAGGCTTTGATCTTGAACGACTCGGCAAACGCTTTCGGGTTCTTGCCATCGAAGGTGGCGCCATCGAGCATCTTGATGGTGCGCATATTGGTTTTCGGCAGCGACACCTTGGCCATGCCAGCCGCATCCTTGTAGACATCGATCTGGTTGATTTGCGTGGCGACCGCCAGGTAATCCGGTTCGCTCTTCAGCAAACCCCAGCGTTTTTGCTGCGTCAGGAACCACATCCCGTCCGACAGGAACGGATAGTTGACCAGGCCGTCGTTGAAGAAGCGCATCGGGTTCGGGTCATCCCAGGTCTTGCCCAGGCCATTCTGGTAGCGGCCCAGGATGCGCTGGTTGATCACATCGACCGTGGTGTTGACGTACGATTTATCGGCAATGGTTTCCGCCATTTTGAGTTTGTTCGACAGCGACGCATCGATCCAGCGGCCCGCATCGAGCACCGCCGCCACCAGGGCGCGCGCCGTGTTCGGATACTTCTTGACCCATTCGGCGCTGGTGCCCAGCACTTTTTCCGGGTGGTCGCGCCAGATATCCTGGGTGGTGGTGGCGGTAATGCCGACGCCATCGACAATCGCGCGGTGATTCCATGGTTCGCCGACGCAATAGCCATCCATATTCCCGATGCGCATATTGGCCACCATTTGCGGCGGCGGCACCGTGATGACCTTGGCGTCCTTCATCGGATTGATGCCGTGCGTGGCGAGCCAGTAATACAGCCACATGGCGTGGGTACCGGTCGGGAAGGTCTGGGCAAACGTGTATTCGCGCGGCTCCGCTTTCATCAGCTTGGCCAGCGACGCGCCATCGACCGCGCCCTTGTCCGCCAGCTTTTTCGACAGGGTGATGGCCTGGCCGTTATGGTTCAGGTTCATCAGCACCGCCATGTCTTTCTTCGGACCGCCCGCGCCCAGGTGCACGCCATAGACCAGGCCATACAGCACGTGCGCGGCATCGAGTTCGCCATTGACCAGCTTGTCGCGCACGCCGGGCCACGAAGCCTCCTTGCTGAGCACGATCTTAATTCCATACTTCTTGTCGAATCCCAGCACCGACGCCATGATGACGGAAGCGCAATCGGTCAGTGGAATGAAGCCGACTTTGACTTCTTCCTTTTCCGGCTTGTCCGAGCCGGCGGCCCACACACCTTGCGTGGACAGTCCGGAGATTGCCGTGGCGGCGCCGGCCTTGAGCAGGGTACGGCGGGTGAGTTTGTAGTTGTCCATCCTGTAGGGTCCCCGTAGCGAATGACAGGCGGCTGCCTGCCCTGCCTGATGCTTTGCAAGTGGCGTGCCAGCGGCAAAAATCGGGCAAACATGGGGCAAACGTGGGAAAAACAGTGGCTTCGGGCCGTGCATTCGGCACATGCGCGGCACCGTCTTTGTGCGACGCACCAACTTTAGCGCACTGTTTTCAGGCAGTGCTATTTAACGGGGCGTGGCGCCGAATAGAGTGTGTTCGGACTGCAGGAACGCATCGGCGCGCAAGCGCGCCACCATCAAATCCACGAAGCTGCGGATGCGCGCGGAGCCTTGCCGGCTGTCGCGGTGCACGATATGGATCGGCACCGGCGCCGTCGCGTACTCTTCCAGCACCAGTTGCAAGTCCCCGGCCGCCAGCGCGGCCGCCGCCTGGTACGACAGCAGGCGGGCGATGCCCAGGCCCAGCTTGGCGGCGTCGATCACGGCATCATTGGAATTGACTTGCAGGCGCGGCGCCATGCGCATGGTGCGCACGGCGCCGTCCTGCAGGAAGCGCCAGTCCGGTCCCACGTTGGAACCGTTCGCGCCGATGATGGTATGCGCCGCCAGTTCCTGCGGCGTGCGCGGCGCGCCATGCCGGGCCAGGTAGGCGGGCGACGCCACAAAGACGCGCCGCACCTGGCCCACCGGCGCCGCGCGCATGGTCGAATCCGGCAAGTCGCCGATGCGCACCGCCACGTCGATGCCCTCTTCCACCAGGTTCACCACCCGGTCGACAAACAGCGCCGACACTTCCATTTGCGGGTAGCGCTGCAAATAGTCGACGATGCCCGGCGTCACGTACAGGCGGCCGAACAGCATCGGCGCCGTTACCGACAAATGGCCGCGCGGCGCGGCGCCGCTGCCGGCCGCCGCGTCATCGGCTTCATCGAGTTCGGCCACGATGCGGCGCGCATCGTCCAGGTAGCGCCGTCCCGCTTCCGTGACGCGCACGTGACGGGTGGTGCGCTCCAGCAGGCGCACGCCGAGCCGCTCCTCGAGCTTTGTCACCGCGCGCGTCACGGCCGGGGGCGACATGCCGAGCCGGCGCGCGCCGGCGGCAAAGCTTTGTTCTTCGGCGACGGCGATATACACGGTGATCAGGTGGAGCCGGTCCATGGGCCTCCCGCAAACTGTGCGGGCGCATGCTCGACCGCGTAATCAATGAATTCCCGTACCCGCTGCGGCATCTGGGTGCGCTGCTGGTAATACATATACACGCCGCCATACGACGCCGTGGTGTGCGGCAGCAGGTGCCGCAGGCGGCCGGCGCGGAGGTCGTCCGCCACCATGTACCAGCCCAGTTGCCCGATCGCCATGCCGGCCAGCACGGCGGCCACTTCCGCTTCGGCGGTATTGAAGCTGGCCACCGAGGGGATATCGCGGTACACCGTGGCGCCATCGACGCGGAATTCCCATGGCACCATGCGTCCGGTATTCGGCTGGCGGAACCCCGTGCAGCGGTGCTCGCGCAGCGCGTCGATGCCATCCGGGGCGCCATGCAGTTCTATATAGCGGGGCGCCGCGCACACCACCAGCCACAAATCGCCAATCCGGCGCGATACCAGGTTGCGTTCAGGCGGATTGCCGGCCCGGAAGCCGACATCAATGCGCGCTTCCACCAGGTCGGTGAACTGGTCTTCCAGCACCAGGTCAAAGCGCACGCCCGGATAACGTTCCTGGAAATCACGGATCAGCGGCACCACGACGTGCTGGCCAAACGAGGTCGGCGCCGCGATGCGGATCACGCCATCCATGTCGCGCCGGCTGTTTTGCACGGTGTCGAGGGCTTCGTCGAGCAGGCGCATGCCGGGATTGGCCAGTTCGAACAGGCGCTCCCCCTCTTCGGTCAGGGTCAGGCTGCGCGTGGTGCGGTGAAACAGGCGCACGCCCAGGTGGTCTTCCAGCTGGCGCACCGCCTTGCTGACGGCTTGCGGCGACAAGCCCGCTTCCTGCGCCGCCTGGCTGAAGCTGCCGGCGCGCACCACGCCAATGAACAGGGTCAGGACCCGGGATTTATCCATGTATTTACAACCAAAGGTTGATAATCAAACGCCTTTACCATATCTAGTGTAGCAGGTTGGCGCGCCCTACACTGCTCTCCATCAACCACCCGATGTATCCCAAGGAGACTGACATGAGCAAAGTATGGTTTATCACCGGCGCCTCCCGTGGCTTTGGCCTGCTGATTGCAAAAGACGCGCTGGCGCGCGGCGACCAGGTGGTCGCCACCGCCCGCAACCCGGACACCGTGACCGCGGCGCTGGGCCAGCATGAAAACCTGCTGGCGCTGCGCCTGGACGTGACGCAGGAAGCGCCCGCCATCCTGGCCGCCCACGCGGCGATCGAGCGCTTCGGCCGCATTGACGTGCTGGTCAATAATGCCGGTTATGGGCTGCTGGCGTCCGTGGAAGAAGCCACCGATGCGGAAATCCGCGCCCAGTACGACACCAATGTATTCGGCCTGCTGAACGTGACACGCGCCGTGCTGCCCCATATGCGCGCCCGCCGTGCCGGCCACATCATCAATATTTCATCGGTGGGCGGCTATCAATCCTACGCCGGCTGGGGCATCTACACCTCGACCAAGTTTGCCGTGGAAGCCTTGTCGGAATCGCTGGCGATGGAACTGGCGCCACTGGGCATCCACGCCACCACGGTGGAACCCGGTTTCTTCCGCACCGATTTCCTCGATGCCTCATCCATGAAAAACGCGGCGCGGCCGATCGCGGAATACGAGGCGACCGTGGGAGCCATGCGCACCCTGATGGCCGGGGTCAATCACCAGCAGCCGGGCGATCCACAAAAACTGTCGCTGGCCATCCTGCAACTGGCCGACGCGCCCCGGCCGCCGGTGCGCCTGCCGCTGGGGTCCGACACGGTGGCCGGCATCCGCGAGAAAAACGCGTTTGTCGAACAGGAACTGGCGCAGTGGATGACGGTGGCGATGTCGACCGATCACGACGATGTCGCGGCATTGCCGCGCGCGGCATAAGCCGCCTTCAAGCGCGGCCGTCGCCCTCGCCCAGCGCCGCGCCGCAATCCTTGCAGTATTTGGCCGCCGTCTCATGCCCGTCGCTGCCACAGGACGGGCAAGTGCGGCGATACGCGTAGGCGCCGCCGCGCTGATGGGTGATTTCCGAACTGATAATGCCGGTGGGCACCGCCAGGATGCCCCAGCCCAACAGCATCATCAGCGACGCCACCGTGCGCCCCAGGTCCGTCTTCGGCACCAGATCGCCAAAGCCCACGGTGGTCACGGTGCTGATGGCCCAGTACACGGCGGTCGGGATGCTGGTATAGCCGTGGGCCGGCCCTTCCACCACATACATGACGGTCCCCAGCAGGAACACGATCAGCATCACCACCGATAAAAAGATCAGGATCTTGCGGCGGCTGGCCAGCAAGGCGCGGCCCAGCATGCCGTATTCGTCGATATACAAGGTCAGCTTGAGGATCCGGAACATGCGCAGCAAGCGCAGGATGCGGATGTCGAGCAGCACGTGCGCTTGCGGGATGAACAGGGAAATATAGCTGGGTAACACCGACAGTAAATCAATCACGCCGAAGAAACTGCGCGCATAGCGGTCCGGGCGTTTGACGCACAGCAGGCGGCCGATGTATTCAATGGTAAACAAGATGGTAAACAGCCATTCGGCCGCCAGCAGCCATGATCCGTACTTGCGCGCGACCGGGGCAATGCTGGACAGCACCACGGCGGCCACGCTGAGCACGATGGCGCCGATCAGCGCCAGGTCGAACCAGCGGCCGGCGCGCGTATCCGATTCAAAAATCACCGCATACAGGCGGGCGCGCCAGCCGCCATCAGGCTTGCCGTAACGCTGGTGCGGGTCGCTGGACGCGGCTGGCGGCGCCGGCGCCCGCGCTGTCGTCGATTCAATCGGTTTGGCCATGGAAAGCTCCCGGAGGCGGCGGATTGCGCCATCTTAGCCCGGCGGCACGGCGCCAGGCGCAAAACTGGGCGGCACGGCGCCCATCGGCCCGGGCCATGCCGGCGCAGCGCCGGTGCACTGGCAACGAGGTGGCGGGACAGCGTCAGGCCGGCCGCTAGGCGCCTCCCAGCAAATCCTTGCGCGGATAGTCCCACTTCGGCACACCGCCCGGACACGCCGTGCCGTCCGTCCGCGCCACCGGCATGGTGCTGAAATTGCCGCGCGGGGTGGTGGCGAAGCGCAAGTCCGTGGCGACGCCGTTTTCCACCACCGGCGCGCGGGCAAAGCGCAGCCAGTCGTCAAACCAGCAATTGCTCTCCTTCAGCTGGCGCAGTGCCGCCAAGCTGCCTTGTACCTGCTTATATTGGCGCACATCGGCGGCGCCGTTCAGCGCCACCGACGGCATCGGGTCGGCCAGCCCGGCCGGACACGACGCGGCCGGCAACAGCGGCAATACACTGACCAGCCCGCGCCGCAGGGTGTAGCGGTCTTGCGCGGCATTGGACTCCACCGACACAAAAATCCAGCACAGCGGCTGCGCGGGAAACGCCGTCATCGACACATCCAGTACGCGCGTGCCGCCATCGAGCGCGCGCAAGGTGCTTTCCACCCGCGCCCGCCCCATCGCGGAAGCCGCCCCTTGCACGCCGACAAACGCCACGCTGGCCAACAACGCCAGCGCCATCGCCCAGCGGCTGTGCGCCCGCACGCCGCGCAAGGCCGCCAGCCCGATTCCCAGCGCCAGCAGCACACTGAACGACACCAGGGTCAGATAATCCTTGCGCAGGAAATACAGCAAGGCCGCCGCCAGCCCCGCCATCAAGACCCAGCGCGGCGCCCTGTTTGGGACCGCCATGATCAGCGGCACGCCGAACGCCACCCAGAACACGGGTTCGATAATGAACACCATGTCGCCATAAAACCAGCGCCCGTCAAACGGATAAAACGGGTGCACGCCATAGGAATTCAAAAAGTCCATGCCGAGATGCAGCGCAAAACCGAACAGCACCGCCAGCGCCAGTCCCAGCCGGGCATGGCCGCTGCGTTTGAGCAGTGCGCGCGCGGCCGGCCAGCACACCCACAGCAGCGCCACCAGCAGCAACGCCTGTGGCAGCGCATACAGCAATGTGTGCGTGTGCCCCCGGTGGTTCAGCAGGTAACCCAGCGGCGCCGGCAGCAGGTGGGTCAAAAACAGGTCGAGGTCGGGGAAGTTGCCGGCCAGCGCGCACGCGGCCAGCAATAGCCGGTGGCGCGTGCGCTGGCTGGCGTCATCCGGTTCGGGAGGCAGGCTGCGCTGCACCAGTTCGCCGACTCCGAGGCCGACGACAGAATGGGTAATGTTGTCCATGCTGGCATGCTAACCCAGGCGCACGGCGCTGCGCAGACGCTTAAGCCGGGCTTCAGGATGCCGGACGCCTCACCGGCCCGCGACATCCCCCACGCGGCCGCGCGCACGGGACGGCGCCGGCATCAGGCCCAGCGCACGCAATCACGGCCGGCTGTTTTTGCCGCGTACAGCGCATCGTCGGCGCGCTCCAGCAGGGATTCCAGCGCATCGTCGGCGCGCAACTGCGCTTCGCCGATGGAAATCGACAGTGCCGGCAAGCCCAGCATATGGCGCGACGCGGGATTCGACACGGCGCGGCGAAGCCGCTCCGCGATCGACAGCGACGGCTCCAGGCTGGTTTCGGGTAACAGCAGCGCAAACTCTTCGCCGCCAAAACGGGCCAGCAAATCGCCGGGGCGGATATTGTCGTTGAGGGTCATCGCCACCGCGCGCAGCGCGCGGTCGCCCGCCAAATGGCCATAGGTATCGTTGAAGCGCTTGAAGTGGTCGATGTCGAGCATCAGCACCGCCAGCGGCTTGCCATCGCGCTGGCCCCGCTCCACCTGGCGGCGGAACGCCTGGTCCAGCCAGCGGCGGTTGTGCAAGCCCGTCAAGCCATCGACAAAGGCCAGGCTTTCAAATTCACTCTGGCGGTGGATACTGTCGCGCACCGCGTCATTGCCCTGGCGTACACGGCCGGACAAGGTGATGAGCATATTGCGCGCCAGCGCGTGGGAAGCGTTAATCAGCGACCACATGGTGTCGCGCGACAGCACCAGCATGCGGCTGGCGGAGCTGACCACCACATAGGCGGACGGTTCGCAGGCTTCGATCAGCGACATTTCGCCGACACATTCGCCCTGTCCCAGCCGCAGGTTATATGGCTGGTCGGGCGTGGTCAGGTGCACATCGACCTGGCCTTCCAGCAGCACGTACAAATTATCGTTGGACTTGCCCGGTTCGATCAGCACCACGCCTTGCGGCACTTCCACCACGCTGCAATGCTCCAGCAACCGCTCGATGGCGTCAAAACTCACGCCTGTGAACAACCGGGTCTGGGCAACTTCTTCGTGAAGGCGGGTCAACAGCATGGCATGGGTAACACGATGGGCCGGTAATTGTTACAGATTATAAACGTTTAACGCACGCCCAGCCTCACACATACCGCCGCAGCTGCCGATGCCTACCCTTCGATGCGGTTGCGGCCGTTGGCCTTGGCCCGGCGCAGCGCCTGCGCCGCCTGCTCCAGCATGGCGTCGCCATCGCTGATTTCCATGTGGTTGAAGTTGCCGATGCCGATACTGACGGTGACCGGCGCCAGGCGGCCCGCTTCGCGGTGAATCAGCGCGGCGATTTTCACGCGCAGGTTTTCCGCCAGTTTCAGCGCCCCTTCGCGCGGCGTGCTGGGCAACAGCACGCACAGTTCATCGCCGCCATAACGGCCCGCCACGTCGATCACGCGCACGCTGTCCTGCACCACGCGGGCGATATTGGCCAGCACCGTATCCCCGGCCGCTTCGCCGTGGCGCTGGTTGATGTCGCGGAACTGGTCGATGCCGATCACCAGCGCGGTCAGCGGGGTGCGGAAGCGGCGCGTGCGGGCCACTTCGAAATGCAATTTCGACAATAGCGAGCGCCGGTTGTGCAAACCGGTCTGGGCATCGGTCGTGGTCAGTTCATCGAGTTCGGCGCGGGCGGCGGCCAGCGCGCGTTCGCGGCCATGGGCGGTAATCAGCGCCATCACTTGCCCGGCCAGGCCGTGCAGCAGCGCGCGCTGTTCATGGTCGAGGCGGCCCGGTTTCGTGTCCGCCACCGTCAACGCGCCGATGGTGCAGCCATCGTGCGTGACCAGGGGCGCGGAACTGGCCATGCGCAGCCGCGGTTCAGCGGAGGTATACGGCATGAACGCGGTGCGGCCATCGGCGCGCAAGTCATCGATTTCCCACGCGCCGGCCCGGACCGCCAGCGCGCTGCAGCTGTGTTCCGCCGGCAGTTCGCGCGGCAGCACGCCAGCTTCCATACCGGCCAGCCCATGCAGGTGGACCGACTCCGCCCCCACCAGCGCAATCCACGCATACGGCACGCCGCACACGCGGCTGGCCAATCCGCTCAGAAAAGCGAACTGGGCGCCATCGGCCACCTCCAGCGCGCCGCTACGCAGCAAGGTCGCGGCCCGGCGTGCATCGTCCTCAGGCTGGTGGGACGTGAGCGGATGGACATTGTGTGCGGCGAGCATGGACTTCCCTTCGGCAGCGGTGGATAGACGGTGTTGACTGGACAAGTTTAGCGCATAATCAAACTTGCAAGCCAGTCCGAAACCGCCGCTGCGGCCTACCCCTCCGCGAGAATCTGGCGCAGCGCCCGCTCGAAGACCTCGGCCGGCTGGCCGCCGGAAATCAGGTGGCGGTCATTGATGATGACTGCCGGAACCGAGCTGATGCCGAGGCGGCGGTAATGTTCCTCGTCATGGCGCACCTGGTCAGCATAGCGGTTTGATGCCAGCACTTGCGCGGCCTGTCCGCCATCGAGTCCGGCTTTCACGGCGGCGGCCTGCAATACCGCGTGCGCGCTGGGATCATCGCCCAAGGTGAAATAGGCTTCGAACAGCGCGTGCTTGAGTTCGCGCTGGCGGCCCTGTTCACCGGCCCAGTGCAGCAAGCGATGCGCGTCGAAGGTGTTGTAGATGCGGCTGCGCTTACCCATGGCGAAATCAAAGCCGACCTCCTGGCCGCGCTGGCGGATCATGGCGCGCGTCTGTTCCTGCTGCTCGGCCGTGGCGCCATATTTTTGCTGCAAGTGTTCGGTGATGTCCTGTCCTTCGGGCCCCATGTTCGGATTCAGTTCGAACGGCTGGAATTGCAGGGGAAGAACGGCGTCATCGCCGATGCGGGCCAGCGCCTGTTCCAGCGCATTGAGCCCGATCGCGCACCAGGGGCACGACACATCGGAAACGAAATCGATTTTGAGGGGAGTGGCCATGGCGCGGTCCTGTTCGGGGGAATCCAGGACAGATGGGGCTTGGCGGCTGCGCTTCAAGCCCCGTGGCCGGCGGGTTACTTCTTCTGCGCGCCTTTGCTCTTGCTGCCGATGCGGCTTTCCTTGCCCGCCACCAGGTTGGCAATGTTCTGGCTGTGGCGCAGCACCAGCAGGATACTCATCACGATCACCGCGCCCAGTTGCGGCTCGGTGCCGAACAGCAAGCCATAATAAAACGGGGCGAACAGCGCCGCCGCCAGTGCCGCCAGCGACGAATAGCGGAAGGCATAGGCCACCACCAGCCACGTCACCAGGGTGGCCACACCCAGCCACACATTCAAGCCCAGCAGTACGCCGGCCGCGGTGGCCACGCCTTTGCCGCCCACGAAGTTGAAGAACACCGGCCACAGGTGGCCAATGAACACGGCGATCGCGATCAGCGCGATATCGAGGTCGGCGAGACCGTATTTATCCTGCAACAGTACCGCCAGGAACACCGGCAGCCAGCCCTTGGCGGCATCCCCGATCAAGGTCACGATCGCGGCTTTCTTGTTGCCACTTCGCAACACATTGGTGGCGCCCGGGTTTTTCGAACCATAGGTGCGCGGGTCGGCCAGGCCGAACAGCTTGCTCGACACCACGGCAAACGAGATCGATCCTATCAAGTAAGCGGCCACGGTCAGCGCCACTGTCATCAGTGCAGAATTCATGCTTATCCTTCTATTCAGGGGAGCGCCCGCGCTAAGCGGGCCGCAGGACTATACACCAGCGGCGGGCGATCGGGCAAAGCCCGCCGGGTCAGTCCGCCAATGCGCAATGCACCGGTTTGGCCCCCAGCAAGGCCGTCAGCACGGCGGGCGCAATACCGACCAGGTAGCCGCGCCGGCCGCCATTGATATAAATGGTTTCCAGCGCGAGGATGGAGGCTTCCACATAGACCGGCATGGCTTTCTTGGTGCCGAACGGCGACGTGCCGCCCACCAGGTAGCCGGAATGGCGCTGCGCCACGTCCGGTTTGCACGGTTCCACCGACTTGCAGCCGATGCCGCGCGCCAGGTTCTTGGTCGACACCTTGCAATCGCCGTGCATCAGGACGATCAGCGGCTTGGCCGCCTCATCCTGCATCACCAGGGTTTTCACGACGTGGTGTTCCGCCACGCCCAGTTCACGCGACGACACCGAGGTGCCGCCGTGTTCTTCGTAGTCGTACGGGTGTTCGGAAAACACCACCTTGTGCTTGCGCAGCAGCTGGGTGGCGGGGGTCTCGGAAATATGTTCTTTCTTGGCCATGGGGCGAGGTGCAATGCGATCGGTGCGTCATTGTACCGGTTCAGGCGAAATTTACTTTCGGCGGGCCGAGCCGCCATGTTCAGCAACTATGTTCAATGATGGCGATGGCGTGATAGGCTAGCCCCACAGGAGGATCAGCCGGATGACGCCGCTGGAAATACGCTTTGCCACATTCAACGTTTGCAACCTGGCGCCCGCCGGTGCGCAACTGTACGACAACCTGGCTCCGCTCACGGCCGACGAATACGAGGCCAAAGCCAACTGGACCGCGCGGCAAATCGACTTGCTCGATGCCGATGTGATCGGGTTCCAGGAAATCTTTTCCCAGGCCGCGCTGCGCGATGTGCTGTCCCGCACGCTGCGCTACCGCGACGCCGTGCACGCCGGATTCGACCCGGACCCGAATGCAACCCGTCTGACCCCCAACGTGGCGCTGGTATCGCGCCTGCCCCTGGCGGCGGAACCCGTGGTCTATGCCGACTTCCCGCAAGGCGTCTCGTCGGATTCGGGCAACCCCGACGCCGACCGCTTTGCCCGTGCGCCGCTGCATGTGCAAGTGCTGCTACCCAACGGCGTGATCGCCGACGTGGTGGTGGTGCACCTGAAATCGCGCCGCCCGGATTACCGCAATGGCGACGGCAATGCCGATCCGCTGCAATATGCGCTGGCCAATTTGCGTTCGCTGGTGTGGCGCGGGACGGAAGCGGTGGCGCTGCGGGTGCTGCTGTCGAACCTGATGAAAGACCAGGACCGGCCATGCGTGGCGATGGGCGATTTCAACGACACGGCCGACGCGGTCACCACCACCATTGTGATGGGCGCAGGGGCCGCCTGTGAACCGGGCGGAGAACTGCGCGGCCGACTGTTCGACAGTGCGCAAATCCAGCTGCGGCAGGATTTATTGCGGCACGTGGCGTATACCACCTTGCATGAAGGGCGCTACAACACCATCGACCATATATTGGTGTCGGAACATTTCCACCCGCAGTCGGCACGGGCCATGGCCGATGTGATGGATGTCACCTACCTGAATGACCATTTGGCGGATGTCCGGCCGGAGGCCTCCGACCATGGTCAAGTCCGCGCACGCTTGCGCATGCGCGTACTTGACCCGGGGCATAGTGGAGAATAAATGCGCCAAAGTGAAATTACAACTACGACGCCCGTAGGCTTGCCAGCAGGCGGCCGTCGATTTGCTGCTCGGCCAGCAAGCCCTGGTAATGATCGCAGCCATGGTTGCGCAGCAAGTCCAGCTGCGCCGGGGTTTCCACGCCTTCCGCCGTCACTTGCATATGCAGGCTGCGCGCCATGGCGATGGTGGCAGCAATCACCGCGCCGTCGTGCGCGCCGGTGAAGGAGCGGTCGATCTTCAATTTGCCGACCGGGTAATCCTTCAACAGCGCCAGCCGCGAATACCCGGTGCCGAAATCATCGATGGCCAACCGCACTCCCAGTCCGTGCAGCGCTTGCAGCACGGACTGGGCATCCGGGGTTTTCATCAGCAAGTCTTCCGTTAATTCCAGTTCCAGCCCGGCGGGCGGCAAACCGGTGGCGGCCAGCGCGTCGGCCACCATGTGCGGCCATTGCGCAAACTGGACTTGCGACACATTGACCGCCACCACCAGGTCCTGGCGCGCCGCGCGCCAGCGCTGCGCGGTGCTGCACGCCTCGCGCAGCACCCACTGGCTGATGGCCGGCATCAGGCCGGCCGCTTCCGCCACCGCCAGGAACTGGCCCGGTCCCTGCTCGCCCCGCAGCGGGTCGCGCCAGCGCAGCAGCGCTTCCATCGCGACCGGCTGCCCCGAGCGCAGATCGACTTCCGGCTGGTAGTGCAAGGCAAATTGCCCCGCCTCCAGCGCGGCGCGCAGGCGCTGTTCCAGGCCTGCCCGTTCGTTCGCTTGCGCGTGCATGTCGGGATTGAAAAACTGGAAGCTGTTACGGCCACCTTGCTTGGCATGGTACATGGCCACGTCGGCCCGCTCGATCAAGTCGGCCATGCTGTCGCCATCATTCGGATACATGCTGATGCCGATCGATGCGCTGAGCGGCACCTGGTGGCCGTCGATCATGCACGGCTGCGCCAGCGCCCGCAAAATCGCCCCCGCCACATGGGCCGCCTGTTCGCTGCCGCCGACGTCGGCCAGCAACACCAGGAATTCATCGCCGCCATTGCGGCTGACCGTGTCGGCGCCGCGCACGCAGCGCACCAGGCGCGCCGCCACTTCCTTCAGCAACGCATCGCCCGCATGGTGCCCCAGGGTATCGTTGACTTGCTTGAAGTGGTCCAGGTCGATGTACAGGATGGCCAGCATCGCGTGGTGGCGGCGCGCCGTGGCCAGCGCCAGCGACAGCCGGTCCTGCAGCAGGACGCGGTTGGGCAAGTCCGTCAGGTAATCATGTTCCGCCAGGTGGCGCAATTGCGCCTCGCTTTTTTTGCGGTCGGAAATATCGGACAGAATGCCCATGTAATTGACGACCTGGCCCTGGGCATCGCGGATCGCCGTCAGCGCCAGCCAGCCGGGGAACGGGTCGCCGCCCGCGCGGCGCGACGCGACTTCGCCCTGCCAGTGGCCATAGCCATCCACGTCGCGCCATATCTGGTGGTACAGCACCGCGTCATCAAAGCCGCTTTGCGTACTGATGAAGTCATGGCCCACCATTTGCAGCCCGCTGCGGCCCGTCACCTGCGCATAGGCGCGGTTGACGGCGATGATGCGGCGCCGCTGGTCGGTCAGCACGATCGCGTCCCGGCTGTATTCAAACACCTGGGACGCCAGGTGTAATTGCTGCTCCAACTGCTTGCGGGCCGTGACGTCCACATCCATGCAAAACACTTGCCCGACAGCATCGCCATGCAACAGGGGAAACATGGTGGAATACACCCATACGTCGCGCCCGTCCGCGGTGCGCACGCGCCAGTCGGCGGCCGGACTGGGCTGGCCGGTTTGCCATACCTGTTCCAGCATGGCGTCACGCCGGTCCTGGTCATCGAATACCAGCAGCCTGGACAGGGGCTGGCCCAGTGCGCCATCGCCATCGATTCCATATAGCAAGCCGCAACTGTCATTCCAGAACCGCACATTGCGGGCATGGTCCATGCAATGGACCGCCACCAGCGGCGTCAACTCCATCGCACCGACCAGGTGGGAAATCAAGTCCAGCGCGTCCTGCGCCGGATGGTTAACAGGGATTGACACTTTATCCACGACATCCTCGCAGGTGGTAACGGTTCGTCCCATGATCCGCCCCGTAGCATTGGCGCTGTTGAGGCCCGTCAGTGTGGCGCAAGGAACGCCGAACATTTTAAAAAAATCAATTTTTTGAGTGATTCAGCGCAATCCATCCCCGGTTTTCTGCATTCCAGCCGCCCGATCCCACGCTTTATCGCACTGCCGTGGTGCGGGGGCTTGGAATTTTCTACAGTGTCACCATCCAAAAAGCCACGTCGACGGGCATGGCGCGTTTATGAGATGCCCCGCATCGTCCCGCTAATCCGCCGGCAGCGGCACCAAACCGAGAAAATATAATGAAACTGGAAACTCTGCCCCTGTCCCAGAAATCCCCCTCCCCTGCCAGCCGCCGCTGGAAAAAACCAGCTATCGCGCTGGTGGTGCTGGCCCTGGCGGGTGGCGGCTGGACGGTGATGCAGTCGAAAAAGGCCCCGGCCCCGGCAGTGGAAAAAACCGCGGAGAAGAAGGGGCCCGGCACCTTTGAACTGGCGGCCGCCGACGTCGCCGCCATCGATGCGCGCGCGCTGTCGGTCAGCCTGCCCCTGTCCGGCTCGCTGGCGCCGATCGCCCAAGCCACGATCAAGGCCAAAGTGTCGGGCGAAGTGCGGGAAACCACCGTACGCGAAGGCATGACCGTGACCGCGGGGCAAGTCCTGGCCCGCCTCGACCAGGCGGACTGGCAAGCCCGCGCCGCCCAGCAGCAGGCCGCCGTGGACGAGGCGCAGGCGCGCCTGGCCATGGCCAATCGCAACCACGCCAACAGCGCCGCCCTGCTGAAACAGAATTTCATTTCCCAGACCCAGTTCGACACCACCGCCAACGCGGTCGAACTGGCGCGCGCCTCCGTCAAGGCGGCGCAAGCCCAGCTGGACCTGGCCCGCATCGCCTTGAATGACAGTGTGATCCGCGCGCCATTTTCTGGCATGGTTTCCAAACGTCATGTGCAGGCGGGCGAAAAAGTCGCGCCTGACATGCCCGTCTTCACCATCGTCAACCTGTCCGAACTGACGCTCGAAGCGCAAGTGCCGGCGTCCGACATCCCCCGCGTCAAAGTGGGCCAGGAAGTCGCGTTCAAGGTCGATGGTTTCCAGCAACGTGAATTTTCCGGCAAAGTGGCCCGCATCAATCCGGCCGCGGAAGCCGGCTCGCGCGCCATGCTGGTCTACATTTCCGTCGCGAACCAGGACGGGGTCTTGCTGGGCGGCATGTTCGCCAAAGGCGGCATCGTCACGGCCCGTTCGCAAGTGATGCCGCTGGTGCCGCTGGCCGCCGTGCGCGAGGAACAGGGCAAGCAGGTGGTGTATGCGATCGACCATGGCAACGTGGTGGCGCGGCCCGTGAAACTGGGCTTGCGCAATGAAGACCAGGGTTACGCCGAAGTCACCGAAGGCCTGGCGCCCGGCGCGCAAGTGATTGTCGCCAACCTCGCAGGCGTGAAACCGGGCGTCAAGGTGAAAGCGCCAGCGGTCACTCCGGCGCCGCAGCAGCCGTCATCCGAAGCACAATCGGCCGCCACCCTGGCGCAGCGGGGTTAAGCCATGTGGATCACTAAAGTCAGTATCAAACACCCGGTCTTCGCCACCATGGTCATGGTGGCGCTGATGGTGCTGGGCTTGTCCTCGTACAAGCGCCTGGGCGTGGAAAGCATGCCCAACGTGCAGGTGCCGTATGCCGTGATTGAAATCAATTACCCGGGCGCGTCGCCGGAACAGGTGGAAAACGACATCACCCGCCCGGTCGAAGACATCGTCAACACCGTGTCCGGCGTGAAAACCATCCGCGCCAATTCGTGGGAAGGCCGCGCCGGCATTTTCCTGGAATTCCAGCTCTCCACCAGCATGGACCGCGCGATGCAGGAGTTGCGCGACAAGGTGGCGCTGGTGCGTCCGCGCTTCCCGAAGGAAGCCAAGGACCCGTTCATTGCGCGCGACGAAGGCGATAACGCGCAGCCCATCGTGACGATGGCGCTGACCTCGTCGCAGCGCGGCTTGCGCGAACTGTCGACCATGACGGACCAGATCATTGCGAAACGCTTCAAGGGCGTGCCGGGTGTGGGCCAGGTGCGCGTGACGGGCACCACCAAACGCCAGGTGTGGATCAGCCTGCGCCCGGACGACATGCGGGCGCAGGCGGTTGGTGTCGATGAAGTGATCCGCGCGATCCAGAACACCAACGCCAACCTGCCGGCCGGTAACGTCAGCCAGGGCGTGACGGAACAACTGATCCGCGTCGAAGGCAAGATCAAGGAGGCGCGCGAATTCAACAAGATCATCGTGGCGCGCCGCGCCGCGGGCCCGGTCTACCTGGAACAGGTGGCCGGCGTCATCGATGGCGAAGAGGAGGCGCAATCGTATTCGCGCATCAATGGCCAGCCGGGCGTGACCCTGGAAGTCACCAAGGTGCAGGACGCCAACGTGGTGGAAGTGGGCACCGGCATCGCCAAGGTAGCGCAAGAGCTGAAAAAATCGCTGCCGGCCGACATCGAGCTGCGCATCCTGGATTCGCAGTCGGATCGCGTGCAAGGCCAGCTCGACAACGTGAAACACACGATCGTGGAAGGCGCCGTGCTGACCATGGTGATCGTGTTCTTCTTCCTGAAATCGTGGCGTTCCACCATCATCACCGGCCTGACCCTGCCGATCGCGGTGCTGGCCAGCTTCATCGCGATGAAAGCCTTTGGCTTCACCCTGAACTTCCTGACCTTGATGGCGCTGTCGCTGTGCATCGGCCTGCTGATTGACGATGCGATTGTCGTGCGGGAAAACATCGTGCGCCACTTCGGCATGGGCAAGGACCACCACCAGTCGGCCGAAGACGGCACCAATGAAATCGGCCTAGCGGTGATGGCCACCACGTTCGCGATTGTCGCCGTGTTCGTGCCGGTCGCCTTCATGGACGGCATCATTGGCCGCTTCTTCCTGCAGTTCGGTATCACCGTGACGGTGGCGGTGCTGATTTCCCTGTTCGTGTCGTTCACGCTCGATCCGATGCTGTCGTCGGTCTGGCCGGACCCGGAACAGGACCGTTTCAAATACGCGCCTTGGCTGGGCCGCTTCATGGACTTCGTCGAGCGCGGTGTCGACGTGCTGCACGTGTGGTACGGCAAAGTGCTGGCCGTCGCGCTGAACTGGCGCAAGACCACGCTGGCGCTGACGGCCGTGATCTTTGCTGGCAGCCTGGCGCTGGTGCCGATGATCGGCGGCGAAATGTTCCCGGAAACGGACGATGGCAAGATCTTCATGCAATTCAAGACTCCGGTCGGTTCCAGCCTGGAATACACGGACAGCAAAGTCAAACAGGTGGAAGAGGCGCTCAAGCCCTTCAAGGAAATCGACACCATCGTGGCCAATATCGGCACCCACGACGGCCGCAACACGTCCAACGTGATCATCAAGCTGACGGACGTGAAAAAGACCCACCGCCGCACGCAGAAAGAGATGGAAAAAGCCATCCGCGAGCGGCTGGCGCCGATTGCCGGCATCCAGCTGTCGGTGGGCGGCATGAAGCCGATCTTCATTGCCATCCTGGGCACCGATGAAGCCAAACTGGAAGCGGTGGCGCAGCGCCTGATGGGCAAGATGCGCAACATCAAGGGCGTCGCCGACCTGGAGTACAGCCAGGAAGGCGCCAACCCGTCGACCCGCATCAAGATCAACAATGAACTGGCCAGCGACCTCGGCCTGACCACGCAGCAGATCGGTTCCGCGCTGCGTCCATTCGTGGCCGGCGAAACCGTCAGCCACTGGCTAGCGGCCGATGGCCAGAACTATGACATCAATGTGCAACTGCCGAAATCCGGCCGCCAGCGCGTGGCGGACTTGTCCGACCTGTCGATCGCCTCGTCCAAGGTGGCAGCCAACGGCGCGCCAGTCATGGTACCGCTGCGCCAAGTGGTGGAATTCATTCCATCGTCCAGCCCGCAAGTGCTGAAACGCCAGGCCTTGCAGCGCCGCGTGGCGATCTATGCCGGCGTCGAAGGCCGCCCTGCCGGCGACGTCGACAAGGATGTCAAGAAAGCCATGGATTCGATCGAGCTGCCGGCCGGCGTGCGCTTCGACGTGGCCGGCAATGCCCAGCAAATGGAAGAAACCATGGGCGGCGCCATGACGGCGCTGGGCGTGGCGGTGATCTTCATCTACCTGGTGCTGGCGTCGCAGTTCGGCAGCTTCTTGCAGCCGATCGCCATCATGATGTCGCTGCCGCTGTCGCTGATCGGCGTGCTGGCCGCGCTGCTGGTGACGGGATCGACCTTGAACATCTTCTCGGTGATCGGCTTCATCATGCTGATGGGCCTGGTGACGAAAAATGCGATCTTGCTGGTGGACTTCACCAACCACGGCCAGCGCCATGGGCTGGACCAGCGCACCGCGATCCTGGAAGCGGGCCAGGTGCGCCTGCGTCCGATCCTGATGACGACCCTGGCGATGATCTTCGGCATGCTGCCGATGGCGATCGGCATGGGCGATGGCGGTGAACTCCAGGCGCCGATGGGCCGCGCCGTGATTGGCGGCGTGATCACCTCGACCCTGCTGACCCTGGTGGTGGTGCCGGTGGCCTATACCTACCTGGACAGCCTGGGCAAACGTTGCGCACGCTGGTTCAGCGGCAAGCATGCCAAGGCGGAGGCGGCCTCCATCAATGAAAGAAAGACGGCTTGAATCCCGTAGGGCGGCTTTTATAAAGCCGCCTGCTGGCAGCCCGGCGGCGCATGCATGGCGGGTTCACAGAACCCGCCCTACGCAGCGACCGCAACAGCATGACTGACATTCCGGGGTTGCCGGCATTTCCAGCGTTACATCAGGGCGGGCCCGCAGGGTCCGCCCTTTCTTCATCCGGCGTGTCATCGCCCGGCTCACCGTCGGGGTGGCTCCTCTCCTCCAGCTTGCGGCGGGCCTTTTCTTCGGCTTTCTGCTCCGCTTTTTTCTTTTTCTCCAGCTCGCGCTGGCGTTTCTCGTACTGGAAATTCGTCTTTGCCATACCACACCTCCACCCGGGGGATTCCGATCCCCCATTATGAACCTGTTTCAAGCTCAAGAGCTCAGCCGCGCGGATGATGCACTGCGTGCAATTGTTTCAGGCGCTCACGCGCCACGTGCGTATAGATTTGCGTGGTCGAGATATCGGCGTGGCCCAGCAACAGCTGCACCACGCGCAAATCCGCGCCATGGTTCAGCAAGTGGGTGGCAAAAGCATGGCGCAAGGTATGCGGCGACAGTGGATTGGCGATGCCGGCGCGCAGCGCCTGCTTCTTGATGACGACCCAAAACATTTGCCGCGTCATGGCCCCGCCCCGGCTGGTGACGAACAGCGCGTCATCTTGCTGGCCGTTTAAAATCGCGCCCCGCGCCTCGGCCAGGTAGCGCCGCAGCCACTGGTGCGCCTGCTCCCCGAACGGCACCAGGCGCGTCTTGCCGCCCTTGCCGGTCAGGCGCACCGTGCCCTCGTTCAGGCTGACTTCCACGGTTTTCAAGTCCACCAGTTCCGATACCCGCAAGCCGCTGGCATACATGAGTTCCAGCATGGTCCGGTCGCGCAAGCCCAGCGGCGTGCGCACGTCCGGCGCGGCCAGCAATGCGTCGACCTGCGCTTCACTCAGGGTCTTGACCAGCCGTGTGGCCTGTTTGGCGCCGGCGATTTTCAGGCACGGATCGTCCGCCATCAGGCGCTGGCGCAGCGCGTACTGGTAGAAGCGCTTCAAGACCGACAGGCGCCGGTTGGCGGAACTGGGCTTGGTGTCCGCATGGCGCGCACTGAAGTAGCCGCTGACGTGATGCCCTTGCACCGCATGCAGGCTGGCCACGCCGGGATGCTGGTTTTCCAGCCATTGCGCGAATTGCCGCAGGTCGCGCCGGTACGCTTCCAGCGAGTTTTTCGCCAGTCCGTCTTCCAGCCACAGCGCGTCGCAAAATGCGTCGATCAGAGCAAGGTTGTCTGCCGCCATTGGTATTCCAGATGCCCTTCGTGCGCCAGCAGCCAGCGCTTGACGTTCAACAGGTAGCCGTTGGCGTCGTCGCTGTGCGAGAAACCGCCCAGGCCGCTGGCGCTGGTGACACGGTGGCACGGCACGGCCAGCGGGAACCAGTTGTCGCCGCATGCCTGGCCGATCGCGCGCGGCGCCGACTCCAGGTATTTCGCCAGTTCGCCATAGGTACGCACCTGGCCACGGGGAATGCTGCGAATCGCCTCCCACACGCGGCGCTGGAACGCGCTGCCGACCACGGCCAGCGGCAACGTGAAGGGGAAGTCGGCATCGGCGCAATAGCGCAACACCTGCTGCGCCGCCAGTTCCGCCACCGCGTCCTGTGCCGCCTTGTCGGGCGTGTCAGGCGGCAGGTAGGCCATTTGCGTCACCAGCCCGCCGGCGGTCCGAATACCCATGGCGCCAAATGGTGTTGGCACAATGGCATTAAAAATATCGAAATTCCGTTGTATTTCCATCACAACATATTTTAGAGTTGTTGTACTACGGCCACATTGCATTTTGGCTATATTGGCGCCATATCCACTCCGGCCCCGCGCCAAACGCATGCTGGAAGATGACAGCATACAAAAAAAAAGCGCACCGTGAAGGTGCGCTTTCAATCTTTGTCACAGCACCGGTCGTTTGGCGCCTCCGTAGCAAGCTTGTGGCTGCCTCCGGTGGTCTTCCAACGACATACTGTATGCCGTGTGTCTCCTCAAGTATTTTCGCGGTATTGGCTACCGTTGTTATGTACTCTCCCCACTAAACCTGTCCTGCTTGAATTCTTTGCTACCAGGGCACATATCGTTATGCGTCACTGCTGGAGCGACGCCATCATAACTGAAGCAACAAAATTTTTGCTGTTTTTTTTGCAGCGAGAAAATTTTTAATTCAGTGATAAAATAACATGCGCATCGCGCACCAAAATATGGTAAACGCACCGTTCAGGTGCATATCCTATTTGGCCGCTTCCTTGTTGATGGCGGAAATCAAGTCTTTGCCGATGCGCGCTTCCATTGCTTTTTGCACCGGCATCAGCACGCGGCGCCATTCCGCCTGTTCTTTCACGCTGGGCACATAGACTTCGGTTTTGCCGGACTTTTTGATGGCTTCCAGCGCCAGGTCGTTATCGCGCTGCGCGATGGCTTTTTCAAACGTGGTGGCTTCCTTCATGGCTTTTTCCAGCGCGCTGCGGATATCGGCCGGCAAGCCATCCCAGAACTTCTTGTGCACGATCACCGCATACCCCAGGTAGCCGTGGTTGGTCACCGTCACATACTTTTGCACTTCGTGCATCTTTTGCGTATACATGTTGGAGGGCGGGTTTTCCGTGCCATCGACCACCCCGGTCTTCAACGCCTGCGTGACTTCGGAAAACGCCAGCACTTGCGGAGTCGCGCCCAGCGCGCGCATTTGCACCTCCAGGACGCTGGACAGCTGGATCCGCATTTTCAGCCCCTTGGCGTCGCCTGGCATGCGCAGCGGCTTGTTGGCCGACATCACCTTGAAGCCATTGTCCCAATACGCCAGGCCCGTGATGCCGCGGCTTTCCAGCTTCTTCAGCAAATTCTTGCCGATCTCCCCTTCCGTCACGTTATACAGCGCGGTCTTGGACGGGAAGATGTAGGGCAAATCGAAGGCTTCGAACTCCCGCACGCCCAGCCGGCCGAACTTGGCCAGCGAGGGCGCCAGCATTTGCACGGCGCCCAGCTGCAGCGCTTCCATTTCGTCATTGTCTTTATATAGCTGGCTGTTGGGATAGACCTCGACCTTGACGCGGCCATTGGTGAGCTTTTCCGCCACCTGCTTGAAGCGTTCCGCCGCCTGGCCTTTCGGCGTCTCCGGCGCCACCACGTGGCTGAACTTGATGACAATCGGCGGTGGAGCCGAAGCCTGGGCGCTGGCGGCGATGGCGGCAGTGGCCAATGCAGCGGCCAGGAATTTCAATTTCATTCACGCGTCTCCGGAAGGAAGTACATTATTATGGCTACGTTACCCATTCTGGCCATGCCGTGCAAGCCGGTGCAACTGTGGAAAGCCACAATGGCCGCCAGCCGCCGAGCCGCTACGCTGCCTTGATGAAAACAGCCGCCACCACCACCCTTCGCCCCCTCGCCACCAGCCCGGTGCGCTGGCTGTTGCCGGTCATGCTGGTGCTGCTGTTCCTGGCGATTCTGATCTGGCTGCCGTGGCAGGCGCGCCAGATGGAAAGCAGCGAACGGCAGGAACAATTGATTGCCGACACGCTGTGGGTGGAACAAACCATCCGCTTCCAGCTGGGCCGCCATGAAGACGCCGCGCAGGCGCTGGCCGCCGACCTGGCCGCCGGCCGCATCACGCACGAACAATTGCAGGAGCGGATGAGCCGCATGCTGCAAACCGGCCGCGAGTTGCGCGGCGTGCGCTGGGTCGATGCGCAAGGCCGCCTGGTGGCGGGCTCCGATACCCAGGCCGGGCCGCTCGATGCGGCCGGCATGCTGGTGGCCGACCATGCACGCCGCGCGCGGCGCGGCGTCTACAGCCAGCCGCTGCTCGATGCGGGCGGCGCCACCATCCTGGAATACCACTACCCCGTGTTTGACGGCGAGCGCCACCTGGGCAGCATTGTGGCGTCGTTCAGTGCCGCCGCCATCCTCGATGAAATGGTGCCATGGTGGTTCGCCCAGGATAACCAGATCTCCTTGCTGGACCACGACGACAAGGTGCTGGCGCGCCGCACCGCGGCCGGTCCCGGCCACGGCGTTTACACGCACAAGCGCGCACTGGACTTGCCCGGCGCGGTGGTGACCCTGATGACGGACAGCGTGAAAAGCGAACCGAAGCTGCTGCCGAACTTGCTGGTGGGTTCCGTGATTGCGCTGTCGCTGGGACTGCTGTGGAGCCTGATGGCGCTGTGGATCCACATCTCGCGCCGGCTGCAGGCCGAAGGCGCGCTGCGCCAGCAAATGCTGTTCCGCACCGCGATGGAAAATTCACTGGTGACAGGCTTGCGCGCGCGCGACATGGAAGGCTTGATCACCTATGTGAATCCGGCTTTTTGCCAGATCGTCGGCTATCCGGCGGAGGAACTGGTGGGCCGCAAGCCGCCGATGCCCTACTGGGCGCCGGAAGCCATCGGCGAATACCAGCACCGCTTTGCCGCCATCCTGGCCGGCAACGTGGAACCGCAAGTGGAAACCGTGTTCGTGCGGCCGGACGGCGCCCGCGTGCCGGTGCTGATCTTTGAAGCGCCGCTGGTCGACGGCGATGGCAAACAGACCGGCTGGATGGGGTCCATCCTCGACATTTCCGACCGCAAGCGCGTGGAGGAATTGAACCGGCAACAGGAAGAAAAACTGCAGAGCAGCGCGCGCCTGGCCACTATGGGCGAACTGGCCTCGATGCTGGCGCATGAATTGAACCAGCCGCTGGCGGCCATTTCCAGCTACACCACCGGCGCGCTGAACATGATGGCGCGTGCCGATGGCAAGGGCGAGGCGCTTGATTGCAAGGTGCTGAAACCCGCGCTGGAGCAGGCCGGCGCACAGGCCCAGCGGGCCGGCCAGATCATCCGCAGCGTGCACGAGTTCGTGAAGAAACGCGAACCGCAGCGGCAGGAAGTGGGCGTGCAATCGCTGCTCGACAGTATCGGCGCCCTGATCGAACTGCAGACCCGCAACAAGCATGTGACCTTGCACGTGGTGATTCCGCTGGATTTGCCGCCGGTGCTGGCCGACCGCGTGATGGTCGAACAAGTGTTGCTGAACCTGACCCGCAACGCGATTGAAGCGATGGCGCAAGTGCCGCCCGAACGGCGCACCTTGCACATCGAGGCCTCGTATGATGCGCCGTCGGGCCTGGTCGCGGTACAAATTATGGACCAGGGCCACGGCATTCCGGACGACGTGGCCGAACGGCTGTTTTCGCCATTCTTTTCCACCAAGGCCGAAGGCATGGGCATGGGCTTGAATGTCTGCCGCACGGCGATCGAATTCCATGGCGGCACCCTGACGCACCGCGCCAATCCGGGCGGCGGCACCATCTTCACCTTTACGCTGCCGGCCGCCGCCCCGGCCGCAGCGGCCAACTGAAAGGATTTACCATGCTGCACATCGTTGATGATGAAGCCGTTGTACGCGATTCACTGTCGTGGCTGGCGTCATCGCGCGCGATTCCGGCCAAAGCGTATGGCACCGTCGCGGAATTCCTGGCCTGGGCCGACAAAGGCGATTTCGACCCGCAGGGCGATTGCCTGCTGCTCGATGTGCGCATGCCGGAAATGAACGGCATCGCCGTGTTCGACCTGCTGGCGGCGCGCAATATCACGCAGCGCCTGCCGGTGATTTTCCTGACGGGCCATGGCGACGTGCCGATGGCGGTCGATACGCTCAAGCGCGGCGCGTTTGATTTCTTTGAAAAACCGTTCAACGACAACCAGTTGATGGACCGGGTCGAAGAAGGCCTGGCCAACTCCCGCCAGGCCAGCGAAACGGCCGCCGTCCATGCGCGCCTGGCCACCTTGTCGCAGCGCGAACGGGAAGTGCTGGACTTGATTTTGGCCGGCAAGATGAACAAGGTGGTGGCCGATGAACTGGGCATCAGCATGCGCACGGTGGAAGTGCACCGCGCGCATATCTTTGACAAGATGCAGGTGAAAACCGCAGTGGAACTGGCCGGGCTGCTGAAATAATTTATTGGTGCCGCGCGAGCGCCCACGCCACGTGCTCGCGCACCAGTTCCGAAGGATGGTCCGCCCGCGCTTCCAGCGCCGCCACAATCCGCTCATCCCCTTTGGCCCCCATCGCGGCGGCATTGCCCAACCCCACCGCAATATTGCGCAGCCAGCGCTCATGGCCGATGCGCCGGATCGGCGAGCCTTCCATCCGCTGGTTGAATTCCGCTTCGCTCCACGCGAATAAGTCCACCATGCCGGCACTGCCCAGTCCATGCCGCTCATCGAAATCCGGCAACACGGCGCGCTGGGCGAACTTGTTCCACGGGCACGCGGTCTGGCAATCGTCGCAGCCGTACACGCGGTTGCCGATCAGGGGCCGCAAGGCTTCAGGAATCGCGGTCTTCAGTTCGATCGTCAGGTAGGAAATACAGCGCCGCGCATCGAGCCGGCCCGGGCCCAGGATCGCTTGCGTGGGACACGCGGTGATGCACGCGCTGCACTGGCCGCAGCGCGCGTCGGTCGGCGCGTCGACCGGCAACGGCAAGTCAACCAGGATTTCGCCCATGAAAAACATCGACCCGGCGCTGCGGTTGAGCAGCAAGGTATGCTTGCCGCGCCAGCCCAGGCCGGACTTTTCCGCCAGCGGCAATTCCATGACAGGGGCGGAATCCGTGAAGACGCGGAAGCCAAACGGACCAATGGCCTGGGCAATGCGGTCCGCCAATTGCTGCAGGCGGGCCCGCAACACCTTGTGGTAGTCGCGGCCGCGCGCATACACGGAAATCACCGCCGCCTGCGGGTCTTGCGTGCGGGCCAGTTCGCGGGCGCGCCAGTCTTCATCTTGTGAAGCCGGCAAGTAATCCATGCGGGCGGTAATCACGCGCACCGTGCCCGGCACCAGTTCCGCCGGGCGGGCCCGCTTCATGCCGTGGCTGGCCATGTAATCCATGTCGCCGTGCATGCCGGCATCGAGCCAGGCTTGCAACCCGGCTTCCGCATGCGACAAGTCGATGTCGGCAATGCGCAACTCGGCAAAGCCCAGCGCAGCGCCCCATTCCTTGATGGAACTTGCCAGTTCGTCTAAATTGTAAGAATCGGAAATTGCAGCGGACATTGGTTTTAAAATTGCGGTGCTCGGGGACGATCCCCTCCATTTTACAGATTGATCGACTAAGTCTATGCAGCACTTCAAATCCCACCTCCACGACGAAGCCGGCACGGCCGCACTGGGCGCCGCACTGTCGCGCGCCATTGCGCCGGGCATGGCGATTTACCTGCACGGCGACCTTGGCGCCGGCAAAACCGCCCTGACCCGCGCGCTATTGCATGCCGCCGGCCATACCGGCAATGTGAAGAGCCCGACCTACACGCTGTCCGAACCGTACAGCGTGAGCATGGACGGGCGCGACGTCCAGGTCATCCATTTCGACCTGTACCGCATGAGCAGCCCGGAAGAATTCCTCGACGCTGGCTTCCGTGAAGAGTTCAACGGCAGCAATGTTTGCATTGTGGAATGGCCGGAAAAAGCCGGTTCCGTGCTGCCGCCGGCCGATCTCAGCATTTTCCTGGCTGTGGCAGGCGATGGACGTGATGTAGAATTGCAAGCGTCCTCTGCCTTAGGTTTGTCATGCCTGGAACGCCTCAAATTCGCCCCGAACCTCTGACCGGGTCCCCAGCCACACCCCGCCGCCGTTCCGCCCATCGCCGCACCGTGTTGAAAGCGGGCGGCGCCCTGCTGCTGTCCGTGTTTTCGCCATTGCCGGCGCTGGCCGCGCAAATCCTCGCGGTGCGCGTATGGCCGGCGGAGGATTACACCCGCGTCACCCTGGAAAACGATTCGAACCTGAAGGCGACGCACCTGATCGTCAAGGATCCGTACCGGCTGGTGGTCGACATCGAGGGCTTGCAGCTGACGCCGACCCTGAAAAGCCTGGTGGCGAAAATCCAGCCGAACGACCCGTATATCCGCCAGGTGCGAGTGGGCCAGTTCACGCCGACCGTGGTGCGGCTGGTGTTTGACCTGAAAGCGGAAATCAAGCCGCAAGTATTTACGCTGGCCCCGGCCGGCCAGTACAAGCACCGCCTGATTTTCGACCTGTACCCGGTGCAGGAAGCCGACCCGATCGCCGCCATGATAGAAAAAGGCGACTGGAGCGACATGCCTGGCAGCGCGCCGGCCCATCCGTCCCAGCCTGCGCCCGCCGTGGCCATGCCCGGCACGGCGGTGCAGGCCGGACAGGCCACCCAGGCGGCGCAATCGCCGGTGCTGCTGAAACCGGAACCGGCGCCGGCGCCTTCGGCACCAGTGCCGGAGGTGCCGGCCAAACCCGACGCGCTGGCGCACCGTCCCGCGCCGGAGCGGGATAAGGACAAGGACAGGGACAAACCGGCCGACAAGCCGGCGAAGGTGATGCGCATGATTACCGTGGCGCTGGACCCCGGACATGGCGGCGAAGATCCCGGCGCGATCGGCGCCACCGGGCTGCGCGAGAAAGACGTGGTGCTGGCCATCGCCAAGCGCCTCAAGGCGCGCATTGAACAGCACCCGAACATGCGCGTGATGCTGACGCGCGATGGCGATTACTTCGTGCCGCTCGGCACCCGCGTGGAAAAAGCGCGCAAGGTGCAGGCCGACCTGTTTGTATCGATCCACGCGGACGCCTTCGTGCAGCCGTCGGCGCGCGGTTCGTCGGTGTTCGTGCTGTCGGAAAAAGGCGCCAGCTCGAGCGCCGCACGCTGGCTGGCCAACAAGGAAAACGAAGCCGACAACATCGGCGGCGTTAACGTGCCGCGCCATGATCCGCAAGTGGCCAGCGTCTTGCTGGACTTGTCGACCACCGCGCAAATCACCGACAGCCTGAAACTGGGCAAGGCGGTGCTGGGGGAAATCGGCGGCATCAACCGCCTGCACAAAGGCGCGGTGGAACAGGCCGGCTTTGCCGTGCTGAAGGCGCCGGACATTCCTTCGATCCTGATTGAAACCGCGTTCATCTCGAATCCGGAAGAAGAAGCCAAGCTGCGCAACCTCGATTACCAGGACAAGCTGGCCGATGCGGTAATGACCGGCATCCGCCACTACTTCGCGAAAAACCCGCCGCTCGCCAAGAGCCGCATTGTTTAAGGAATTCCATGATCAGCACTGAAACCATTGGCGCCCTGCCCGCCATCCGCATCACCGCGCCGGACGGCGCGCAAGCCCTGGTGGCGCTGTATGGTGCGCATTTGCTGTCATGGAAAACGCCCGATGGCCGCGAGCGGCTGTTCATGTCGGAACGCTCGCCGCTGGACGGCAGCGCCGCCATCCGTGGCGGCGTGCCGGTGATCTTCCCGCAATTTTCCACCCGCGGCGATGGCCAGCGCCATGGCGTGGCGCGCCTGTCCACCTGGCGCCTGGGCAGCACCGGCAATGAAGGCAACCAGGTGTCCGCTGAATTCCTGCTGACGCAGGACGACGTGCCGGCCACACTGGCACAAGGCTGGCCGCACCGCTTCGCCCTGAGCCTGAGCTTTACGCTCGATGGCGACACCCTGCGCATGGATTACCAGGTCCACAACACCAGCGACGCCAGCTGGGACTTCGCCTGCGCGCTGCACACGTATTTCGCGGTGGGCGAGTTCACGCAAACGTCGCTGCATGGCCTGGCGGCGGGCACGATCGACTTTGCCGGCGCACTGGACGATATCCATCCTGCCACCGCATCGCTGGAACTGCGGACAGCCGATGCGCGCCTGCGCTTGCAGCAACAGGGCTATACGGAATGGGTGGTGTGGAATCCGGGCGCGCAAGGCGCGGCGGCGATTGCCGACATGGCGGACCACGAACACAGCGCCTTCCTGTGCATCGAACCGGCCCGCGTGGACAAACAGCCGCTGGCGGCCGGCGCGGAATGGCAAGGTACGCACAGCGTAACGGTGTTGCCCCGCTAACCCTGGGACAATGAATTCGTAGGGCGGTTTCCGCATGGCGGAAGCCGCCATGCATGCGCCGCGTTGACGCATGCTGGCGGGTTTGTAAAACCCGCCCTACGCAGATACGGCAACACCGGGAGGAATGTCCCGGGGCCGCGATTTACATCGACGCCTTGATCATGCGGCCCGACGTGGGCTGCTTACTGGCCATGCCGGGCCACAGGCCGGTCCAGCCCACTCCGTTACATCGATTCTTTGATCATGCGGCCCGACGTGGGCTGCTTACTGGCCATGCCGGGCCGCAGGCCGGTCCGGCCCACGCCGTTACATCGACTCTTTGATCATGCGGCCCGACGTGGGCTGGATCGGCCGCGAATTCAGCGGATACAAGCGCGAGAACAGCGCCATTTGCGCCGGCGAGGCCTGCAACGGTTCTTTCATCACCAGCCACAGCACGTTTTCCGTGCACGGCGGCGTGGTCAGGGACCCCATGAACGTGAAGTAATCGCGCCGCTGCGGCAGTAAATCGTTGGGGTCCAGCACGATCGATGGCGCCGACACGTCGCCTTTTTCCAGCGGCAGGTTGTTCCACACGGTCTGGATCGCCGGTTGCGGCTTGCCGCGCTCGAGCATCAGCGCCAGCACCGCATGGCGGCCCTCGCCATCCTTGTGCACCAGGTGCACCACCATTTCAAAGCCCTTGCCGTTAATGCGCTCTTCCGATGGACGGTGGAAGTGGAATTGCACCAGTTCATAGGCGCGGTTGCCGACCGTGATGAAATTGCCGCCACCCATGGTCACTTGCACGGTATGGCCGTTGTCTTGCACGTTGAAGGCGGACGGATGGTAATCAAAGACGATCTGTTCCAGCTCGACTTTCATGCCGTCGCGGATATCGATCGGCGACTGGCGGTTGCCGGTGCTGCACTTGATCCAGTCCGAATTGATCTTGTGCCAGTTGGCCGGGCCGATCTCGCCTTCATAGCCCCAATGGGTGCCATTGGCGCGCGGCGGCGGCATCAGGGCCAGCACCTTGGCGCGCGCGTCCGCTTCTTTTTTTGCCTTGGCCGCGGCCGCGGCGCGGGCCGCCTGCTGTGCTTTCATCGCCGCGACTTTTTCCGCAATCCGGGCCTGCAATTCCGCTTCGGCCTGCTCTTCCTTTTCACGTTCCGTCAACGGGCGCGCCTTCTTGCCCTTGTCGGCGCCTTTTTCGTCCGCACTGCCACGGGCGGACGCATTGCCGCCGCCACCGCCCAGCTTCATCGGGCTGACCGGACGGATATTGTCGATGTTGGCTTTAAACCTGTTTGCATTGAGCGACGCATACGAGTTATCGGCAGCGCTGGCCACCGATACCAGGTGAGCCGCACACCAGCAGGCAATCAGGGCGATGAGGTTACGCATGGGATTCCGGGAATGAAATGCTTACCCCGGTATACGGTTGCATAGAAGGAAAACTTGAGCTGTGCAGGACGAAATTAGTGTCCTGTAGGGAAAGAAGGCGGCGCCGCGCCGCCTCCTGGTGCGATCAGCGGCCGGCGGCGCGGCGGTTGCGCATGCGGCGGCCCAGCTTCCACAGCCCACCCAGCGCCAGCGGCCCCAACGCCACGGCCACGCCGATCATGACTATGGTGGTCAAATGGTCACGCACAATCGGCACGTTGCCAAAGATATAACCGGCCACCGTCAGCGACACCACCCACGTCACGGCGCCCGTGATGTTGAACATCTGGAAGCGCGAGAAACCCATGTCCGACACCCCCGCCACGAACGGTGCGAAAGTCCGCACCACGGGCACGAATCGGGCCAGGATAATGGTTTTGCCGCCGTGCTTGTCGAAGAACGCGTGGGTGCGGTTCAGCGCATCCTTGTCGATCCAGCGGTAATTGTGGGTAAACACGCGCTGCCCGATGGCCTTGCCAATCCAGTAATTCGTGGTATTGCCGGTGACCGCCGCGGTAATCAACAGGGCAATCAGGATCGGCAAGTTCATCTGGCCCGTCGCGCACAGGGCGCCGGCAATGAACAACAGGGTATCTCCCGGGAAGAAGAACAGGACAACCACCCCTGTTTCTGCAAAGATAATGAAGAACAGCACCAGGTAAATCAACGTCCCGTACTGCGTGATCAACAGGTCCAGCGTTTTGTCGACATGCACGAGCATGTCCAATACTTGCATGAAATCCATAAAATTCCCGAAAGGTAGCGCCGGAATCATACACCACACTGAGCTGTGATTTACAATCCAGACACACTAAAAACCCGGAGACCCCCTGCATGCACGCGAACACCCCCGCCTTGCTTGCCGCGCTCGCGCTGACCAGCGCCATCGCACAAGCCGCTGAACCTGCCAAAGCCACGCCCCCCAACAAACTGTCCGCCAGCGATGTCATCAAGGCATCCCAGCCGTCCGAATGGCGGCCGCTGGACCCTGCCAATACGCTCTATATGGATTTGCCCGCAGGACGCGTGGTGATCGAGCTAGCGCCGGAATTCGCGCCCAAGCATGCCGCCAACATCCGCACGCTGGTAAAAGAACGCTATTTTGACGGCCTGGTGGTGCTGCGCTCGCATGATAACTATGTGGCGCAGTGGGGCGATGCGGATGAGAAAAATCCCCGTCCGCTCGGTTCCGCGCAGCCCAAACTGGCGGCCGAGTTCACGGTGCCGATGTCGAACGACAAACATTTCGTGCGCCTGCCGGACCATGACGGCTATGCGCCGCAAGTGGGCCACTCGAACGGCTTTCCGGCCGGCCGCGATCCGAAAGCCAAGACCACGTGGCTGGCGCACTGCTATGGCATGGTCGGCGTGGGCCGCGATACGGATGCCGACAGCGGCAACGGCACCTCGCTGTACGCGGTAAACGGCCACGCGCCGCGCCACCTGGACCGCAATGTCACGCTGGTGGGCCGGGTGGTGTCGGGCATGACATTGTTATCGAGCCTGCCACGCGGCACGGGTCCGCTGGGCTTCTATGAAAAACCGGAACAGAACGTGCCGATCAAATCCATACGGCTGGCCGCCGACGTGCCGGAAGCGGAACGCTCGCGCCTGGAAGTCATGCGCACGGATTCGGCCAGTTTCAAGGCCGTGGCGGAATCGCAGCGCAACCGCCCCGGCCCATGGGCCAAGGTCCCGGCCGGTTATATCGAGCTGTGCAATGTCACCATCCCGGTGCGCGAACAGAAATAACGCCCGCCGCTCGCGCAAGCGGCATCGGAGTGGCCGGGGGCGGTGTTTTATAATGGCGGGATGAACGCTCCCGCCCCGTCCCCTGCCCATGAGAACGCCGAATCGCACGCCACCCTGCGCCCGATCCAGGCCCTGCCCGACCAGCTGATTTCCCAGATTGCCGCCGGCGAAGTCGTCGAGCGGCCATCCGCCGTCGTCAAGGAATTGCTGGAAAACGCGCTGGACGCGGGTTCCACGCAAATCACGGTGCGGCTGGAAGAGGGCGGCGTCAAGCGCATCGCCATCACCGATAACGGACGCGGCATTCCGCCCGACCAGATGCCGCTGGCGCTGGCGCGCCACGCCACCTCGAAAATCGCATCGCTCGACGACCTGGAGCACGTCGGCACGCTCGGCTTCCGGGGCGAGGCACTGGCCTCGATTGCCTCCGTGGCCTATGTCACCCTGACCACCCGCACCGCCGATGCGCCGCATGCTTGGGAATTGACGGGTTCGCACCTGGGCACGGTGACCCCGTCGTCCGGCCCCACCGGCACCACTATCGACGTGCGCGACCTGTATTACAACACCCCCGCGCGCCGCAAGTTCCTGAAATCCGAACAAACCGAATACGGCCATTGCGCGGAAATCGTGCGCCGCATTGCATTGGCCCGCCCGGATGTGGCGTTCACCCTGACCCACAACGGCCGCACGGTCGAACACTGGAACGTCAGTGAAATCGCCCGCCGCAGCGCGCAAATCCTGGGCGACGGCTTTGCCGGCGCGCGCCTGCCGCTTGATGAAACCGTGGGTCCGCTGCGCATCCGTGGCTATGTCGGCTTGCCGACCGCCTCCAAAGCCCGCGCCGATGGCCAGTTCTTCTATGTGAATGGCCGCTTCGTGCGCGACAAGGTGCTGATGCACGCGGTGCGCGCCGCCTATGAAGACGTGCTGCACGGCGACCGGTTCCCGTCGTACGTGCTGTCGCTCGACATGGACCCGGCGCTGGTGGACGTCAACGTGCACCCGTCGAAAATCGAAGTGCGCTTCCGCGACAGCCGCGCCGTGCACCAGTGCGTGTTCCACGCGGTGCAGCGCGCGCTGGCCGCCACCTCGGCCACGGCGCATGGCAATTCGCCGTCGCCACTGCCGGCCGCCGGCGCGCTGGAAGCATCCGCTCCGGCCATGCGCCCGCACCAGCAGGCGTCGTTCGGGTCCATCCTGACACCGGACTATCCGGCCACCTTCTCCCCCTCGCCGTTCGGCGCGCGCCAGGACGAGCGGCGCCATGGCAACCTGCCGGGCGTGGCGCAAAGCACGGAGCGCTATGGCGCGCTGTTCCGCCATGACGGCGCGGCCGGCGGCGATGGCGGCGCGGGCTATGCGCCGGCCTATGGCGCTGGTTCCGGCGATGGCGCCGCTACGGCCGGCGACACGACCGGCAGCTTTGCCGCCTCGTCCCAGGCGGGCCGCAGCACGTCATTTACGATCCCGGAAGCCAAGCCGTTCATCGCCTCGTCCGCCGCCATGGCGCAGGAGGAATTCCCGCTCGGCTTCGCGCTGGCGCAGCTGCACGGCATTTACATCCTGGCGCAAAACGCCAAGGGCCTGGTGCTGGTCGACATGCATGCGGCGCACGAGCGCATCCTGTATGAACAATTGAAAAATGCACTCGATGCGCACATCGATGGCCAGGCCATGCAAGTGCAGCAATTGCTGATCCCCGTGACCTTCTATGCCGATGGGGTGGAAGTGGGCACCGTGCATGAACAGCAAGACACCCTGAAAGCGCTAGGCTTTGATATCGCCGCGTTGTCGCCGACCACCCTGGCGGTGCGCACCGTGCCGGCCCTGCTGAAAAACGCCGACGTGCAAACCCTGGCGCGTGACGTGCTGCGCGACGTGCGCGAATATGGCGGCTCGCGCGTGCTGATCGAACGCCGCAATGAATTGCTGGGCACCCTGGCCTGCCACACCGCCGTGCGCGCCAACCGCATCCTGGCGGTGCAGGAAATGAACGCGCTGCTGCGCCAGATGGAAAGCACCGAACGCGCCGACCAGTGCAATCATGGCCGCCCGACCTGGGTGCAGGTGGAAATCAGCGCGCTCGACAAGCTGTTCCTGCGCGGCCAATAAGACTCCCGTTATGACTGATCCCAACAAGCGGCCGCTGGCCGTGTCCATCATGGGCCCGACCGCCTCCGGCAAGACGGCGGCGGCGCTGGCCATTGCCCAGCGCATTCCCTCTGAAATCATTTCCGTCGATTCCGCGCTGGTGTACCGGGGCATGGATATCGGCACGGCGAAACCCACGCGCGAAGAACTGGCGGCCGCGCCGCACCACCTGATCGACATCCTCGATCCGCTGGATGCGTATTCGGTCGCGCAATTCCGCATCGATACCCTGCGCCTGGTCGGCGAGATCGCCGCGCGCGGCAAGCTGCCGCTGCTGGTGGGCGGCACCATGCTGTATTTCAAGGGCCTGGCCGATGGCCTCGATGATTTGCCGGGCGCCGATCCCGCCGTGCGCGCCGCGCTCGATGCGGAAGCGGCGCGCGATGGCTGGCCCGCTTTGCATGCGCGCCTGGCGCAGCTGGACCCGCCCACGGCGGCGCGCTTGAAACCCAACGATGCGCAGCGCGTCCAGCGCGCGCTGGAAATCATTACGCTGTCCGGCCAGCCGATGTCGGCGCTGCTGGCGCAAAAGGAAAAAACCGCGCTGCCGTTTGACGTGCTGCCGCTGGCGCTGGAGCCGTCCGAGCGCGGCGTGCTGCACGAACGCATCGCGCTACGCTTTGACAAGATGCTGGCCGACAGCCCGGATGGCAATTTGATCACGGAAGTCGAAGCCCTGCGCAAGCGCGGCGACCTGCACCTGGGCTTGCCGTCGATCCGCTGCGTCGGCTACCGCCAGGCGTGGGAATACCTGGACGGCACGATCGACTACGCCGCCATGCGCGAAACCGGCATCATCGCCACGCGCCAGTTGTGCAAGCGCCAACTGACCTGGCTGCGCTCGATGCCGGAGCGGGTGGTGATCGATTGCCTGCGGCCGGACGCGGCGGGCGCCGTGCTCGACGCCATCACCGGGACCGGCCGGATCGGGTAACGGCCGCCGGCAGGCTTATTGCTGCGGAGGCGCCGACGCGCCGACCGCGGCCGCATCCATCCACATGATTTCCCAGATGTGCCCGTCGAGGTCCTGGTATGCGCGGCCATACATGAAGCCATAATCCTGCGCCGGGCGCGGCTCCGTGCCGCCCGCATCGAGCGCCTTGTTCACCAGCGCATCGACCGCGTCACGGCTGTCCTGCGACAGGCAAATCAACACTTCCGTCTGCTTTTTCGCATCGGCGATTTCCGTGGTGGGAATGAAGCTCTTGAACTTGTCATGGGTCAGCAGCATCGCGTAGATCGTGTCGGAGATGATCATGCACGTGGCGGTCTCATCAGTGAACTGCTGGTTGAATGTGTAGCCCAGTTTAGTGAAGAAGGTGATGGATTGCTGCAAGTCGGCAACCGGCAAGTTGACGAAGATATTGGTGGCCATGCGGATGTCTCCTGTTATGTAAATGACACGAGGGACGCCAGCATAACAAACCCTGCCCAATTGTGCTGGCAGAAAAATGCGCGTGCCGCCTTGACAGTGGGCAGCATGAGCAACGATAATGCTGGCCGTCTTGGTGATATAGCTCAGTTGGTTAGAGCATCGCATTCATAATGCGGGGGTCGCTGGTTCAAGTCCAGCTATCACCACCATAGATTACATAGTCCCGTCCTTGACAGCCCTCGCAAGAGGCTGCATAATGCGTGGCTCTGGTGATATAGCTCAGTTGGTTAGAGCATCGCATTCATAATGCGGGGGTCGCTGGTTCAAGTCCAGCTATCACCACC
>NZ_JBXAQJ010000007.1:0-44232 GCF_058807115.1 Pseudoduganella sp. GW821-FHT12E03 | reverse complement strand
ACCAGATTCATCAAGAATGGCCTGATCCGGAAACGGTTCAGGCCATTTTTGTTTGCGCCGCCGCAGCATACCGGAGCACCGCCCGGGTCAACATGGTTTCCCGTAATCACTAACGAGGCCGCCATGCACAGCGAAAAACTGATGGTCCACCTGCTGCCCATCCTGGTCCGCAGCCGCAACGACATCCTGCCCTTATTGCGGAAACACGCCGGCGGGCACTCCCAGGCCGTCCTGCGCAACGACGAGGCCATGCGCACGCTGGCCGCCTTCTCCTATCGCGCCCTGCCCTTTCCGGTGCGCCTGCTGGTCAAGGAAGAAGCCTTCGCTGGCTTTGTCCTGCAATACCGCGACAAGATCATGGATGCCCTGCTGGCCGAGCCGGACAGCACGACAGCGGCAACTTGCGCTACCCTGCCATTGTCAACCACCTCGGCAACGAACCATATGGACTACAACGGACTGCAGGGTTGCCTCGCCTTTTTGCAGGAAGCAGAGCGCCTGAAAGACACCCTGCGCAGCGGCCACACGTCAAGCGGCCGGCGCGAAAGCACGGCTGAACACAGCTGGCGGCTGGCCCTGTTTGCCATGTTGCTGGAAGACCAGTTGCCGGGGCTGGACTTTGCCCGCATCCTCAAATTGTGCGTGATCCACGACTTGGGCGAAGCCATCCACGGCGATATCCCCGCGATCGACCAGACACCCGGCGCGCCGGACAAATCCGCCCGCGAACGGGCCGACCTCGCCACCTTGGCAACGCCGCTGCCGCCCCACTTGCGTGCGCAGCTGCTGGCGTTGTGGGATGAATACGATGCGGCGGCCACGCCCGAAGCGCGCATCGTCAAAGGTCTGGACAAACTGGAAACCATGATCCAGCACAACCAGGGCAAAAATCCCCCGCACTTCGATTACGCCTTCAACCTCGGCTATGGCACCCAGCACACGGCCCGGCACCCGCTGCTGGCCGCGCTGCGCGAACTGGTCGACACCACCACCCGCGCGCGGGCAGCCGGGCAAAGCGCCGCCTGAGCCGGCGCCCGGGCCCGCTTCTTGCAAGAGTTTGGCAGGTGCGCCATCACGAGTGGCGCCGCCGGCGTGCGCGCACCAAACAAGCGCATGGCCGCACCAGAATCAACCAAGGAGTTTCCATGTCTACCCCGCGCCGACCCGGCCATGTCGTTTTGATTGTTGACGACGCCCCTGAAAATCTTGCCGCCCTGCACGACACGCTGGATGAGTCCGGCTACACCGTGCTGGCCGCCACCAGCGGCATTGCCGCACTGGACCAGGCCAGCCGCGAATTGCCCGACCTGATCCTGCTTGACGCCACCATGCCCAACATGGATGGCTTTGAAACCTGCCGCCGCCTGCGCGCGCAGCAAGCCACCCGCAACATTCCCGTGATCTTCATGACCGGCGCGGTGGAAACCGGCGAGACCGCCGCCGCCTTCGATGCGGGCGGCACCGATTACATCACCAAGCCGATCCGGCAAAACGACATGCTGGCGCGCGTGGCGGCCCACATGCCGGCCGCGCGCAAGCTGAACCAGGCGCGCAACGCGATGGATGCGTTTGGCAATGCGCTGCTGGCGGTCACGCCGCACAATGGCCGCATCGTGTGGCAAACCCCGCTGGCGCGCCAATGGATGCAGGAATACTTCGCCCTGAAAGGCGCGGGCGGCGGCTCCGAATTGCGCACCATGCCGCTGGCGCTGGCGGCCTGGCTGGCCGCCACGGCGCAGGCGCGCCGCCAGGGGCACGATTATCCGCCGCTGTCGGTGATGCGGGGCGCGTCGCGGCTGGAATTCACCGCGGCCGATCTCAGCAATCATGAGCAATGGATGATCGTGCTGCGCGAAGAATCCGAGTGCGCGCAGGTGCAGGCGCTGATGGCGCTGTTCCGGATGACCATGCGCGAGGCGGAAGTGCTGCACTGGCTGTCGCGCGGCCGCACCACGCAGGATATCGGCTCGCTGCTGGGCGCCACGCCGCTGACGGTGGAATCGTATATCGCACAGATTTGCAGCAAGCTGCATGTCGATACGCGCGGCGCGGCGGCGGCGCTGGCGATGGAGCGCTTGCGGGCCGGGATGGCGGAAGCGCTGATCTGACCGATACGGCATGCGTGATCAGCGACGCTGGCACGGCGGCTTCCGCAGAGCGGAAACCGCCCTACGCCACTTTACCTTGGGGCCAGGCCCTGTATTGTCGATTCGTTTTGACCGTCAGCGCCTGGCGGTGATTCAACCTTGCGTGATCTGCGTGATCTGCGTAAAGCCCTCGACGATTTCATCGGCAGCATCGGGCCGCACCACCCGCGCGACTTCCTTGCCGTCGCGCAGGAAAATCAGCGTGGGCCACAGCTTCACGCGGAACGAGCGCCCCAGCACGCGCCCCGGGCCGTCTTCGACCTTGAAGTGCGGCACCTGCTCAAAGCCCTGGTACGCCTGCGCCAGCAAGGGCAAGGCGGCGCGGCAATAGCCGCACCAGTTGGTGCCGAATTCCAGCAGCGCCGCGCCCTGCAACCCATCGATCTCAGTGCGCGCCGGCGCAGTTTCTTGATAAACCGTTTCCATCATGTGTCCTCCCGCAGGTCCATCTTCTACGATTTACCCTTCAGGCCGGCGCACGCATCGGCGCGCTGCTTGCCCGCTATCTTGATGTGGTTGTCGTATTCGCCCTGCCCTGGCGCCTGTTCCACATAGCCAATACTGCGCACCGCGAGTTTCGGCTCGGTGGCCGCCAGCCAGCGCGGCACGCCGAAGTCCTTGCGCACATGGCCATTGCCGGCAATCAGCACCACATCGCGCGGCTGCTGCGCCCGCACCAGCTTGGCCATCCAGATATCGCGCGCAATCTGCGCGTTGACCATGCCCGGCACCATTTCATCGGGCAGCATGCCGCAATGGCCGGCGACGATTTCCTTGCGCTGTCCCTGCACGATATCGGCCGGCAGCGCGTCCTTCAATTTATAAGCAGCAATGGTGTCCGCATCGAATGACGACGCCACGCCGTCGCGCACCACTTTCGAGGCGTCAGCGCGTGACAGGTTGGCGGCAATCAGCGGCAACTGGTAACGCAGCGCCATGTCGATCAGGGGTTTATATTGTTGCCAGTCCCAGCGCGGCGATTGCATCACCAGGATCACGCACTGCGCATCGCGGCAATCCTTTTGCGCCTTGTTCAGCAAGGCCTGGTGTTCGCGGTCGAACTGTTCCATGGCGATGGCGGGACGCCAACCGGCTTCCACGCGCTGGCGCAATTGCTCATAGCGCAGCTTGTGGCCATCGGCGTTGTCGTGCACCTCGCCCAGCAACAGCACCTGGGGATTGCCGGTTTCAGCGGCAAGGCGGTTGCCGGCACAGCCGGACAACGCCAGGATGGCCGGCGCCAGCACCGCCATGGCCGCCAGCGGCTTGAAGGGATATCGCGGATTCATCGGGACTCCTGTCAGTGGCCCACTAGTATGCCGTATTGGCGTAAATATTGCTTTCAAAAAGGGCATGACCCGCCCACATCCCTCCACCGCCGAGCCGCCGCAGCACATCGTCAAGATCCGGCGCGACTACAACACGTGGGTCGCCAGCGAAACCATGGAAGATTACGCGCTGCGGTATACGCCGCGCTCGTTCCGCAAATGGCCGGTCTTCCGCGTCGCCAATACCGCGCTGGGTGCGATTTCCTTCCTGGTGCTGGAAGCCATCGGCGGCACCATTGCGATCCAGTATGGTTTCGTCAACGCCTTCTGGGCCATCCTCGCCGTCGGCCTGATTATTTTCCTGACCGGGCTGCCGATCAGTTATTACGCGGCGCGCCACGGCCTCGACATGGATTTGCTGACGCGCGGCGCCGGCTTCGGCTATATCGGCTCGACCATTTCCTCGTTCGTCTACGCGTCCTTCACGTTCATCCTGTTTGCGCTGGAAGCGGCCATCATGGCGTATGCGCTGGAACTGTATTGCGGCTTGCCGCTGTGGCTGGGCTACCTGGCCAGCGCGCTGGTGGTGATTCCGCTGGTCACGCACGGTGTCACCCTGATCAGCCGCATCCAGATGATCACGCAGCCGGTCTGGCTGCTGCTGCAAGTGCTGCCGTTTATCGCCATCCTGGTCCAGCGGCCGGACTTGCCCGCGCAACTGGCGGCGTTTACCGGCGCCTCGCCCGGCAATGGCCAGTTCGACCTGCTGCGGTTCGGCGCGGCCAGCGCGGTGGGCGTGGCGCTGGTCACGCAAATCGGCGAACAAGTCGACTTCCTGCGCTTCATGCCGCGCCAGACCGCGCGCAACCGCTGGCAATGGCATGCCGGCGTGCTGGCCGCCGGCCCCGGCTGGATCGTGCTGGGGATCGCGAAGATGCTGGGCGGTGCACTGCTGGCGCTGCTGGCGATCGACCATGGCGTGGCGCTGGCGCAGGCAGCCAACCCGAACCAGATGTACCTGGCCGGCTTTGGCCTGGTGTTCAGCCAGGGCGGGCTGGCCGTGCTGGCCACCACGGTGTTCGTGGTGATCTCGCAAATCAAGATCAACATGACCAATGCCTATGCCGGCTCGCTGGCCTGGTCGAATTTCTTTGCGCGCCTGACGCACAGCCATCCGGGACGCGTGGTGTGGGCCGTGTTCAATGCGCTGATCGCCGTGCTGCTGATGGAACTCGATGTGTTCCAGGCGCTCGACCAGGTGCTGGGCCTGTATGCGAATATCGCGCTGTCGTGGATCGCCGCCGTGGTGGCGGACCTGGTCATCAACAAGCCGCTGGGCCTGAGCCCGAAAGGCATCGAATTCCGCCGCGCCTACCTGTACGACATCAATCCGGTCGGCGTGGGGGCGATGGCGCTGGCGTCCACCCTGTCGCTGGCCGCGCACAGCGGCTTGTTCGGCCCGCATGCGCAAGCCTTGTCCGCTTTTATCGCGCTGGCCACGGCGTTCATCAGCGCGCCATTGATCGCCTGGACCACCGGCGGCCGCTATTACCTGGCGCGTCCCGCGCCGGCCACCCGGAGCGCACAAACCTGCAGCATCTGCGAAAAGGAATACGAAGGCGAAGACATGGCGCATTGCCCCGCCTACCAAGGACCGATCTGTTCCCTGTGCTGCTGCCTCGACGCGCGCTGCAACGACAGCTGCAAGCCGCACGCGCGCTTTTCCGCGCAATGGGAAGGCGCCATGAAAGCGCTGCTGCCACGCTCGGCCTGGCGCTATATCACCAGCGGGCTGGGACATTACCTGTTGCTGATGATCGTCACCGTGCTATTCCTGGCCGGCGTGCTGGGCCTGGTGTACCTACATGAGGAAGGGGTCTTGCGCGCCTCCGCGCCGGCGCTGTTGCCGCAATTGCAGCTGGCGTTCATCAAGATCCTCGGCGCGTTGGCGCTGGCCAGCGGCATTGTCGCGTGGTGGCTGGTACTGACCAGCGAGAGCCGGCGCGTGGCGCAGGAAGAATCCAACCGGCAGACCGGCTTGCTGATGCGTGAAATCGAACTGCACAGCCGCACCGATGCGCAACTGCAGCAAGCCAAGAAACAGGCCGAGCAGGCCAACCAGGCCAAGAGCCGCTACATCGCCGGCATCAGCCATGAAATCCGCACGCCGCTCAACAGCATCCTCGGCTATGCCCAATTGCTGGACGGCGACGCCGCCATTCCCGAACACCGGCGCCAGGCCATCCGCGTGATCCGCGGCAGCGGTGAACACTTGCTGTCGCTGATCGAAGGCACGCTCGATATCGCCCGCATCGAAGGCGGCAAGCTGGGGTTCGATGTTCGCCCGTTGCCGTTCCCGGCCTTCATCCACCAGATCGTGCGCATGTTCGAACAGCAGGCGGCCGGCAAAGGGTTGACCTTCCGCTATGAAGCGCCGGGGGACATGCCGGCGCTGGTACGGGCCGACCGCAAGCGGCTGAGCCAGATCCTGATCAATATCCTCGGCAATGCCGTGAAATTCACCCAGCACGGCGGCATTGTGTTCCGGCTGCGCTATGCATGCGACATGGCGATCTTTGAAGTGGCGGACAGCGGTCCGGGCATCTTGCCGGAAGAAGCCGAGCGCATCTTCGAACCGTTTTCACGCGGCAGCGCCAGCGACCACAGCGCCGCCGCCGGCACCGGCCTGGGACTGCCGATCTGCAAAATGCTGGTGCAACTGATGGGCGGCGAGCTAACGCTCACCAGCACCCCGGGCGCGGGCGCCACGTTCCAGGTGCGGCTGATGCTGCCCCGCATCCATGAGGCGGCGCACGCCGCGCCGCAAGAACCAACGCGCACCGGCTATCTCGGGGCGCGCCGCACGGTGCTGGTGGTCGACAATGAAAAGGTCGACCGCGAATTGCTGGTGCATATCCTGGCGCCGCTGGGCTTTACGGTGGAACAGGCGGTCTCCGGACCGGAATGCCTGCGCCAGTACGCGGCGTGCCGCCCGCACCTGGTGTTGATGGACCTGGCCATGCCAGGCATGGATGGCTGGGAAACCAGCCGCCTGCTGCGCGACGTGCATGGCGCGGCGGCGCCGATTGCCATCGTCTCGGCCAATGCCTACGACAAGGGGCTGGACAACCCGGCCGGGATTCCCGCCGACGATTTTTTCGTCAAGCCGGTCAATGTGGCGGAATTGCTGGACTGGATAGGACGGCGGCTGCAATTGCAGTGGACGGTCGATGAGCAAACGGCGGCGGCGCGCAATTTGGCCGACGTGGTTGATGCAGCTGATGCAACCTATACAGCTGATGCAGCTGATGTAACCTATACAGCCGGTGCGGCCGGCGCGGCCGGCGCGGCCAATCCCACCGGTGCCGGTGCCGTCGACGCCGGTGCCGGTGCCGCTGCCGCCGGCGCCACCGAACGCGCGCCCTCCGCGCTGGCCATCCCGCCCGCAAACCACTTGCACGCGCTGCGCCAGCAAGTGGCCGCCGGCTATATGCGCGGCATTGTGCGCCAGCTCGACCACCTGGCCACACTGGACCCCGGCTATGCGCCTTTCATTGACGCCATGCGCGGTCACGCGGCCGGCTTCCGGCTCGACGCCATGGCGCAATTGCTGCATCAAGGAGAACCACCATGCATGCCGAAGCAACACCGTTAGTCCCGCCCCACCGTCACAGCCACGTGGTGCTGATCGTCGACGACGTCCCGGAAAACCTGGCCGTGCTGCACGACGCGCTCGACGAATCCGGCTATACCGTGCTGGTCGCCAACCATGGCGCCGCCGCCGTGGCGCGCGCCAACGACATGGCGCCGGACATCATCCTGCTGGACGCCGTCATGCCCGGCATGGATGGCTTTGAAGTGTGCCGCCGGCTGCGCGCCGGCATCGCCACGCGCCACATCCCGGTGCTGTTCATGACCGGGCTGACGGAAACCGAACATGTGCTGGCCGCCTTTGCCGCCGGCGGCACCGATTATGTGACCAAGCCGGTGCGGCAAAGCGAAGTGCTGGCGCGCATCGGCGCGCACTTGCAAACCTCGGCCCTGATGCGCCAGGCGCGCAGCGCGCTGGACTCCTTTGGCAACGCGGCGCTGGCGGTGACACCGCACGACGGCCGCATCGTCTGGCAAACGCCGCTGGCGCGCCAGTGGCTGCAGCGCTACTTCGACCTCGATGGCCCGGGCGTGCCGGAAACCCCGCCCGTGCTGGCGCAATGGCTGTCCGCCGCCATCGCCGCGCAGCGCGCCAGGCGCGAGCATGTGCCGCTGACCGTGCAGCGGGGCCAGGCGCGGCTGGTGTTCAGCGCCACCGAAAGCAGCGACGGCGAACAATGGATGGTGGTGTTGCGGGAAGAATCGGATGCGGCACAGGTGCAGGCGCTGATGGCGCTGTGCAAGCTGACCTTGCGCGAAGCGGAAGTGCTGCACTGGCTGGCCAAGGGCAAGACCAACCGCGACATCGGCGACATCCTCGGCACCAGCCCGCGCACCGTCAACAAGCACCTGGAACACGTGTTTGCAAAGCTCGGCGTGGAAACCCGCACCGCCGCCGCCGCGCTGGCCATGCAGCGGCTGCGCGGCGCCATGGCGGAAGCCGCGCCGGCCCGCTAGTGGGTCACTTGGCAACAGAGTCGACGTAGAGGTTGTGAATGATTCGCGGACGGCGAACCCGTAGGGCGGTTTCCGCGTGGCGGAAGCCGCCATGCATGCGCCACCGCTGGCGCACGCCGCAGCGGCCCGCATGCAATGGCGGCAAGCCTGCGGCTTACCACCCTACGATGTTCGGCTGAGCAGTTTATTCACAAGCACCGGCTTCTGCACCGCCGGCTACACCGCCAAATGCCGCCGCACGTGCTCGCCATCCATCTCGGCTTGCGCGCCTTCGGCCACCACTTCGCCGCGCGACAGCACGACAAACCGGTCCGCCAGTTCGCGCGCAAAGTCGAAGTACTGTTCGCACAGCAGGATGCCGATGTCGCCGCGCTCGCGCAGCAGGCGGATCACGCGCCCGATATCCTTGATGATGGAGGGCTGGATGCCTTCGGTGGGTTCATCGAAAATGATCAGGCGTGGTCTGGCCAGCAAGGCGCGGGCAATCGCCAACTGCTGCTGCTGCCCGCCGGACAAGTCGCCACCGCGCCGGTGCAGCATGTCTTTCAGCACCGGGAACAAGTCAAACACATCGTCGCGGATCGATTGCGCTTCCCGGCGCGGCAACACCGCCATGCCCATGGTCAGGTTTTCCTCGACCGTCAGACGGGCAAAGATTTCCCGCCCCTGCGGCACGTAGGCGATGCCGGCCCTGGCGCGCTGGTGCGGCTGCCAGTGCGTGATGTCGCGGCCATCGAACGCCACTTTGCCGCGCGCCACCGGCAGCACGCCCATCAGGCATTTCAGCAAGGTGGTCTTGCCCACGCCATTGCGCCCCAGCAACGCCACGCATTGTCCCTGCGGCACCGACAGCGACACGCCGCGCAAGGTATGCGCCGCGCCATAATACTGGTTGATTTGTTCCACTTGCAGCATAAACCGGCTCCTATCGTCCCAGGTACACTTCAATCACGCGCTCGTCCGCCTGCACCTGGTCCATGCGGCCCTGCGCCAGCACCGATCCTTCATGCAGCACCGTCACCTTGCCCTGCTGCGCAATCTCGGCGACAAAGCCCATGTCGTGTTCGACCACGACGATCGAATGCTTGCCGCGCAATTCATTGAGCAATTCCGCCGTGCGCGCGGTTTCAGCATCGGACATCCCCGCCACCGGCTCGTCGAGCAGCAGCAATTGCGGCTCCTGCATCAACAGCATGCCGATTTCCAGCCATTGCTTTTGTCCATGCGACAGCAGTCCGGCCAGGCGGTTTTCCTGGCCATGCAGGCGCACCAGCCGCAGCACCTCGGCCATGCGGTCGCGCTGCGCGGCATCGAGCCGCGCAAACAGGGTGCGGCGCACGCCCTTGTCCATGCGGATCGCCAGTTCCAGGTTGTCGAACACGGTGTGCTGCTCGAAGACCGTGGGGCGCTGGAATTTGCGGCCGATGCCGGCGCCGGCGATTTCCGGCTCGCTCATGCGCGACAAGTCCATGGTCTGGCCGAAATACGCGCTACCCGTGGTGGGCCGGGTCTTGCCGGTGATCACATCCATCATCGTGGTCTTGCCGGCGCCATTGGGGCCGATGATGCAGCGCAGTTCGCCCACTTCGATTTCCAGGTTTAACTTGTTGAGCGCGCGGAAGCCGTCGAATGATACCGTGACATCGTCCAGGTACAGGATCACGCCATGCGCGGTATCGAGCCCCTCGCGTTTGACGACGCTGTTCATGCGGCCTCCTTCTCAGACTTGGCGGCGCCTTCGGCCGATGCCGGGGATGCCGGGGTGTCCGGTGCGGCCGGCGCGGCTGGCCGGCGCTTGAGCAGGCCCAGGATGCCCGTTTGCATGAACAGGGTCACCAGGATGAACAGCAGGCCCAGGGCAAACAGCCACAGGTCCGGGAAGGCCGCGGTAAACCAGCTTTTCAAGCCATTCACGGTGAACGCGCCCAGGATCGGCCCGACCAGGGTGCCGCGTCCGCCGACGGCGGCCCAGATCACGATTTCAATGGAATTAGCGGGCGACATTTCCGATGGATTGACGATCCCGACTTGCGGCACATACAGCGCGCCGGCCAGGCCGCACAGCATGGCGGACAAGGTCCACACGAACAATTTAAAGCGCAGCGGGTCGTAGCCGATGAACATCAGCCGCGATTCCGCATCGCGCACCGCCTGCAGCACGCGGCCCAGTTTCGACGCGGCGATCCAGCGGCACAGCAGCAGCGCGCCGACCAGGCACGCCAGGGTCGCCAGGTACAGCACGGCGCGGGTTTCCGGCGCCGTCACGCTGTGGCCGAGGATGCGCTTGAAATCCGTGAAGCCGTTATTGCCGCCAAAGCCGGTATCGTTGCGGAAGAACAGCAGCATGAACGCATACGTCATGGCCTGCGTGATGATGGAAAAGTACACGCCCTTGATGCGCGAACGGAATGCGAAGTAACCAAACACGAACGCCAGCACGCCGGGCGCCAGCACCGCCAGTGCCAGGCAATACCAGAAGCTGTCCGTGCCCGCCCAGTACCAGGGATAGGCGCTCCAGTCGAGGAATACCATAAAGTCCGGCAAATGGCTCTGGTACACGCCGTCGCGGCCGATCGCGCGCATCAGGTACATGCCCTGCGCATAGGCGCCCAGCGCGAAAAACAGGCCATGGCCCAGCGACAGGATGCCGGTATAGCCCCACACCAGGTCCAGCGCCAGCGCGGCCAGCGCGTAGCACATGAATTTGCCGGCCAGGCCCATGGCATAGGCCGACACGTGCAGCGCATGGCCGGGCGGGAAGGCCAGGTGCAGCACCGGCAGCAGCGCGGCCAGCGCCGCCACCAGCACCACGGCGACCCACGCGGGCCGGGAAAACATCACATTGCCGCTCATTCGACACTCCTTCCCTTCAGCGCGAACAAGCCTTGCGGACGGCGCTGGATAAACACGATGATGAACACCAGGATGGCGATCTTGGCCAGCACGGCGCCCGCCAGCGGTTCCAGCAGCTTGTTGACTTCGCCCAGTCCGAGCGCGGCGATCACGGTGCCGGCCAGCTGGCCGACGCCCCCCAGCACCACCACCATGAAGGAATCAATGATGTAGGCCTGGCCCAGGTCCGGCCCCACGTTGCCGAGCTGGGACAGCGCTGCGCCGCCCAGGCCGGCGATGCCGGAACCAAGACCGAACGTCATCATGTCGATGCGGCCGGTGGGCACGCCGACGCAATCGGCCATGCGGCGGTTTTGCATCACGGCGCGCACGAACAGGCCCAGCCGCGTACGGGTCAGCACCAGCCAGACCGCGCCCACCACCAGGAAGGCAAAGCCGATGATGGCGATCCGGTTATACGGCAGCACCAGGGTACCCAGCACCGTGACGCCACCCGACATCCAGGCGGGATTGGCGACTTCCACGTTTTGCGCGCCGAACAGGGTGCGCACCAGCTGCATCAGCATCAGGCTGATGCCCCAGGTGGCCAGCAGGGTTTCCAGCGGGCGGCCATACAGCCAGCGGATCACCGTGCGCTCCAGCGCCATGCCGGCCAGCGCAGCCACCACGAACGAGGCCGGCAGCGCGGCCGCCAGGTACCAGTCCACCGCGCCCGGCCAATAGTGGCGGAACAGCGACTGGCAGCCATACGTGGTGTACGCACCGATCATCAGCAACTCGCCATGCGCCATATTGATGATGCCCATCAGGCCGAACGTGATGGCCAGGCCCAGCGCCGCCAGCAACAGCACGCTGCCCAGCGACACGCCATAAAACAGGTTGCCGATCAATTCCGTGCGCGCGGCGCGGGCATCGATGGTGTCCAGCGCGGCCTTGGCGGCAGCGCGCACGGCGGGATCGGGTTCGCCATAGGCGCCCCCCGCCGCATCGGCGGCGGGGACACCGGTTGCGCCGCCGGCCGTACCAGCGGCGGGGACACCGGTTGCGCCGGCGGCCGCACCGGCGGCATGGGCCGCATTCACGGCGCTGGCGACGCTGGCGCCGCCGGCCGCAGGGATCGTGCCGGCGGCGCTGTCCGGCGCATGCGCTGGCGTGCTCCCCGCACTCCGCGCCACCATGGCCTGCAGCAAGCGCCGCGCGGCGGGGTCCATGCTGTCCGCCAGCACTGCGACGGCCTGCTTGCGGGTGGCGGCGTCGGGCGCGCGCAAGTCCGCCATGGCCAGCAGCGGGCGCAGCAGCGCGCTGATTTCCGCATCGGTTTCCGCCTTCGCGGCCTTGCGCAGCAAGACGGTCTGGCCGGCATCCGGCTCGCTGCCCTGCAAGGCGCGCGCGGCGGCCAGCCGTTCGGCGCGCTGCGGCGACAGCAGCGCCAGGCCGGAGAGCGCGGCATCGACCGCGCCACGCAAGCGGTTGTTGACGACAATGCCGTCCAGCCCGGCCGGCATGACGGCCGGGGCAGCGGCCGAGGTGACACCCGGCTTTGCTTCCGGCAGCGCTGGCGGTTTGCCGGTGGCCGCGTCCAGGATGGATGGGCCATCGACGATGTAGACCTTGCCATCGGGCGTGGCATACAGGGTGTCATTCTTCAGTGCCTGCAGCACGCGGGCCGCGTCGCCATCGGCTTGCGCCGCAATGTCGGACACGGCTTGCATGCGCGCATCGGGATCGTCGCCCGCCAGTGCCTGCAAGGCGGCGGGGGCGACGGCGGCATGCGCCGCCGGCCCTACGCTGCCTTGCAGGACCAGCGCGGCACTGCACAGCAGGTAGCGCCAGGATTTCATCAGTGGTCTCCCCGTGGTCACATGCTTTGCTTGCCTTCGTTACCCTTGATGAAGGGGCTCCATGGCTGCGCGCGCAGCGGCTGTTTGGTTTTCCATACCACGTTGAACTGGCCGTCGCCCTTGATCTCGCCGATCATCACCGGTTTGTGCAAATGGTGATTGGTGGCGTCCATGGTCAAGGTAAAGCCCGACGGCGACTGGAACGACTGGCCGCCCATCGCGGCGATCACCTTGTCGGTATCGGTGGACTTGGCTTTTTCCACCGCCTGCGCCCACATGTGGATGCCGACATAAGTCGCTTCCATCGGGTCGTTGGTGACGGCGCTGGCGGCGTTCGGCAGTTTTTTCGCGACGGCGTACGCTTTCCATTTCTTGATGAATTCCACGTTGGCCGGATTCTTCACGGACTGGAAGTAATTCCACGCGGCCAGGTGCCCCACCAGCGGCTTGGTGTCGACGCCGCGCAATTCTTCTTCGCCCACCGAGAACGCCACCACCGGCACGTCGGTGGCTTTCAGGCCGGCATTGCCCAGCTCTTTATAGAACGGCACGTTGGAGTCGCCATTGATGGTGGAAATCACCGCCGTCTTGCCGCCCGCCGCGAATTTCTTGATGTTGGCGACGATGGTCTGGTAATCGGCATGGCCGAACGGCGTGTACGCTTCATCGATGTCGCTGTCTTTCACGCCTTTGCTTTTCAGGTAGGCGCGCAGGATTTTATTGGTGGTGCGCGGATACACATAATCCGTGCCCAGCAACACGAAGCGCTTGGCGCCGCCGCCCTCCTTGCCCATCAGGTATTCCACGGCGGGGATCGCTTGCTGGTTCGGTGCGGCGCCCGTATAAAACACGTTCTTTTCCAGTTCCTCGCCTTCATACTGGACCGGGTAGAACAACAAGCCGTTCAATTCCTTGAACACCGGCAGCACCGACTTGCGCGACACCGAGGTCCAGCAGCCGAACACGGCGGCGACCTTGTCATTGGCCACCAGCTGGCGCGCTTTTTCCGCGAACAGCGGCCAGTTCGAGGCCGGGTCGACCACCACCGGCTCCAGTTTCTTGCCCAGGACCCCGCCCTTGGCATTGATTTCATCGATGGTCATCAGGGCCACGTCTTTCAGCGACGTTTCAGAAATCGCCATGGTGCCCGACAGCGAGTGCAGGATGCCGACCTTGATGGTATCGGCGGCGTGGACCGGCAGTCCGGCCGCCAGCAGGGCGGCGGCGGCGGCAATGCGGGTAACGAAGGTACGGCGTGCTTGCATGGTGTCTCTCCTTATGGTCCGAAGGTGGGGTCAGTACTGCAGTTGCAGCGCAACCGCGAATGTCGACAGGCTGGGCGCGCTGGTGGCCTTGGTGCGGCGATACAGGGCGGTCAGCTGTGCGTTGTAGCCATCGATGAGGTAATGCAGGCCGGCGTCGGCCTGGCGGGTATCGATGTTGGTATCGGGTGAGAATTTCTGGAAGCGCACGAACGGTTGCAGCTTGCCGGCGCCGGCCGCGAACAGGTAGGCGGCGCCGGCCGAATACGCCTTGCCCTGTTCGGACTTGATGACGCCGTCGGTGTCATAGTCGTAGTACGCGGCTTCCACCGAGACGGCGCCGCCCGGCACGCGTTTTTCCAGCAGGAAGTCGACGTTCCACGAGGTGTAGTCGCCCGTGCCGGCCGTGGTCAGCACGCCTTTCGATTGCTGGCGCGCCGCGAAACCGATGGCCAGGATATCTTTCGCGCCGAGGTAATTACCGGTGCCGTAATAGCCGGGTTCCGCGTCCCAGAAATCGTATTGCACCCGGCCCGCATACATCAGGCTGTCCGAAGCCTTGACGCCGGCCGCCTTGGCCTGGTTTTGCGTCAGCGCGCCAATACCGAAGGTGTGGCCTTCGAACGCGCCGAACGAATAACCGAGCTTGCCATCGGCGGCATTACCCCATGCCACCACGCCATCGTCGCGGCCACGGAAGATGCCGCCGTTGTAGCCATAGCGCGACGCCACGCCGGCCCAGTAACCGCCGCCCAGCGAATAATAAGGACCGGCCATGTTGGCGCGGTCGCTGGGCGACAGCAGGCGGCCGGCCCAGATGTTGAGTTCAGGTGAAATGGCAAACTGGCCGGCGGCGTCCAGCACGCGCACCTGGCTGCCATCCCATTCGGTATTGAGCATGCCGCCAATTTGCTGGTTCAGCTTGGCGCCGAAGAACAGGCGGGCGCTGTCCAGGTTGAAGTCATTCGAACGCGACGCGCCGTTCGGCGCCGCGTCTTCCATGCTGGTATAGCTGGCGCGCATGCCAAAGCCGACGCTGACCGACTGGCCGGCGCCGAACGGGATGGTGGCGCCCGCCTGCGCGGCGTAGGGGGCTGCGGCCAGCGCAGACAGCAGCAGGAACGCTGGGGATAACGGTGTTGCCTTCATTCCGGGCCTCTCTCGTGTAGTGGTGATGTAATGACACGAGAGTAACCACGCAATGCTGCACTGCACATACGTCAACTGACGTATGCCGGCATCCGGCAATCCTGCTTTAGGGCTGGCGCGCCGCGCGCAGCAACGCCGCCGGTCCCGCCGCCAGTGCGGCGGCGGCCAGCAGCAACGCGGCGGACACCAGCACGGCATGGCGCGTGCCGGCGATGGCGTCCAGCGCCACCGGCGATGCCGCCAGCGCACCATACGCCGCCACACCCAGCGCGCCGCCTACTTGCCTCGCGGCATTCAACACGCCGGACGCGGTACCCGCCATGCGCGCGTCCACCGCCGACAAGACCGACGTCGTCATGGGCGGCACCGCCAGTCCCATGCCGGCCGGGATCAGCACCAGCCCGGGCACCATGGCCGCCACCGGCGCCTCCGCGCCGATCCCGGCCAGCGCCAGCCAGGCATAACCGGCGGCGGCAATCAGCGCGCCGGCGATCATCGGTACGCGGGTGCCGTAACGCGCCACCACCTTGCCACTGGCCAGGTTCGACAGGATGAAGGTGCCGGTCAGCGGCAGGAACACCACACCGGCCTGCATCGCCGTCATGCCGCGCAATTGCTGCAAGTACAGGCTGAAGATGAACACCACGCCGTAATACGCAAAGTTCACCAGTACGCCGAATACCACCGCGCGGCAAAACGCGCCGCTGGCAAACAGCGGCAGCGGCAACATCGGCGCCGTGCTGCGCGACTCCACCAGCACAAACAGCGCGCCCGCCACGGCGGCCAGCACGAAGCAGCCCAGCACCAGCGGGTGCTGCACGCCCAGCGCATGCACTTCGATCACGGCGCCGACAAAGGCAACCAGCGTCACGATGGCCAGCAACTGACCCGGCCAGTCGAAGGCGCGCCGCAGGTCCTTGCCCGCGCCATCGGCCACGCAGCGCACGGTCAGCCAGAACCCCGTGAGACACAGCGGCAGGTTGACCCAGAAGATGCTGCGCCAGCCCGCCAGTTCCAGCAAGGCCGCGCCCAGCACGGGCCCGGCGGCAATCGAGACGCCGCCGGCCGCCGTCCACCAGCCCACCGCCTTGGCCAGCAAGGCCTTGTCATGGCCGTAGGCGGCGTTCAGGATCGCCAGCGAGCTGGGCACCAGCAAGGCGGCGCCCACGCCCTGCACCGCGCGGGCCAGGTTCAAGGCCATGACGGTCGGCGCCAGCGCGCATGCCAGCGACGCCAGGGTGAACAGGGCAAAGCCGCCCAGGAAGATACGGCGCGCCCCGGATTGGTCGCCCAGCACGCCGGCCGACAGCAGGAACACGGCAAAGCCCAGGGTGTACGCATCGACCACCCATTGCAGTTGCGCCACGTGGGCATCGAGTTCGGCGGCAATGCGCGGCAGCGCGACATTGACGATGGTGACGTCGAGCTGGACGATGACGAAGGCAAAACTGCAGGCCAGCAAAATCAGCGGCGACGGCGCGGATGACGGGGCAATGTGTGCGGTTTTCATAGCGTCACTGTAGCCGCCTTTACTCATCCCATAAAATGAATAATACTGATTAAAACCATCTCAAATAGAGAACACTATGGATTTGTCGGCATTGCGGATTTTTAAGGCCGTGGCGGAAGAAGGCAGCGTGACGCAAGCCGCGGCCCGGCTGCATCGGGTGCAATCGAATGTCTCGGCACGGCTGAGCCAGCTCGAAGAAGGCCTCGGCGTGGCGCTGTTCCACCGGTCAGGGCGGCGCATGCTGATCACCACCGAGGGTGAGCGCTTACTTTCTTATGCGGACCGATTGTTGCACCTGGCGGAAGAAGCGCAAGCCGCCGTGGCCGGCGCGGGCCAACCGGCCGGTGTGCTGCGCATCGGCGCGATGGAAACCACGGCGGCTGCACGGCTGCCGACAGTGCTGGCGGCCTTCCACGGCGCCTATCCAGACGTGGATTTGCAGCTGGACACGGCGCCCACCGATCCCCTGATCCAGAGCGTGCTGAACCATAAACTCGATGTGGCGCTGGTGGCCGCGCCCGTCGAGCGCGAGGAACTGGCGCAACAGGTGGTGTTTGAAGAAGAACTGGTGCTGTTGACGGGCCATGCCCATCCGCCCGTGACGTCGCCGCACGACGTGGCGCGGCGCGCGATGCTGGCCTTCCGCAGCGGATGCGCTTACCGGCGGCGGCTGGAAACGTGGTTTGCGGAAAACAATGTGCCGCTGGCGCGGGTCTCGGAATTCGGCACCTTCGAAGCGATTATCGGCTGCGTGGCGGCCGGCATGGGCGTCGCCGTGATGCCCAGGGAAATCATGCAGTTACGGGACTATCGTGGCACGGTGGCCATGCATCCGTTGCCGGACCACATCGCCCGCGTGCAAACCCTGCTGGTATGGCGCGGCGATGTGTTGCACCACCCGGCGCGCACGGCATTTGCCGCCTGTTTTTAAAAGCCGCACACGCTGGAAACATTGCTGAGCGCCACGCCGCTGGCGATGGCGCGGCCGGCACAGCCGACCTTTTGCCAGCCATTCTCGGTCAGCGCGATACTGCCAACCGTGACCGCCAGGAACAGTCCGACGAGGATCAGTACGCCTTTGAGGAAATCGTTATTCATGGGCCTGACATTGTCACGCAGCAATTAAACTACGCGCCATTGCTGCGTGCCCCCGCAACGCTAGGCAATCGGCGCCAGCACATAGTCAAACGTGTAATAGTGCTTGCCGTCTTCTATGCGTATGTCCAGTTTACCACTGAGCCCCGTCAAGTCGCCGCTACCGGAATCCGGCACCACCAGCACACTGAGGCTGGGGGTGCCACGGTCCATGATGCCGTTGTGCTGCAGCGTAAAGCCGCCTTTCAGGCCGTCCAGCACGCCCTCGACCCGCTCCATCGCGACATAGCCGGCCGAGTTCGGGCGCGAACCCATAAAGCTCAGCATTTCGCCATTGCCGCTGGCCGCCAGCGCGCCGTGGTAACGCTTGTCCAGCACCATGCGGCCCAGGCCGAAGCCGGACGCGCCGACCGACATCCGCTCCGGCGCCATGGTGACGTCGAATTCTCCAGTAATGACAGGCATGGCAGGCTCCGTGAATGAAAACAGGTTGATGCAGATCCGGCTGGATCAGGCAGGTTCGCAGGCAATCGCATGCAGTTTACTGATGGTGCTCCAGTTGCGGGTGGTCACGCCATCGCCCAGCAATTTTCCCATGGCGGCCGCCACCCGGCTGGCCAGCACGCCGTCCGCACACCACAGGTAGGCGGCCCAGCGGCCCAGCGCAAACGCTTCCGGTTCCCAGTGCTGGTTGGCGAGCGGCGCCAGCAAGGTCCGGTCCGCCGGATTGTTCAAGACCGCCACCAGCAGACGCGACGGATCGCCGGCCACGCCATGCAAGCTGTTATCTTCCACCACATGCGCCAGTTGCTCGGCGTCCAGCACGGTGACCCTGGATGCCACGCCCAACTTTAAAACCAGGGCTTCTTCGATTTCCGTGGCGGCATCGGCCGTGCGCGCCTGGGGGCAGTCATAGACGACGTTGCCACTATTGAGCAGCGTCTTGACGCCGGTAAATCCCAGCCCGGTGAGCAGCGCCCGCAAGTCCGCCATGGCCACGCGCTTGGCGCGGCCAACGTTAATTCCTCGCAGCAATGCTATCTGTCTGCGTGTCCCCATACTGATTCTCCTGATGTTACGAGCGGTAAGTATGCGGCAGATGGCATGGGGGTGGCGCGCCGCTTGGGCCGCGGCGCGGATCAGGCATGCAGGCGGGCATCCGCATGCGGTTCGGGATGGTCGCCCTCGGACGGTGTCACGCGGGGAATGCGCAACACGAAACTGGCGCCTTCGCCCAGCACGCTGGTGACGGAAATGGTGCCGGCAAATTGCTTGGCGATCAAATTGAAGACGATATTTAAGCCCAGGCCGGTGCCGCCCTGGCCGCGCCGTGTTGTGACGAACGGGTCGAACACCTTGTCCAGCATGTCGGGCGGAATGCCTTTTCCGTTGTCGACCACCTGCATTTCAATCGAGTCGCCTTCCGCTTTAACGTTGATACCGATATGGCCTTCGGTGTCCGGATCGAACGCGTGTTCGACGCAATTCAGGGTCAGGTTCGTGATGACTTGCGCCAGCGCTCCCGGGTAACTGTCGAGCACGATATCAGACGGGCATTCGATATCGACCTGGATATGGGTCTTTTTCAGCTTGGGTTGCAGGCTGGACACCACTTCGCCGATATATTCACGCAATTCAAACCGGCGCCGCGCTTCGCTGACCTGGTCCACGGCAATTTGCTTGAAGCTGTGGATCAAGTGCGCGGCGCGGTACGCATTGTTCATGATCAGCCGCGTGCTTTCCTCGGCGGTTTCCAGGTACTTCAAAATATCAGACTTTTTAATGGCCCCATCGGCCACGGACTTGTGTACTTTCTCCGTGGCTTCCATCAGGATCGACGCGGATGTCAGCGCAATTCCGACCGGCGTATTGATTTCATGCGCCACCCCCGCCACCAGGCTGCCCAGCGAGGCCAGGCGCTCGGCCTGCAGCAGCGACTCTTGCGTGCGCTGCAAATCCGCCATGGCCTTCGCGGTGGCGGCGGCCGCGCGCCGCGCTTCATCTTCCGCTTCGCGGGTGCGGGCAATGATGGCCTTCACCCGCCGCTGGATCGCATTGAAGCCGCGGATCACGTCGCCCAGTTCATCGCGGCGGTTATCCGGCAATTCGCCCACTTCATCGGAACCACGCGTGGCCAGGTCGTGCAATCCGTCACGCAATTGCTTCAGGGGATCGAAGACGATGCGCAGGCTGAGCGCCAGCGCCGCCACCAGGATCAAGTCCAGCAGCAAGACTTCAATAACCTTGCGGCGCACCTCGGCCGCCAGGGTGGCGTCGATTTGCGCGCGGCTGAAATTGACCACCACCCGGCCGACAATCACGGGTTTCGGTGCATTGCCTGCCGCGCCGGCATCGCGGTAAGCGAGGTCGGCCACCACCGGCGCTCCGGCGATCTGGCTATCCTGTTCGATGGCGACTATCGCGCCGGCTTCCTTGCGCAATTTGCCGGAAAATAAACCAACCGACGTATCGTAGACCCGGATCGCCACCAATTCCGGCGGCAACATTTCAGCGGCAACAATATTATCGACTTTGGCTTTATCGAGGTCCCACAGCGCGGACGGCAGGCTGGTTTGCAGGCGTGTCAGGACGCCCTGGCGCAGGCGCAGGTTGCTGGTTTCCAGTTCATGGCTGAGGCTGTACTGTGCGTACGTACCCGAGATCGCCAAGACCAGCGTCACGATGACGACGAACAGGAACGTCAGCCTACCCTGAATACCAAACATCACGACTCCCTGAGCCTATTTAATGGCAAGGTCCCAATGTACCTTTAAGCCTAGCTTCTTGGCAAGATTTAACACTGTGCGGGGCCCCTGCAACGCCACGCCCTTGCATTGCAGATACACGACGAGACACACGGTAAACCCGATGGTAAGATCGGTCAAAGACTGAGGAGACCGCAATGACAGCCAGTTACCAGCACATGCCGCTGGCCCAGGTGGAGCCGGGCATGGTCTTGTCCGACGAATTACTGGACGTGCAGGGTCATGTTTTGTTGCCACAGGGCACAGTCCTGACGCAAGCGATGATCACGCTAATGCCGCGCCACGGCATTGCCATGTTGCCCATAGCGGTCCCGGAAGAACCCACGGAAGAAGAAGTTGCCGCCAGCCAGGAACGGCACTTGAAACGGCTCGATCACCTGTTCCGCAAAAATGACCCGGACAGCGACCAGGACTGGGCTACCGCCCTGTTGCGCCGCTTTGTCACGGATTACCGCCTCGGCTCGCTGCCTGCTGAAGAATGAACCTATGCTGAAATACGACGACATTGTTAATAACCTGGAAGACTTGCCGTCATTGCCCGCCGTGGTGATGGAGTTACTCAACAGCATAGACCAGGAAGACGTGGATATTTCCGTGCTGGCAAAAAAGGTCTCGCACGACCAGGCGCTGACCGCGAAAACCCTGCGGCTGGCCAATTCCTCGCTGTATGGCTTGCAAGTGAAAGTCACGACCATCCAGCAAGCTATTACCTTCCTGGGTTTCCAGACCACGCGCAACCTGATTACCGCCGCGGCGGTCACCGGCTGTTTCGCGGAAAAGCAATGCAAGGGTTTTGACCACAAGGCGTTCTGGCGCCACTCGATTGCCAGCGCCGCCTGTGCCCGCGTGTTGGCGCGGCAAATGCGCTTCAACCAGGATTACGCCTTCACGGCCGGCTTGCTGCATGACATCGGCCGGCTGGTGCTGGTTGCCTGCTTCCCGAAAGACTACGAAAAGGCGGTCACTTACCGCGACGAGCACGATTGCTACATGATTGAAGCGGAACGGGCGGTGCTGGGGATTGACCATGTGGAAGCCGGCATGGCGCTGGCCGGGCACTGGAATTTTTCCGATACGATGAAACTGGCGATTGCCCACCACCATACGCCGGAAGCCCAGGGAGCGGGCTTTTTATCCGCCATCATTCATGTGGCGGACGCGATTGCCCATGCACTGGACCTGGCGCAAATGCCGGACGGCCTGGTGCCACCGGTATCGACCGTGGCCTGGACCGCGCTGGGCCTGGATGAAGAAGTGTATTTACAACTGTTCCGTGAAACGGAATTGCAATACGAAGAAATTGCACTGGTGCTGCTCAGCTGAGGTATGCCCCGCTGATGCCTGATCCGCTACTGGCCGGCCCCCTTGGACCGGCCCAGGTAGCGCGGCGCATCGCAATGACAACCCATGTGTCAGTGCGACATGCCGCTGTCCGCCGTTTCCTGCAGTTCCTGTTGCGGACGGTCTTCTGGTTTTGGGCGGCCCTGCGCATCGGACAAGCGGTACTTGGTCCGGCGGTCGCCCATCAAGTCGCGCAAATCGCGAATGCTCATGCCCGTGACTTCATGCATGCGGATCAGCAACGACGCGCCCACCGGCAAGCGGTGATGGCGGATTTTGCTGATGACTGGCGGCGCCACTTCCAGCATGCGCGACAGTGCCGCGTCATTTTTCAGCTGCATTTTTCCAAGCAGCATGTCCAGCAAATGGTTTGGATTGTAGCTTTCCTGGGAAGCTAAAGCGTGGTGTCCCATGGTAGTCCTCGTCTAAGTGAGTTGTCGAGATTCTGGAGGTATTGCAATTCAAATAATATGCTTGCTCCAGCCCGTTTCAGCCAAGTCGCGACTAGCGGAAGTTGGGAGTTATCAACGATTCGCTAGAATTCTTAGCAACAATGCCATTTCAACACACGAGAATATTCCGTGGCGCACGAAAGGACAGCAGGAAATTATTACGAGGGAATGACGGCGCCGAATAGTGAAACGCGGCGCCGTGGATGAAGCGGAAATCAGGCGGTGGTGTTGACGTTCTGGCCGATACGCGATGCCAGCGGACTCAGGGTCTGACTGGCCAGCAGCGATTCTTGCTGTTGCTGGCGAGAATTATCCGCTTCCTGCGATTGGCGGGCCTGTTCCGCCCGCTGCGCCTCGGTGGCTTGCTGTGCTTGCTGCGTCGCATCCGCCTGCAACTGGTCGGTGCGCTGCTGTTCCTCGAGGCGGGCCTGGCGCGCCTGCTCGGCGCGCTGGTCGTTGACCACGCTGGTGAGTTGTGCGGGGCTGCTGCCCACGCCTGAAACGGATCCGACGGCCATGGCGCTCTCCTTAATATTTCGACTCTAGGGCATCTTGCGCGAAAGGCAATGCCAGAACATTAACAGGCGGGGAAAATGCTCCCTAAATGCCGCCTGCATGGCGCTGTGGCCGCGCGGTTACGTTAAACTAACGCTTTGCAGTATAACCCACTCTTTTAGACCACATGGGCGCAGGGCCTTCAGGCCGGGTCCCCACAAATCTCTTCTCCTTTGAAAACCAAGACTCCCGTACAGCCGCATTACTTCATCCCCGAGCCGCTCGACAATTCGCGGCTGGCGCACCTGTGCGGTCCGCTCGATGAAAACCTGCGCCAGATTTCCGCAGCGCTGGATGTGACGATTTTCCGCCGCGGTGAAAAGTTCATCGTCAGCGGCACCAATGCCGAACGCGCGGTGCAAATCCTTGAACAGTTTTACGCCGTGGCGCAAAAAGTCGTGCCGGTGGAAGAAGTGCAACTGGCGCTGGTGGAACAGCGCGCCGGACTGGCGCCGCCGATCGAACCCGACCAGGAAGAGCCGCCCTTCAATGAACCGGACATCACCAGCCCGGTGCTGAAAACCCGCCGCAGCGACTTGCGGGGCCGCACGCCGCACCAGATCAAATACCTGCGCAATATCCTCGACCACGACATTTCGTTTGGCCTGGGGCCGGCCGGCACCGGCAAGACCTACCTGGCCGTGGCTTGCGCGGTCGATGCGCTGGAGCGCGACGCCGTCAAGCGCATCATCCTGACCCGCCCCGCGGTGGAAGCGGGCGAACGCCTGGGCTTCCTGCCGGGCGACCTGGCGCAGAAAGTCGACCCGTACCTGCGCCCGCTGTATGACGCGCTGTACGATTTGCTGGGCTTCGACCGCACCCAGAAAATGTTCGAGAAAGGCGTCATCGAGATCGCACCGCTGGCCTACATGCGCGGCCGCACCTTGAACCACGCTTTCGTCATCCTCGACGAGGCGCAAAACACCACGGTCGAACAAATGAAGATGTTCCTGACTCGGATCGGCTTTGGCAGCAAGGCCGTGGTGACCGGCGACACCACCCAGATCGATTTGCCGAAGCACGCCAAGAGCGGCCTGGTCGACGCGACCCACGTGCTGCGCGACGTGCGCGGCATCGCCTTCACGCAATTCACCAGCGCCGACGTGGTGCGCCACCCATTGGTGGCGCGTATCGTCGACGCGTATGAAAGCGCGCACAATGCCAGCGCGGAAATCGCGCCCCTGCTGCACCCTGTTAAACCCGCCCTCAAACATGTCCGAAAAAAATAAATTGACGTTGTCGGTGCAATACGCCGACACCCGCCTGCAGGAATCCATCACCCGCCCCTTGGTCCGCAAGTGGATCAAGGCGGCGCTGTTCGCCCCGGCGGAATTGACAATCCGCTTCGTCGATGCGGCGGAAGGCCAGGAATTGAACCGCGAATACCGGGGCAAGGATTACGCCACCAATGTGCTGACGTTCGCCTACAACGAGGGCGAGGAAGTTGCCGACGACGAGCCCACCCGCGCCGACATCATCCTGTGCACCGACGTGCTGCAGCGCGAAGCGGCCGAGCAAAAGAAATCGGTCGAGGAACACACCGCGCACCTGATCGTGCACGGCGTGCTGCATGCGCAGGGGTATGACCACCTCGATGACGACGAGGCGGAGGAAATGGAAGGGATCGAGACGGAAATCCTGCAAGGGCTGGGGTATGCCGATCCGTACGCGGAGCAACCAGCCTAGTCCAGGACAATACTTGGCGGAAATGCCATTTACGGACCGGCGGGGGCATTTAGTGTATGCTATAGCACTTCGAAACAACCGGCACCCGCCTGCCATGCAAGAGCACTCTAGTGGCGTCAAGACTGACGCCAAACCCCACCGGTCGCTGTTTGAGCGACTCACTGCACTGATCTCCCCCGAGCCCGAGAACCGCGCGGAACTGCTCGAAGTCCTGCACGATGCCCACGAACGCAACCTGATCGACGCCGATGCGCTGTCGATGATTGAAGGCGTGTTCCAGGTATCGGACTTGTCTGCCCGCGACATCATGATTCCCCGCTCGCAAATGGATGTCATCGACATCTCCAAGCCGATCGACGAATGGATGCCGGAAGTGCTGCAAACGGCGCACTCGCGCTTCCCGGCCATCGAAGGCGAACGCGATAAAGTGGTCGGCATCCTGCTGGCCAAGGATTTGTTGCGCTACTACGCGGAAGAATCGTTCGACGTGCGCGACATGCTGCGCCCGGCCGTGTTCATTCCCGAATCGAAGCGCCTGAACGTGCTGCTGCGCGACTTCCGCGCCAACCACAACCACATGGCCATCGTGGTTGATGAATATTCGGGCGTGGCCGGCCTGATCACGATCGAAGACGTGCTGGAACAGATCGTCGGCGACATCGAAGACGAATACGACTTCGACGAGGAAGAAGACAATATCCTGTCGATCAAGGAAGGCCGTCAGGGTCCGCGCTGGCGAGTCAAGGCGCTGACCGAGATCGAACAGTTCAACGATGAACTGGACACCAGCCTGTCCGATGAAGATGCCGACACCATCGGCGGTTTCGTCGTCAAGCACCTGGCGCGCATGCCCCACAAGGGCGACAAATTCGCCATCGACAATCTGCGCTTTGAAGTCTTGCGCGCCGATGCACGCCAGATCCACGTGCTGCTGGTGGAAAAACTGCCGCCGTCGATCGACGAGCAGGACTGATGCGTTTCAGGCGCGCCGCTCCCGGCGAGATTTCCATTCCCCGCTCTACCCGCAGCCGCATGGCCATCGCCGCGCTGGCCGGCGCGGCCAGCGTGTTCTCGTTTGCGCCGTTTGGCTGGTGGCCGCTGCAATTCATTTGCCTGGCGCTGCTGTTTTACCAAGTGCTGCGCGCCGACACCATCAAAGCCGGCACGCTGGTCGGCTGGGCCTTCGGCTTTGGCTGGTGCCTGGCCAATACCCACTGGCTGTACATCGTGCTGAACCGCTTCAACGGCTTACCGGCGCTGCTGTCGGCCGCCGCCGTGACCTTGCTGGCGGCCGGCATGGGCCTGTATGCCGGCATGGCCATGTATTCGGCGCTGTGGCTGCGCCGCCGCTGGGCCCTGCCGCTGCCGGCCGCCAACTTGCTGGTGCTGCCCGCCATGTGGGCGGTATTCGAATGGGTGCGCGGCTGGCTGTTTACCGGCTTCCCGTGGGCCGCCTCCGGTTATGCCCACCATGCCTCGCCGCTGGGCGGCTATGCGCCGGTGATCGGCGTGTATGGCGTGTCCTGGCTGGCCGCGCTGTGCGCGGGCGCCCTGCTGCTGGCCATGCACCGCGTGCGCTGGGCCGCGCTGGGCAAGGCGGCGGCCATCCTGGCGCTCGGCTTTGCGCTGCGCGGCGTAGACTGGACCGCCCCGGTGGGCCAGCCGATTTCTGTGCGCCTGATCCAGGGCAATACGCCACCGCTGCAAAAGTTCGACGCCTCGCACACCGAAGCCACTCTGCGGCGCTACCACGCCACCATCACCGGCGAAGCGGCGGATTTGATTGCCACCCCGGAAACCGCCGTCATGCTGTTCCCGCACCAGTTGCCGCCTGATTACCTGCCCGGCCTGGGCCAGTTCGCCAAGCGCTCCGGCAGCCACCTGGTGGTGGGCATCCCGCTGATGGACAGCCCGGTACAGTATTCCAACAGCGTGATCGGCATCCCGCCGGAATCCGGCTTACCGACCTACCGCTATGACAAGCATCACCTGGTGCCGTTCGGCGAATTCATCCCGCCCGGCTTCCGCTGGTTCACCAACCTGATGCAAATCCCGCTCGGCGACCAGACCCGGGGCAAGGCGATCCAGCCGCCATTCCAGGTCAAATCGCAGCGCATATTGCCGAATATCTGCTATGAAAACGTGTTTGGCGAAGAAATCGCTGGCCAGTTGGCGGCCGATACCAACCCCGCCACCATCCTGCTGAACGTATCGGAGCTGGCGTGGTATGGCGAATCGATCGCCATCCCGCAGCACGTGCAAATGTCGCAGATGCGTTCCATGGAAACCGGCCGCCCGATGCTGGCCGCCACCAACAGCGGCGCCACCGTGGTGATCGACAGCCACGGCGCCATCACATCGAGTCTGCCGTATTACCAGGCCGGCGTGCTGAAAGCGTCGGTGCAGGGCATGGCGGGCGCCACGCCGTACATCGTCATGGCCAACAAACTGTTCCTGTTGCTGGCGGCGCTGGCACTGGGCGGGGCCTGGTGGTGGAGCCGGATCGAGGCCCGGAAATCCGCAAAAAACCACGTAACGGGGGTCTGATCCCTTCCGCCCCCGGCAAAACCCGCTAAAATTAGCCGTTTTGGCGATTCAATAACGCTCGCAACCGTCCAGCGCAAAGATTAAACACGATGCTTACCTTTCAACAGATTATCCTGACGCTGCAATCCTACTGGGACAAGCAGGGCTGCGCCCTGCTGCAACCCTATGACATGGAAGTCGGCGCCGGCACCTTCCACACCGGCACATTCCTGCGCGCGATTGGCCCGGAGCCATGGCGCGCCGCCTATGTGCAGCCATCGCGCCGCCCGAAAGACGGCCGCTATGGCGAAAATCCGAACCGCCTGCAGCACTACTATCAGTACCAGGTGGTATTGAAGCCGGCGCCGGAAAATATCCTGGACCTGTACCTGGGTTCCCTGGCGGCGCTGGGCCTGGACTTGAAACAGAATGACGTGCGCTTCGTCGAAGACGACTGGGAAAGCCCGACCCTGGGCGCCTGGGGCCTGGGCTGGGAAGTCTGGCTGAACGGCATGGAAGTCACGCAATTCACCTACTTCCAGCAAGTGGGCGGCATCGACTGCAAACCGGTGCTGGGTGAAATCACCTATGGCATCGAGCGTTTGGCCATGTACCTGCAAGGCGTGGAAAACGTCTATGACCTGGTCTGGACCGAATGGGAAGAAAATGGGCAGACCAAGCGCCTGACCTACGGCGACGTGTTCCACCAGAATGAAGTGGAGCAATCCACCTACAACTTCGAGCATGCCAACACGGACCTGCTGTTCGCGCAATTCGCCAATCACGAATCCGAAGCCAAGCGCCTGATCGAGCTGCAACTGACCTTGCCGGCCTACGAACAGATCATGAAAGCGTCGCACAGCTTCAACATGCTGGACGCCCGTGGCGCCATTTCCGTGACCGAGCGCGCCGCCTATATCGGCCGTGTGCGCACCCTGTCGCGCCTGGTCGCGCAAGCCTACTACGATTCCCGCGAACGCCTCGGATTCCCGATGCTGCCGAAAGAGTAAGAATATGAACCAGACCCTGTTAATCGAACTGCTGACCGAAGAATTGCCACCAAAGGCGCTGTCCAAACTGGGCGCCGCGTTTTCCACGGTCATCGTCAACGGCCTGAAGGCACGCGGCTTCCTGGAAGACGGCAGCGTGGCGACCACCTACGCGACCCCGCGCCGCCTGGCGGTTGCCATCTCCGACGTGCGCGCCATGTCGCCGGACAAATCCATCCGTGAAAAAGTGCTGCCGGTGACGGTCGCGCTGGACAAGGATGGCAACCCGACCGCGCCGCTGGCCAAGAAACTGGCCGCGCTGGGCTTCCCCGACCTGCAAGTGTCGGACCTGGAACGCGCCCAGGACGGCAAGGCCGAGAGCTTCTTCTACACCTATACCGCCCCCGGCTCGAAGCTGGAAACCGGCGCCCAGGCCGCGCTGGAAGAAGCGCTGGCCAAGCTGCCGATCCCGAAAGTCATGAGCTACCAGCGCCCGGACGGCGCCACCGTGCAATTCGTGCGCCCGGCGCACAGCCTGATCGCGCTGCATGGCGAGACCGTGCTGCCGCTGTCCGTGCTGGGATTGCACGCCGCGAAAATCACCGATGGCCACCGCTTCCTGACCGAGCCGGGCCAGCGCCAGGTGGAAGTGCAGCACGCCGACGCCTACGCCGCCACCCTGGCGGACAAAGCCAAAGTCATTGCCGGCTTCGACGACCGCAAGGAACAGATCCGCACCGCCCTGCTGGCGCAAGCCGGCGACGACCTGGTGTTGATGCCGGAAGCGCTGCTGGACGAAGTCACGTCGCTGGTGGAATGGCCGGTGGTCTATGAATGCCGCTTCGAGGAAGAATTCCTGGCCGTGCCGCAGGAATGCCTGATCCTCACCATGCAGACCAACCAGAAATACTTCGCGCTGACCGACAAGGCAGGCAAGCTGCGCTCGCGCTTCCTGATCGTGTCCAACATCGCCACCGGCACGCCGGCCGCCATCATCGGCGGCAACGAGCGCGTGGTGCGTCCGCGCCTGTCCGACGCGAAATTCTTCTTCGAGCAAGACAAGAAGAAAACCCTGGAATCGCGCCTGCCGATGCTGAAAAACGTGGTTTACCACAACAAGCTGGGCACGCAGGCCGAACGCAGCGCGCGTGTCACCGCGCTGGCCGGCGCCATTGCGGGCAAACTGGGTTCGGATGTCGCCTTGGCCGAACGCGCGGCGCGCCTGTCGAAAGCCGACCTGCTGACCGACATGGTGGGGGAATTCCCGGAGCTGCAAGGCATCATGGGCACCTACTATGCGCGCCACGATGGCGAGCATGACGAAGTTGCGCTGGCGGCCAGTGAACACTACCAGCCGCGCTTTGCCGGCGATGCATTGCCTGCATCAAGCGCCGGCCTGGCCGTGGCGCTGGCGGACAAGCTGGAAACCCTGGTCGGCATCTGGGCCATCGGCCTGCAGCCAACCGGCGACAAGGATCCGTTCGCACTGCGCCGCCATGCCCTGGGTGTGCTGCGCATGCTGATTGAAAAGCGCTTGCCACTGACGATTTCCGGCCTGCTGGCCGACGCCGTGGCGCAATTTGGTACCGTGGCCGGATTCAAGGACCCGTCGGACGACGTCACCGCCTTCATGCTGGACCGCCTGCGCGGCATCCTGCGCGAGCGCGGCTTCACGCCGAATGAAATCGAAGCCGTGGTGGCACAGAATCCGGACCGTCTGGACGATATCGTGCAGCGCCTGGAAGCCGTGCAAGCCTTCGCGGCCTTGCCGGAGTCGGCCTCGCTGGCCGGCGCCAACAAGCGCATCACCAACATCCTGAAAAAGAATGAAGAGGCACTGGCCCAGGTGGCCGGCGGCGTGAAGGCGGAACTGCTGCAGGATACGGCCGAGAAAAACCTGTATGCCGCGATCACCCGCGTGCAGCCGGAAGTCGACGCCGCCTTTGCCAAAGGCGATTTCGCCGGCACGCTGAAGACGCTGGCGCAACTGCGCGACGACGTCGATGCCTTCTTCAACGACGTGATGGTGATGGCGGAAGACGTTGCGCTGCGCAACAACCGCCTGGCCTTGCTGTCGTCGCTGCACGGCATGATGAACCGCGTGGCCGACATTTCCAAGCTGGCGGCGTAACATGGGCGTGACGATGAAGTTGATCATCCTGGACCGGGATGGCGTGATCAACCATGACTCCCCGGACTTCATCAAATCGCCCGCCGAGTGGATCCCGGTGCCGGGGTCCCTGGAAGCGATCGCGCGCCTGAACCAGGCAGGCTACCGCGTGGTGGTGGCATCGAACCAGTCCGGGATCGCCCGTCAATTGTTCGATATCGCCACCCTGAACGCGATCCACCAAAAGCTGCACACCTTGGCGCAGCAGGCGGGCGCGGAGATCGAAGCGATCTTCTTTTGCCCGCATGCGGCGGCCGACAATTGCGATTGCCGCAAGCCGAAACCCGGCATGTTCGCGGAAATCGCCAAGCGCTACCAGGTCAGCCTGAAGGGCGTACCGACCGTCGGCGACTCGCTGCGCGATTTGCAGGCCGGCTTCGTCAGCGGCTGCACGCCGTACCTGGTCTTGACCGGCAAAGGGGAAAAAACCCATGAAACGGGCGGCCTGCCGCCCGGCACCATGGTCTTCCCCGACCTGGCGGCCACGGTCGACCACTTGCTGAAAGCCCCTCACGGGGTCAATTGATTTTCCGGAGAACCGCGTTGCACCAAGCCTCCCTTTTCCTGCGCTCCCTGCTGTTTACCATCATCATGGCCATCGCCACCATCATCTGGTCCGGCGTCTGCATGCTGGTGGCGCCGCTGCCCTATAACAAACGCTACTGGGTGGTCTCGCGCTGGAACGTGTTTATCATCTGGTGCGCGAAAACCATTTGCGGCATCGAATATGAAATCAAGGGCGCGGAAAACTTCCCCGATGCGCCGGCCATCGTGCTGTCGAAGCACCAGTCGGCATGGGAAACCATTTTCCTGCTGGCGAACCTGCCACGCCCGCTGGTATTCGTGTTCAAAAAGGAAATCCTGTACATCCCGTTCTTTGGCTGGGGCATTGCCATGCTGCGCATGATCCCGATCGACCGCAAGGCCGGCAAGCATGCATTTAAACAGGTGGTTGCACATGGAAAGCGCCGCCTGAAAGACGGCCAATGGATTATCATGTTCCCCGAAGGCACGCGCATTCCGGTCGGCCAGGCCGGCAAGTACAAGAGCGGCGGCACGCGGCTGGCGGTGGAAACCGGCGCCTGCGTGGTGCCGATCGCGTTGAACTCGGGAGAGTGCTGGCCCAAGAATTCGTTTATCAAGCGGCCGGGCAAGGTGACGGTTTCCGTCGGCAAGCCGATACCGTCCGAAGGTGAAACACCAGACAGTCTGATGGAGCAGGTGGAACAGTGGATCGAATCAGAAATGCGCGTCATTTCGCCCCACGCTTACAGCGCTGGCTAGACAGCCTCTCCGGCACGTCACAGCCGCCTGCCAGTCCGGGCAACCAGCTGGACATGTTCGGCGCCGAAGCACCGGCGCCGACGTTGGCTATGTGCTCCACATCGCGCCCGGCGCCGCCAGATCCCTCGACCTGGCAGGCGCCCCACTCCAGTACGCCGGTCCCGCAGCTCTCCACGCCAGCCACCTTCGATTCGCCTCCCGCATCACCAGCGCCATCCGGGCCGTCCCCCGGGCTGCACACCGCAGCGCCGCTTGCCTCCCCTTCCGCAGCATCCGCCCATACCGCGCCATCGTTACCATCATTGCCACCGTTATCGCTTGCACCGCCAGTGCCGCTGCGCGCGCCGGCGCCCGTGGCGCCGCCGGCAGAACAACTGCCACGCCGCCAGTTGCTGGTGGGTGGCTATGTGCTGGAATATGCCTTGCGCCGCTCAACGCGCCGCTCGATCGGCTTCATGGTCGATGACGACGGCTTGCGCGTGACGGCCCCGCGCCGGGTGTCACTGACCGATATCGACAACGCCATCCGGGCCAAGCAGCACTGGATTTTGTCGAAGCTGGAAGAACGGCGCGAACGGCGTGCGGCGCGGCTGCAAAAGCCGCCGATGGAATGGATCGATGGCGCGCAACTGCCGTACCTGGGCACGGACATCAAATTGCGGCTGTACACCGCCACCCGCAACCGCACCGATTACAACCCGGACACGCGCGAATTGCATATGGGCCTGGTACAGGGCGCCACGGAACTGCTGCTGAAGGAACGGGTCAAATCCTGGATGCAGCAACAGGCGAAAATCCTGTTTGAACAGCGCCTGGACCTGTATGCGGCGCGGCTGGGCGTGCAATATAGCGCGTTCGCGCTATCGTCGGCCGGATCACGCTGGGGCTCCTGCACCGTGCAGCGCATGATCCGGCTGAACTGGAAACTGATCCATTTCTCGCTGCCGCTGATTGATTACGTGGTGGCGCACGAACTGGCGCACATCCTGGAAATGAACCACAGCCCACGCTTCTGGGCTGAAGTGGGCCGGATTTACCCGGCCTACGACGAAGCGCGCGAATTGCTGCGCAAACGCGCGCAGGAATTGCCGCCGCTGTTCAGTTAGCACAAGCATGGCGGCTTCGCCTGCGGCGAAACCGCCCTACAGCCATCCCGCTTCCCTGGCCATGCGATACGCCTCGACCCGGTTGCCGGCGCCGCACTTGCTGATGGCTTCCGACAGGTAATTGCGCACCGTGCCTTCCGACAGCGACAACTGCTTCGCGATGTCCGCCCCGCTGCGCCCTTCCCCCGCCAGCCGCAGTACTTGCCGTTCCCGTTCACTGAGCGGGTCGGGCGCGCCGCTCCAGCTTTCCAGCGCCAGTTCCGGCGCAATCGCCAAACCGCCGCCATGCACGGTACGGATGGCCTGCGCCAGGGTTTCGGCCGGCGCATCTTTCAGCAGGTAGCCACGGACACCGGCCGCCATCGCGCGCCGCAGGTAACCGGCGCGGGCAAACGTGGTGACGATCGCCACCCGCACACCCGGACAGGCTTCACGCAGCGCGGCTGCCAGTTCCAGTCCCGTCATGCGCGGCATTTCGATATCGGTCAGCACGATATCGGGGCGCAGTTGCCGGCACAGTTCGAGCGCGTCTTCGCCATTGCGGGCCTGCCCCACCACATCGATATCGCCTTCCAGTTTCAGCAGCGCAGCCAGCGCGCCCAGCAACAGCGCCTGGTCTTCCGCAATCACGATGCGGATCATCATGTCATTCCTTCGCCATCGGCCATCGGCAGGCGCAGCTCCAATGTCACGCCTTGTTCCACGGCCAGCGACAGCCAGCCACCCAATTGTTCCACCCGCTCGCGCATGCCGCGCAAGCCATTGCCCTGCACGAGTCGCGCCGCCATGCCGGCGGCGGCGCCATCGTCGCGGATGCGCAGCACCAGCATGCGGTCTTCTTGCGCCAACCGCACGGTGCAGGCTTTCGCACCGGCATGGCGCAAGATATTGGTGACGGCTTCGCGCAAGGCCAGCGCCAGCACGTTTTCCGCCACCGCCGGTATCGCCAGCGGCTGCACGTCCGTATCCAGGGTCACTCCGGCCGCGCACAGCGCGGCTTTGGCCCGCGCCAGCTCGTGCGCCAGTCCCGTTTCCCGGTAGCCGCTGACGGCGGCGCGCACTTCCGCCAGCGCCTGGCGCGCACTGGCTTCGATATCGCGGATTTCGTTGCGGCAGGCGGCGGGGTCGCGTTCCAGCAGCCGTCCCGCCAGTTCCGCCTTCAGTGTGATCAGCGACAGCGTATGGCCCAGCAAGTCGTGCATGTCGCGGGATATGCGCTCGCGCTCCGCAATGCGCGCCAGGTGTTCCACCTCTTCCTGCTTCTTCAGCAATTGCTCGCGCGAGCGCTGCACCCGCGCATCCATGATGGTGGCGATGCCGACCGGTGTACCGGCCGCCAGGGTCGGCATCAGGAAACTGAGGGGCAAATCCACCAGCAGCGCCACCGCCGCGGTCGAGAGCAGGATCGCCGCCAGCGAGCCATACGCGACCGCTTGCCGGTCGAAGTGGGAGCACATGGCGCCGGCAAAAATAAAGAACGTGCAGGCGCCGAAATTGAACGGCGCCCATGCCAGGCCCAAAGCAAAGGTGAACAGGATGTACGGGACGACGGCGCGGTTATAGACCCAGAAGCTGCCAAAATACACGGGAAAGAACAGCGCCAGGGTCAGCACCAGCGCCGCCAGTTCCAGCGCGGACGGTGGCGCATAAAAATACTTCCAGCCGAAGAACGCCAGCGACACCAGCCACAGGTACGGTGCGCGCCCCAGCCGGGGCGGCACCCAGGGGCCCCGCAAGGCTTGCCTCAACGCTACGCGGGTTTCCCGCCAGGCCGCCGCCGCCATCACACTCACTGCGCCAGCAACCGCACGTCGGCGATCTCGAAGCGGTAGCTGCCCGTCTTCGGTCCGGCGTTAAACGCGATCATGGAAATCGCGCTGGCGTCGACACCCTTGAAATCGGCCAGCGTCATCGACACTTCGCGCCAATCGCCGCCAGCCTGAAACGGCAGGCTGGCCGGGATATTGTTCCCGCTCGACATGACGGCCACGTTGTATTGCTGGCCATCGCCGCGCACGCGGAATTTCAGCACCTTGGCCGAACTGAGGTTGGCGGCCTGCATCGGCTGGCGGCCCGGCATGAACGCCAGCCCCGCCCAAGGATAGGCAAAACCGGCCGCCACGTTGGCGTTGACCTGCGCCGCATCCTCGACCAGCTTGATGTCCACCGACGATTTACCGCCGAGGAACGCGTCATGCGACGGCATCCAGCCGGCGCCGAACGGGCTGCCCATCTTGTCCTTGCCAAACAGGCTGATACGGCCGTCGGCCGGCAGCGCCAGGCCGGAGCCTGGCTGCGCTTCCAGCGCCACGGCGGCCAGTTGCTGCTTGCGCAGCGGCGCCACCGATTCGCCATCTTTCCACACCTCGACGATGCGGCGCGTGGCGGCAAGGTCCACCGACGGGTCGCCGTCCACCAGCAGCAAGTCCGCCTTGTAGCCTTTGGCAATGCGGCCGCGCTGCGGCAACTTGAAGGCCTGTGCCGGCACGGAGGTGGCGGCGGCCAGTGCCTGCAGCGGCGTCAGGCCGGCCTGCGCCAGCGATTGCAGTTCATGATGCATGCTGGCGCCATACTGGGTGCCATTGTTGCCGGCATCGGTCCCGGCCAGCACCGGCACCCCGGCCTTGGCCAGCGCCGCCGTCACGGCTTGCGGCGCCGCCATCAATTCCGGCTTGGCCTGCTTGCTGTACGGGTTGGCCAGTTGCTGCTTTTGCGCCTTGTCGAGCAGGCTGTTGAACGCTGCGTCGCCCAGGATGTCGGCCGCGCGCAATCCGGCGATGCTCTCCATCACGCTGAAGGTGGGGATCACGAACGCTTTTTTGGTTTTCGCCAGTTGCGTAAAGCTGTCCAGTTCTTCCTGGCTGATGCGGTTGCCGACAAACAAATGCACCAGGCCATCCGCGCCGGCTTCCAGCGCGGCCCGCGCGTCGGCCAAGGTGCTGATGTGGACCACGGCCAGCTTGCCGCGCTGGTGAGTGGCCTCGATCAGCGCTTTCACGGTGGCGAGATCGAGCGACGCAAAGGCGCGGCCCGCGTGGCCATGCTCCATGACGATCTTGATGAAGAACGAGCCTTCGGCCAGGCGCGCATCGACCCACGCCTGCGCTTCTTCCGGTTTGGTCAATGTCGGGATCGCCATGCCGTATTCGGTGCCGTGGCCACCCGGCGCGGTGGCCAGCGTACCGGCCGAGAACAGGTCGGCCTGACCCGCATTGTCGCCGCGCGCCATTTTCGCGCTGACATCCTTGACCACCTGCACGCCGGTGAACATGTCGATCTGCGTGGTCACGCCGAAGTACAACGGCAAATCCAGGTAGCGGTAGGCATGCACGTGCGCATCGATCAGACCAGGCAACAGGGTGCGGCCTTTGCCGTCGATCACGGTGGCGCCGGCGGGCGCCTTGCCCTGGAAATTATCATCGGCAATGCGGTTGCCATCGACCAGCACCGAACGGCGCGCATGCATTTTTTCGCCATCGAATACGCGCACATCCTGCACCAGCCAGGTGGCGGCCAGCGCCGGAGTGGACAAGGCGGCCAGGCCACAGGCGAACAGCAGGGATTGCAAACGGCGGTGAACCATGTTCTGTCTCCTTGGGTTGGTATGGGAGGCAGTATGGATTTTTTTACATCACCTGAACAGAATAAAATGACACAATTTTGGCATGACAAATGTCACATTGTGTCATTCCAGCCTCATGCCGCCGCCTGCATCAGGGCCGGCAACAGCGCCAGCGTGCGCTGCGTGGCGCCCCTGTGCCGGCCCGCGAAGTCACGCGCCCGCCCGCCCATGGCCAAGCGCTCGCCATCGTCGTGCAACAGGCGCGCGGCCTGCGCCATCAGCGCATCGGCACTGGCGATCCGCAACGCGCCGCCGGCCGCCAGCGCATCGTCCGTCACTTGCGCAAAATTGAAGGTGTGCTCGCCGATCAGCACCGGCTTGCCCAGCGCGGCCGCTTCAATCAAGTTCTGGCCGCCCAGCGGCTGCAGGCTGCCGCCAATGAAGGCGACGTCGCACAGCGCGTAATAGGCGAACATTTCCCCCATCGAATCACCCAGCAGCACCTGCACGCCCGGGTCCACGGCACTGCCAGGCTGCGCCAGCGCGCTGCGGCGCTGGACCGCGAAGCCGCGCTGCGCCGCCATCTCCGCAACCGCATCGAAACGCTGCGGGTGGCGCGGCACCAGCAACAGCAGCACGCCGGCAGGCAAGGCTTGCGCCTGCAACGCGCGCTGGTACGCATCGAGGATCAAATCTTCCTCGCCTTCACGGGTACTGGCGCACAGCAATACGGGCCGCGCGCCAACCTGGGCCCGCAATTGCGCGCCCAGCGCCAGCGCGGCCGGCGGCACCTGTACATCGAACTTGATGCTGCCGGTGACATCGACGTTGGCTACGCCCAGCGAGCGCACCCGGCCGGCATCTGCTTCGGTTTGCGCCGCCACCAGGGAGATACCCCGCGCGGCGCCCCGCATCAACCCGCCCAGGCGCTGCGCCTTGCGCAGCGACCGCTCGGACAGGCGCGCATTGGCCAGCACCACCGGCACGTGCGCCTGGTTGCAGCACGCGATCAACGATGGCCACACTTCGGTTTCCATCAAAATGCAGATGCGCGGCTCGAAATGGCGGATAAAGCGGCGCACCATGCTGAAGGTGTCGTACGGCAGGTACGATTGCACGACCCGGGCGCCATGCTTGCCGAACAATTGCTTGCCGGTGGCGCGTCCGGTGGGCGTCATGTGCGTCAGCAGGATGCGGCTGCGCGGATAGGCCGCCAGCAGCGCTTCGACCAGCGGTTCGCTGGCGCGGGTTTCGCCAACCGATACCGCATGGACCCAGATCGTGTGCGGCTCATCATTGGCGGCCCGGTCGCGGTACAGGCCGAGGCGCTCATTCCAGTGCTGGCGATAGCCGGGCTCCTGCGCGCCGCGCCGCCACAGGCGGCCCAGCGCCAGCGGCAAGGCCAGCCACCACAGCAACGAATACAGTCGGACCATAGGCGCTTCCTCAGTGACGGCCGGCAGTGAGCAGGCTGCGCGCGGCAGCCAGCACTTCCGCCACCGGCGGCGGTGCGCCGCGGTCGCCCAGGTTGATGATTTTCGGCGACCAGTTGCCCTCGGTTTTCCAGCGTGGCGAATCGGCATAGATTTCCACGGTGGGACGGACAAAGGCCGCGGCAATATGGGTCAGGCCGGTATCGACGCCGACCGCCAGCGCCGCATGGCGCGCCAGCAGCACGGCATCGGCCATTGTCAGTTGCGGCAACACGCGCGCATTGGGCAGGCTGGCCGCCAGTGCTTCGGCTTCCTGCTTTTCCTTCGCGGAGCCCCACGGCAGCAAAATCGGCATCGGCGCCAGCGCGGCGCCCAGTTCGATCCAGTTGGCGGGCGCCCACTTCTTGGCGTCACGCGCGGTGCCATGGAAGAAGACGCAATAGGGTCCCGCCGGCATCCAGTCCGGACGCGCATCGTGCGGCGACACGTCCGGCAAGCCGAAATCGGCCGGGTCATCCACGCTGTAGCCCAATGCAGCGCCCACCACCAGGCGGCCGCGCGCCACCGCATGCGTGCGCGGGTCGAGTTTGACGCTGCGCGTGTGGAACACGCGTGAAATGCCTTCGTAACCCGACCCCTCGCTGCCGTTGCCCAGGCCAACCTTGTGGCGGCCTTTGGCCGCGCCCATGATGATGCCGGTCTTCAGCAAGCCCTGGGTGTCGAACACATAGTCATAGCGCTGCGCGCGCAGGGTGGAAAAGAAGGCGCCGATTTCCGCGCGGGTGGCCGGATTGCCCAGGCTTTTGCGCCAGCGCCGCAGCGCAAACGGGATGATGGTGCGCACCCGGGCGTTCATGCGCACCAGGCTGACATAGCCCTCTTCCACCACCCAGTCGATATTCGCGTTCGGGTAATGGCGCGCGATATCGGCCACGATCGGCATGTTGTGCAACACGTCGCCCAGCGAGGAAACGCGCACCAGCAATATGTTCAACGGCTGCATACCATGCAAATTGCCCCGGCTGCTCATTTTCGTTACCGGGATCAGAATGGCAATTCGGCGTCCGGCTTGGCCGCCAGGATCACGTCACGGAACTGGCCCTGGATGCGCGCCAGCGCTTCCGGGGTTTCCGCTTCAAAGCGCATCACGATCACCGGCGTGGTGTTCGACGAACGCGCCAGCCCAAAGCCATCCGCATATTCGACCCGCAAGCCATCGATGTCGATGATGCGCTCGTTGCCCGGGAAGCGCGCGTCGCTGCGCAGCTTGTCCATCAGCGCGAAGTTTTCGCCCTCATTCAGGTGCAGGTGCAGTTCCGGCGTCGAATCCGACTGCGGCAGCGCGTTCAGCAGCGCGGACGGATCGGCGTGTTTGGTCAGGATTTCCAGCATGCGCGCGCCGGCATACAAGCCGTCGTCAAAGCCATACCAGCGGTCCTTGAAGAAGATATGGCCGCTCATTTCGCCGCCCAGCGGCGCGCCGGTTTCCTTCAGCTTGGCTTTCACCAGCGAGTGGCCGGTCTTGTACATCAGCGGCACGCCGCCGCTCTTTTCAATGTACGACGCCAGGTGGCGCGTGCACTTCACGTCGTACAGGATTTGTTCGCCCGGATGGCGTGACAGCACGTCTTCGGCGAACAGCATCATCTGGCGGTCCGGGAAAATGATCTGGCCATCCTTGGTGACGATGCCGAGGCGGTCGCCGTCGCCGTCAAAGGCCAGGCCGATTTCCGCGTCAGTCTGCTGCAGGCAGCGGATCAGGTCTTGCAGGTTTTCCGGGTGGGCCGGATCAGGGTGGTGGTTCGGGAACGTGCCATCGACGTCGCAGAACAGTTCAATCACGTCGCAACCCATGCCGCGATACAGGTCGCCGGCGAAGGCACCCGCTACGCCATTGCCGCAATCGACAGCGATCTTGATCGGGCGGGAAATTTTCACGTCGCCGATGATGCGCTGCAGGTACTCGGCCTTGATGTCATGCGTGCTGTACGAACCCGGCTGGGCGGCCAGCTTGCCGCCATCGGCCAGGATGCTGTCGTACAGGCCGGCAATGGCGTCGCCATAAATCGCTTCGCCCGCCAGCACCATCTTGAAGCCGTTATAGTCCGGAGGATTGTGGCTGCCGGTCACCATGATGCCGGATGGCGCACCCAGCACCTGGGTGCCGAAATACACCATCGGCGTGGCCACCACACCGAGGTCGATCACATCCACACCCGCCGATTGCAAGCCTTGCGCCAGCGCTGCCGCCAGTTCCGGACCGGACAGGCGGCCATCGCGGCCAATCACGACTTTGCTCTGATCCTTGGCGCGCGCCGCCAGGCCGAATGCGTGGCCAATCTGGCGCGCGACATTGGCATCGAGCGTTTTACCCACGATGCCGCGGATGTCATAAGCTTTGAAAATGGATTTCGAGAGTGTAGTCATAATCTGGATGTAGACGCGCCCGCGCCCGCGCCTGGCGCCTGGGCGCCAGACGGCGGAGGGATGCTGTGGGATGGCGGCTGGCAGGACGGCCCAGCCGTAAACTACGGGTATAGTAAGTGCGATAACTGTGGCAGGCAAGTCCTGCCTGCCTTGCTGTTCTTAAAGCTCAGGTTCAGGCGGCGATCCGCAAGCCTTCGATATCGTTGCCGGCTTCCACCCAGTCCTTGACCCACTTCGGTTGACGGCCGCGGCCAGTCCATTGCTGGGCGCCATCCGCAGGGTTGCGGTAGCGCGGCGCCACTTCCGCGCCAGGCGCCTTGATTTTGGCCCCCGCCTTGACGCCAGCCATCAATTCTTCCACTGTGGAACCAACGCTTTTTGCAATCGCCTGGATTTTTTCAATGGCTTGCGCCCGTTCCTGGGTTTCGCGTTGCGTCAATTCCTTTTTTAATTGCTCTTGCAATTCACGCAATTGAGCAACGGACATATTCGACAGATCCATAAATATCCCTTAAAAAAAGTGAGGTTGGAATTCTGCCCGAAATATACACGAAAAACCGGCTGCGTTAGTGTTTCTTGTGGCGCATCATCCAGCGCGGCGCTTTGAACCGGACGATACGCGCATATAACCACAGGTACGTCACCATAAACAGCAGGCAAAATACCATCAGCAGCGGCGTATTGTTCCAGAACATGGTGGCGGGGATCACCGCCATCAATGAAAACGCCCACAAATACGGAGAGGTCAGGGAATTACGGCGCAATAATGCACGCCCATCCTTACGCCCGATCGCCCATTGCACAATGCGGCGGTATATCAGGCTATGCAAATGAATCCCATCCGGCATGGTGGGTGATTTACCCCGCACAAACATGCGGCGGTAAGCGGAAAACAATGTTTCAAATGCAGGATAGATCAACAACAGCGCGGCATACCAGGTCGACACTTGCGGGTTACGGATTACCAGCAGCAAGGCCAGTTCGCCCAGCATAAAGCCGATGAAATAAGCGCCGCCATCGCCCAGGAATATCAGGCCAATCGGGTAATTCCAGACTAAAAAGCCGGCCGTGGCGCCCGCCACGATCAATGCCGCCACCAAGACAAACATATCATTGACTTGCAGCGCCACATAACCGAGTGACAGCAACATGCAAATCGTGACAACGCTGGCCAAGCCATTGAATCCGTCAATGATATTGACCGCATTGGCAATACCGGCCACCGCCAGCACCGAAACGGGTAACGCCAGCCAGATCCAAGGAATTGCCCAGGTCGAGAACGGCAGGTCGAGGCGGTCGATACGGGCATCGAGCAGGAAATAAGCCGCCAGCCCGGCGGCCATGGTCAAGACCAGACGCCGGGCCGCACTGACATTGCCAGTGTAATCTTCAACGATGCCACCGGCAAACGCGATCAGCGCGCACGCCAGCAACGACATCATCCAGCTGGTCATCGCCGGGACGCGCCAGATCGAAATGCAGGCCGCCAGCACGACGGCAAAGAAAATGGACAGGCCGCCGATACGGGACACCGCATGCGCGTGATTTTTCTGCACGCCGCGGAAATCGGTATCCATCGCAGGGCCATGCAGCTTGGCTTCCTTGATCACCAACAGGGTCAGCAGCGCGGAAGCGACAAAGCTTATAAGGAAAGAAAACATTATTTATTATAAATTCGGGCCGGTAACACAAGGTACGGACCCTGCGAGGCTGGGATTTTAGCAAATCCCGCCGCCCCGCTCAGTCATGCTTACGGTTTGAAACAGCTCAACGCATGCACAGGTGCAGCGCATCGCGCCAATGCGGCAATGCGCACAGGCTGTGCACCAGCTTCTGCGACGACATGACGGAATAGGCTGGCCGCGTGGCCGGGGTCGGGTATTCCGCGCTGGAGATCGGCACCAGATTGCAGCTTATGGCGGCTTCTTCCAGGATGGCTTGGGTGAATTCAAACCAGGTGGTCTGGCCCTGGCTGGACAAGTGATAAATGCCGCCATGCGCGTCCCACCATGCCGCACCGCCCGCCTTGGCCTGGGCCAGCACGGTGGCCGTACTGTCGGCAATGGTGCGGCTCCACGTGGGGGCGCCATGCTGGTCTGCCACAATGCGTAGCTCATCGCGCTCGCGCGCCAGTTTCAGCATCGTCAGCAGGAAATTCTTGCCGCGCATGCCATATACCCAGCTGGTGCGGAAAATCAGATGGCGGACGCCGGATGCCACGATCGCTTGTTCGCCAGCCAGCTTGCTGGCGCCATAGACGTTGACGGGACCGGTCACGTCGGTTTCCACCCGCGGCGCCGGGTCAGTCCCGGGGAATACATAATCCGTCGAATAATGCACCAGCGCCGCGTCCAGCCGTTTGGCTTCTTCGGCCATCACGGCCGGCGCTTCCGCATTGATGCGGTAGGCCAGCTCCGCTTCGCTTTCCGCCTTGTCGACCGCCGTGTACGCGGCCGGATTCACGATCAGGCCCGGCTGGACGTCGCGGATCACCGCCCGCACCTGGTCCAGGTTGGCCAAGTCCATGCGCGCGCGGTCCACCGCGACCACTTCGCCCAACCCTTGCAAGCTGCGCTGCAGTTCATAGCCGACCTGGCCGGAGCATCCCGTCAACAGGATCTTCATGCAAATACCTCGGCCTCGGCCAGCGGTACGCCAGCCTTGTCCTTGGCCGACAGCAGCGGTTCGCCATCGAGCGGCCATTCAATGCCGATGGCCGGGTCATTCCAGATCACTGAACGTTCATAAGCAGGCGCATAGTAATCGGTGGTCTTGTACAGGAATTCAGCGATGTCGCTGGTCACGACAAAACCATGGGCAAAGCCGGCCGGTATCCACAACTGGCGTTTATTTTCAGCCGACAATTCCAGTCCATACCACTGGCCGAATGTGGGTGAGCTCTTGCGCAAATCCACTGCCACGTCGAATACCGCGCCAGTGGTTACCCGCACCAGCTTGCCCTGGGCCTGCTGGATCTGGTAATGCAGGCCGCGCAGCACGCCTTTGGCGGAACGCGAATGGTTGTCCTGCACGAAGTCCACTTGCACGCCAGTTTGCTCGGCAAACCGCTGTGCATTGAAACTTTCATAGAAAAAACCGCGCTGGTCGCCAAACACTGTCGGCTCGATCACCAGCAAATCTTCCAATGGCGTCTTGATCACATTCATCGTGGGATAACCTTGTCTTCTAAAATTTGTAACAGATATTGGCCATAATTATTCTTCTTCAATGGCTCGGCCAGTTTTGCCAATTGCGCCGCATCGATATAACCTTTGCGGAACGCGATCTCCTCAGGGCATGCGACTTTCAATCCCTGGCGCTTTTCAATAGTCGCGATGAATTGCGACGCATCCAGCAGGGATTCATGGGTGCCGGTATCGAGCCACGCCATGCCACGCCCCATCAATTCCACCTTTAACTGGTCTTGCTGCAGGTAGACGTTATTGACGTCGGTAATTTCCAGTTCGCCGCGCGCGGACGGTTTGATGCTGGCGGCAATATCGCACACCTGGCGATCGTAGAAATACAGTCCCGTGACGGCATAATTCGATCTCGGCGCCTTGGGTTTTTCTTCAATGGTCAATGCCTTGCGGTCCGCATCGAACTCCACCACGCCATAACGCTCCGGATCGTGCACGTGGTAGGCAAACACCGTGGCGCCATCCGGACGCATGGCGGCGGAACGCAGCAAGGCATCCAGGTCATTGCCGTAATAAATGTTATCGCCCAGGATCAACGCCGACGGATCGTTGCCGACAAATTCCCGGCCGATGATGAACGCCTGCGCCAGCCCATCGGGCGACGGCTGGACCGCATAGCTGAGCTGCAAACCCCACTGGCTGCCATCGCCCAGCAATTCCTGGAACCGGGGCGTATCCTGCGGCGTCGAAATAATCAGGATTTCGCGCATGCCGGCCAGCATCAGGGTGGTCAGCGGGTGGTAAATCATCGGCTTGTCGTAAATCGGCAGCAATTGCTTGGAGACGCTCATCGTCACCGGGTACAGGCGCGTGCCGGAACCGCCGGCCAGGATAATGCCTTTGCGGCGCGGAAGGTTGGCGGTCATTTGGCGTCCCGGTCGTTGTAGTTGGTTTCCACCCATGTGGCATAGGCGCCCGATTGCACGTCGTCCACCCAGGCCTGGTTCTCGAGATACCACTGCACGGTCTTGTTGATGCCGGTCTGGAAGGTTTCAGCCGGTTT